>JBKQSL010000294.1:0-21044 GCA_052143655.1 Streptosporangiaceae bacterium | reverse complement strand
CGAAGGTAACCATCTTGGATCCCGCCGCCACTTCAGGCAGGTGAGTTGTGCCTGGAGGAACCGGATAGCGGAAGCGCCGCCCTGCGAGCGGGTGCCGCGCAAAGGTCCAGGGTGTCAAGCATCAAGTAAGACGGCAGATTCAAGCAGTCATAGCGCCACAGGACGTCCGGTCGCTGTCGGCGCTGCGCCAGGACGGGTGGATCGAGACCCAGCAGGGCAAGGGCAGCCTGGTGCGCGGCAAGCCCGCGCTCGCCGGCGTCGAGCGGACCCGGCCCGCGCACGGCGTGCTGGACGTCACCGAGGCGCAGCTTGACGGTGAGCTGGTGCAGGCCGGGATCCGGCTCGCTCCCCCGCATGTGACCGCGCTGCTGCAGCTCACCGCAGGCGCGCGGGCGTTCGCCCGGCAGCGGCTGCTGACCGAGGACGGCGAGCCGGTGGAGCTGGCCACGGCCTGGCTGCCGCTGGAGATCGCCGCCGGTACCGACCTGGCGTCGGCCGACCTGCTGGGCGAGAGCCTGCGCGCCCATCTGCTGGCTCGTAAGAAGATCCGCCTCGACCACGCCGTCGAGCAGATCACCGCCCGCCACCCCTCCGGCGAGGAATCCGCCCTGCTGCACGTCGGCCCGGACGCGCCGCTGCTCAGCGTGATCGTCACCGCCTACGACGCGGCCGGGCGGCCGGTGCAGGTCAGCGACCTGGTGATGCCCGGCCAGCGGCACGAGCTGCGGGACGCCTACCCCCACACCTGACCTCCGCCTGCCCTGGTAGGAACAAAGTTTCTTGCCGACTTGACATGACAAATCCCGTCGAACCCGGCGCTGGAATTGCGCACCGGCTGGAGTGGCTCGCTGCGCCGCCGGGTCATCATCCCCAGCATTCCCCAGGTTCTGCGGCCGGCCGGGGCGCTTGATCACTTCAAGCCAGGCCTGGGCGACGTGGCAATGGTGCTCGCGTTCACCGGGCTGCGGGGGAGCGCGGCGGCTACCTCGGCTATGCGATGTGGCGCAAGTACCTCAAGCTCGCCAGGGCTGCACCGCGGCCGACAAGGACGGCATCGTCGCCTACACCGCGCACGAGCTGCGGCACGTCTGCGCCTCGCTGCTCATCGCGTCCGGCGCCTCCGACATGCAGGTAGCCCACCAGATGGGACACAGCCGGGTCGAGACCACCAAGAACATCGCCGTTACACCTGTTCGCCCGGGACCGGGCCGACGTGCTCAACGCTATGAACGAGGCGGTCAGCCGACTGCACGCCTACGAGGCCCCAGAGGCCGGGGGAGCGGCAGGGAGGACGAGGCCGCCTGATCCAGCCCCACAACAGAGACAGACCCCTCGGAGATTGGGCCTCCGGGGGGTCTGCCGCATCTGGTGCCGGAACCGCGTGCCCGGCCTGTGCCGGGCCGGTGCGGTGGCCTGTTCCGCTAGTTGTCCGTGGGGCTAGCCAATGACCACTCGGGCTGTGACCTGGGTGGGCCTGAGAGGACTTGAACCTCTGACCTCTTCCTTATCAGGGAAGCGCTCTAACCGGCTGAGCTACAGGCCCGCTGGCCCAGCGGATCGCTGGGCACGCCGGGATAGGTTACCGCAAACGGCGACCCGAAGGTCAATCAGTCTCCTTCAGCGTGACCTCGACCCCGCCGGAGACGTGCGTGAGCAGGTTGTAGACCACCGCGCCGATGGTCGATATGGCCGTGATGAGGACCACGTTGATCGCGCCGACGAGCATCGTGTAGCCGAGGATCCGGGAGGCCGCGAACCACTTGGCGGCGTTGGTGCCCGCACTGCCCTTGCTGGAGGTCACCTGGCCCACAGTCGACTCGATCGAATGGAAGACGCCCAGCTTGGACAGGGCGTAGTAGAGGATGGCGACGACCACGAACAGGACCACCCAGCCGACCAGCGAGATCATGAAGCTGAGCTTCATGACCGACCATGGCTCGATCCGGGACAGCACAAGCTGCGCCCGGCGGGTCGGTGCGGGCGCGCTGGACTGCTGGTACTGCGGAGCGCCGAACCCGGTGCCCTGCTCGGACTTGGGCGGCTTGCGGCTGCGCAGCTTCAGCGCCGCGAACGGGGCGGTGATGCTGCCGACCGGCCCGCGCGGCTCCGGCTGCGGCGCGGCGAACGGGTCGGCCATCCGCATCTCGGCGGCGGGGCCGGGCGGGACCGCGCCGTAGGCGCCGTTCGGGCTGGCGCCGGGGTCCGCCGGCATCGGCGGGTGCGCGGACGTCATGGGCGGGGCCATCTCCGGGGAGTGCGGGTCAGCGTCCGGCCGACCTGGCGTGCCGGCCGCGTAATCGGCCGGTGTGTCGCTGAGCGGGGGGCCTACCTGAGCAGTAGAGTCGCTGGCAGGAGAGTCCTTGGCGGGATTATCGGCCTGCGGCACGGAGGCACCCGTGTCCCCCTCCAGCCACGTCGGTGTCTCCACGCGCTGATCCACCCCGTCCTCCTCCAGAGCTACGCTTCCTGCCTTGAGGCTATCCGCAGATGGCGGTCCAGGTTCCACAAAATCCCTGGTCTCGTCCGCGGCGCTACTTTTAAGACGCCCCAAACCTCCGCCACGTTGCGTTTTGCGGCCCGGTGCAGTGCCTGAATCGTCGGCGGGCTTCCTTGCGGGACTGCCCGTCATGGTTACGTCACTCCCGGCTCGCTAGTCGTCGTCGCGTCCGGCCTCCGGCTGACGTCAACTGGGCTGTCAGGGCTGGCTGTCTCCTGCGCCGCGACCGCGGCGCCCGCTGCTGCTGGCCCGGCGGAACCCGTACCGGAGTCGGCCGCTCCAGCAGCTGGCTCATCTTCCTCACCGGCAGCACTTCCCGCCGGATCGGGACCGGAATCATCCACAGTGCCGTGAACCGGGTCATTGGACTCGGCGTTCCGGGCAATCGCGACCAGCGTCTGGCCTTCGCCCAGGTTCACCAGCCGGACACCCATCGTCTGCCGGCCGGACTGCTTGATCTCGGCGGCGGAGGTGCGGATGACCCCTCCAGCGGAGGTGATCGCGAACACCTCGTCGTCGGGGAAGACCATCAGCGCACCGACCAGGCCGCCCCGGGCCTCGACAATTTTAGCCGTGCGGACTCCCTGGCCGCCGCGTCCCTGAACCGGGTACTGATCAACCGGCGTGCGCTTGGCGAAGCCGCCCTCGGTCGCTACCAGCACGTCAGCGTCCTCGGCGACCACGTGCATGCCCAGCAGCTCGTCGCCGTCGGTGAACCGCATGCCGATAACGCCGGAGGTGGCACGGCCCATCGGCCGCAGCGTCTCGTCGCTCGCCCGGAACCGGATCGCCTGGGCGTTGCGGCTAATCAGCAGCAGGTCCTGGTCCGGAGACACCAGCCGGGCCGCGATCACCTCGTCGTCCTCGCGCAGGTTGATCGCGATGATGCCGCCCGAGCGCGGCGAGTCGAAGTCGGCCAGCCGGGACTTCTTGACCAGCCCGGACGAGGTGGCCAGCACGAGATAGGGGGCCACCTGGTAGTCGGCCAGCGCGAGGACCTCGGCGATCCGCTCGTCCGGCTGGAACGCCAGCAGGTTCGCGACGTGCTGGCCGCGCGCGTCCCGGCCGGCGTCCGGCAGCTCGTAGGCCTTCGCCCGGTAGACCCGGCCCTTGTTGGTGAAGAACAGGATCCAGTTGTGCGTGGTGGTGACGAAGAAGTGCTCGACGATGTCGTCGGTGCGCAGCTGGGCACCGCGCACGCCCTTGCCGCCGCGGCGCTGCGCCCGGTACAGGTCGGTCCTGGTGCGCTTGGCGTAGCCGCCACGGGTGATGGTGACGACCACATCCTCCTCGGCGATCAGGTCCGCCTCGGTCATGTCGCCGTCGTAGGCGATGATCTCGGTGCGGCGGTCGTCGCCGAACCTGGCGACGATCTCGGCGAGCTCTTCCGAGATCAGCTGCCGCTGCCGCTCCGGCGAGGCCAGGATCGCCTCGTACCCAGCGATCTGCGCCATCAGCTCCTCGTGCTCGTCGACGAGCTGCTGGCGCTCCAGCGCGGCGAGCTTGCGCAGCTGCATGTCCAGGATCGCCCGGGCCTGGATCTCGTCGATGTCCAGCAGATCCATCAGGCCCCGCTGCGCGGCCGCGGCGGACTCGCTGGCTCGGATCAGCGCGATCACCGCGTCGATCTGGTCGATGGCTTTCAGCAGCGCGGACAGGATGTGCGCCCGCTCCTGCGCCTTGCGCAGCAGGAAGCGAGTGCGCCGGACGATGACGCTGATCTGGTGGGTGACCCAGTACCGGATCAGCTGGTCCAGCCGGAGGGTCCGCGGCACACCGTCGACCAGCGCCAGCATGTTCGCGCCGAAAGTGTCCTGCAGCTGGGTGTGCTTGTGCAGGTTGTTCAGCACGACCTTAGCGACCGCGTCGCGCTTGAGGACGATGACCAGCCGCTGGCCGGTGCGGCCGCTGGACTCGTCCCGCACGTCCGCGATGCCGCCGACCCGGCCGTCCTTGACCAGCTCGGCGATCTTGAGCGCCAGGTTGTCCGGGTTAACCTGGAACGGCAGCTCGGTGACGACCAGGCAGGCGCGGCCCCGGCGGTCCTCTTCCACCTCCACGACCGCGCGCATGGTGATCGACCCGCGGCCGGTGCGGTAGGCGTCCTGGATGCCACGGCGGCCGACGATCAGCCCGCGAGTGGGGAAGTCCGGGCCCTTGATCCGCACCATCAGCGCGTCGAGCAGCTCGGTGTCCGTGGCGTCGAAGTTCTCCAGGTACCACTGGACGCCGTCGGCGACTTCCCGCAGGTTGTGCGGCGGGACCTTGGTCGCCATCCCGACCGCGATGCCCTCGGAGCCGTTGACCAGCAGGTTGGGGAACCGGGCCGGCAGCACGACCGGCTCGGCGGAGCGGCCGTCGTAGTTGGGGCGGAAATCGACGGTTTCCTTGTCGATGTCCCGCAGCATCTCCATCGCCAGCGGGGCGAGGCGGCACTCGGTGTACCGCATCGCGGCCGCCGGGTCGTTGCCAGGCGAGCCGAAGTTGCCCTCGCTGTCGATCAGCGGCATCCGCATGGCCCACGGCTGCGCCATCCGGACCAGCGCGTCGTAGATGGCGGCATCGCCATGCGGGTGGTACTGGCCCATGACGTCACCGACGACGCGGGCGCACTTGGAGAAGCCGCGATCGGGCCGGTAGCCCCCGTCGTACATCGCGTACAGGATGCGGGTGTGCACCGGCTTGAGCCCGTCACGCACGTCTGGCAGCGCCCGGCCGACGATGACCGACATCGCGTAGTCGATATAGCTGCGCTGCATCTCGACCTGGATGTCGACCGGCTCGGTGCGATCACCGCCAGCCGGGGCACCCGTGTCCAGCTCAGTCACTTCCTGGCCTTTCGGTAACTTCGGGGGCGCTCAGGGCGCTCAGATGTCGAGGAACCTGACGTCCTTGGCGTTGCGCTGGATGAAGGCCCGCCGCGCCTCCACGTCCTCGCCCATCAGCACGCTGAACAGCTCGTCCGCCTGGGCGGCGTCATCCACGGTGATCAGCCGCAGCACCCGGCGCGCGGGGTCCATCGTGGTGTCCCACAGCTCGGTCGCGTTCATCTCGCCGAGGCCCTTGAACCGCTGCACCGCGTCCCGTGACCGCGGATCCCTGCGGCCGCCGGCGATTCCGGCCTCGATGACCGCGTCCCGCTCCCGGTCGGAGTAGGCGTAGCTGGGCTTGACCCGGCCGTCCCACTTGATCTTGTAGAGCGGCGGCTGGGCCAGGTAGACATTTCCCGCCTCGATCAGCGGCTTCATGAACCTGAACAGCAGCGTGAGCAGCAGCGTGGTGATGTGCTGCCCGTCCACGTCGGCATCCGCCATCAGGATGATCTTGTAATAACGCAGCTTCGCGATGTCGAACTCGTCGTGGATGCCGGTGCCCAGCGCCGTGATCATGGCCTGGACCTCGTTGTTCTTGAGGACCCGGTCGATCCGTGCCTTCTCAACGTTCAGGATCTTGCCGCGGATCGGCAAGATGGCCTGGAACATGGGATCCCGGCCGCCCTTGGCCGAGCCGCCAGCCGAGTCGCCCTCGACCACGTAGATCTCGCACTTCTCCGGGTCACCGGACTGGCAGTCGGCCAGCTTGCCGGGCAGCGAGGTGGAGCCGAGAAGGTTCTTGCGGGTCAGGTCGCGGGCCTGCCGGGCGGCGATCCGGGCGCGTGCCGCCTGGGTCGCCTTGATCACGATCGACTTGGCGTCCCCGGGGTTGCGCTCGAACCAGGCCCGCAGGTGGTCGTTGCACACCCGCTGCACGAACGACTTGGCCTCGGTGTTGCCGAGCTTGGTCTTCGTCTGGCCCTCGAACTGCGGCTCGGCGAGCTTGACGTGGATGATCGCGGTCAGGCCCTCGCGCACGTCGTCGCCGGTGAGGCTCTCGTCCTTCTCCCGGATCAGCTTCTGCTCCCGCGCGTACCGGTTGACCGTGTTGGTCAGCGCGGCGCGGAAGCCCTCCTCGTGGGTGCCGCCCTCGGCGGTGTTGATCGTGTTGGCGAACGTGTGCACGGACTCGGCGAACGCGCCGGTCCACTGCATGGCGATCTCGACCGCGATGCCCGGCGCCTCGTCACCGAACTCGATGACCGACTCGTGCACCGGCTCCTTGGTCGCGTTGATGTAGCGGACGAAGTCCGCGATGCCGCCGTCGTACTGGTAGCGGACCGAGCGCGGCTCGCCCTCACCATGATCGGTCCGCTCGTCCCTGAGCACGATCGTGAGGCCGCGGTTGAGGAACGCCATCTCCTGCAGCCGCCGCGACAGCGTCTCGAACGACCAGTCGGTGGTCTCGAAGATGGTGTCGTCCGGCCAGAACGTGATCGTCGTGCCGGTCTCGCCCGTCGCCTCGCCCTGCTCTAGCGGGGCAACCGGGTGGCTCATCTGGTAGGACTGCCGCCAGGTGAAGCCGTCCCTGCGGATCTCCGCAGTGAGCCGCTTGGCCAGCGCGTTCACCACAGACACGCCCACACCGTGCAGGCCGCCGGAGACCGCATAGGACTTGCCGTCAAACTTGCCGCCGGAGTGCAGGGTGGTCAGCACGACCTCGACCGCCGGGCGGTGCTCTACCGGGTGCTCGTCCACCGGGATGCCGCGGCCGTTGTCGGCCACCCTGACTCCGCCGTCGGCCAGTAGGGTAACGTCGATGCGGTCGCAGTAGCCCGCCAGGGCCTCGTCCACCGCATTGTCGACTACCTCTTGGACGAGGTGGTGAAGTCCCCGCTCGCCAGTCGAGCCGATGTACATTCCTGGGCGCTTGCGGACAGCTTCCAAGCCCTCGAGGACCGTGATCGATCGTGCGTCATACGACAAAGCGGAAGCTCCTCCTGAAACAAGGCAGGCGCGCGGGACGATGCAGTGTCGTGCCCCCGTCTGTCCTAGCCCCGGTGCAGATCCATTTTACCTGCGAGCACCCCAAGCCTCAGCCGTAAGCGGGTTGCGGGCGCGGCGGCGTGCTCCCGGGCAGCTGGCGGCGCCCAATCACGCTCATCCGTAGGTGTCGCGAGGGCCGCGGCTGCCCCGCACCCGCCACTCGCCGGGGCGGCGCTGGGCGGTGACCGGGCCGCGTACCTTGACCCGCTGCACCACGCCGTCCCCGAGCTCGGCGTTGAGCCTGCGCACCAGCTGGGCGGCGAGCAGCCGGACCTGCGTCGCCCAGGCGGTGGAATCCGCGGCCACGGTCAGCTCGCCGCCGGACAGGCCCTCGGGGGAGGTGTGCGCAGCCAGTTCGGGGCCGACGATCTGCGGCCACCGGCCGAACACCGACCCGGTGGCCGCGGCGAGCTCCCAGCCGCTGTCGCCGATCAGCCCCTCGATGGCCGAAGCCAGCGGCTGCGGGTCGTCCCGGCGATGCTGGGACGTGGCCGACCGCGGCAGGCCCGCGGCCGCGCCCGCCCGCGGGGCGCCCGGGGCCCGGGCCGGGCGGCTGCCGCGGGCCAGGGCGTCGGCCTTGGCGGCCGCGAGGGCCTCCCGGGCCAGCCGCGCCCGGGACGAGACGTCAGCCGCCGGCAGCGGGCCGGACGGCGCGGGCGCTGCCGCGCCGTCCGCGGGAGCCGCCGCCGGTTCCTGCGAGGCCGGCTCGGGGCGGCCGCTGCCAGCATCATCCGGACCGCTAGTCATGCGTCACCGCCCCCGCGGTGACGGTGTACCGGGCGCCGGCCAGCACCGCCGGGACGTCGCTGGTGACCGCCGCGGTGACCAGCACCTGCTCGGCGCCGGCCACCAGCGCGGCGAGCCGGTCCCGCCGCTGCGCGTCCAGCTCGGCGAACACGTCGTCGAGCATCAGCACCGGGTCCTCGCCCAGCGAGCGCAGCAGCTCGAACGCGGCCAGGCGCAGCGCCAGCGCCAGCGACCAGGACTCGCCCTGGCTGGCGTAGCCGCGGGCGGGCAGGTCGCCGATGGTCAGCTCCAGCTCGTCGCGGTGCGGGCCGACCAGGCACACGGCCCGCTCCTGCTCGGCCCGCCGGGCCTCGGCGAGGGCAGCGCGCAGCACGGCGGCCAGCTCGGCGTCGTCACCGGGCGGCTCGGTGCCGGCGGTCCCGAACGGCTGCCGGTAGCGCATCCCGGCCCGCTGCTCCTCGCCGGATACCGCCGAGTAGGCCCGGGCCACCAGCGGGCGGATCGCCGCGACCAGGCGCAGCCGTCCGGCGGTGAGCTCAGTGCCGGTGGTCACCAGGTGCTCGTCCCAGGCCTCTAGCGCGCCGGGCGGCAGCCCGCGCGCCGCGCGGGCGTTCTTCAGCAGCGCGGTCCGCTGGCGCACCACCCGCTCGTAGTCCGCCCGCACCGCGGCATACCGCGGCCGGGTCACCACCAGCAGGTCATCGAGGTAGCGCCGCCGCTGGTCGGGGTCGCCCTTGACCACGGCCAGGTCCTCGGGCGCGAACAGCACGCAGCGCAGCGTCCCGAGCGCCTGCCGGGGCCGTACCGGCGACCGGTTCAGCCGCACCCGGTTCGCCCGGCCGGGATTGACCTCGATCTCGATCAGGCTGTCCCGCACCGCGGAGCTGACGGCCGCCCGGACGATCGCGCAGTCGGCACCGCGCCGGATCAGCGGCCCGTCGGTGGCGACCCGGTGGCTGCCGAGCGTCGCCGCGTACCCGACCGCCTCGATCAGGTTCGTCTTGCCCTGGCCGTTGGCGCCGGTAAAGGTGGACACGCCCGCCTCCAGGGTCAGGTCCGCGCTGGCGTAGCTGCGGAAGTCGGTCAGCGCGAGCCGGGTCAGGTGCACGCCTGGAGACTAGTGGCCGCCGGGCTGCGACGCGGGACCTGGCGCCCGCCGGCGGTCATCCGCCGAGGCGGATCGGCATCAGCAGGTACCGGTAATCCGGGCTGCCGTCCGGGCCGGGCTTGCCGGTGATCAGGGCCGGCTTGCCGGGCTCGGTGAACGAGATCCGGGCGGTGTCGGAGCCGATCGCGCTCAGCCCGTCCAGCAGGTACTGGGGGTTGAACGCGGTGCCGATGTCGTCGCCTTCGAAGCTGGCCTCCAGGATCTCCTCGGCCTGTGCCTCCTCGCCGGTGCCGGCCTCCAGCAGCAGCTGGCCCGGGCTGAACGACAGCCGGACCGCCGTGTTCCGCTCGGCGACCAGCGCGACTCGCTTGACCGCCTCGACGAGCGCGCTGGTCGGCAGCTCGGCCACGGCCTTGACCCCGGTCGGCAGCAGCGCCTGGTACCGGGGGAACTCGCCGCCGAGCAGCCGGGTGGTGGTACGCCGGGTGGCCCCCTCGAAACCGATCATGCCGTCGCCGCCGGGCCCGTCGCCGCCGGGCAGCGCCAGCGCAATCGATACTTCGGCGCCGGAGGTCAGCGACCGGGCGGTCTCGGCCAGCGCCCGGGCCGGCACCAGCACCGCGGCCGACAGGTCCGCCGTGGCCGGCGTCCAGCGCAGCTCGCGGACCGCCAGCCGGTACCGGTCGGTTGACACCAGCGTCAGCGTGTCGCCTTCCACCTCGATCCGCACGCCGGTCAGCGCGGGCAGCGTGTCGTCACGGCCGGCCGCGATCGCGCACTGGCTGACCGCGGTGGCGAACGCGTCGCTGCCGACCGTGCCGGCCGCAGGCGGCATCTCCGGCAGCGCCGGGTACTCCTCCTCGGGCATTGTCAGCAGCGTGAACGTCGCGCTGCCGCAGGTCAGCACCGCACGGCCGCCGTCGGCGCTGATCTGCACCGGGCGGGCAGGCAGGCTGCGGCTGATCTCCGCCAGCAGCCGGCCGGACACCAGCGCGCTGCCTTCCTCCTGGGCCGCCACCGGCACGGTCGCCTGCGCGGAGACGTCGTAGTCGAAGCTGGACAAGGTGAGCTCGGCGGCGGCGTGCAGCCGGATGCCGGCCAGCACCGGCACGGTGGGGCGGGCCGGGAGCGCGCGGGCGGTCCAGGCCACGGCCTCGGCGAGGACGTCTCTCTCAACTTCGATCTTCACTGCATGGTGCCTTCCGTTCTCGGGGCGCAGGCGTCAGCCGGGCAGGGGCGTGCCTGCTTGGTACGTGAGGTCTGGCTGATAAACAGTCTCGTAGTCGTCATAGGGACGGTGGATCCTGGGGACGACAGCCGTCGTGCCAGGTCAGCCCCGGTTTTGCCGTGCACAGGGGGTGTGGCCGGCGCCCCGCTGGAGGGGGACGGCGGGTGGGCCCGCGAGCGGCGCCTGGCGTTCGCCGGCTGGTTACACCCCGGTCGGCCGGAGTTTTCCTCCGAATGTCCCAGGCACGTCCACAGAATTATCCACACCCTGTGTGCACCGGTTGCGAACCGAGCGATCCCTTTGTATCTGATTGAATACGCAGAGTGACAACAGGCCTCCGGAGTAGCAGCGCAGCGTAGTGACCCGGCTGCGGTCACGCTGCTGACCGCGAACCCGGCTGCGGTCGCGGTGCTGGCGGGCGTTACGGCCCTCACCCGGAGAGCGCTTGCTGCTTGATCCGGTTGGTGAGCTCGGTCACCTGGTTGTAGATCGACCGCCGCTCGGCCATCAGGGACCGGATCTTGCGGTCGGCGTGCATCACCGTGGTGTGGTCCCGGCCGCCGAACTGCTGGCCGATCTTCGGCAGTGACAGGTCGGTGAGCTCACGGCACAGGTACATGGCGATCTGCCGGGCGGTGACCAGCACGCGCGACCGGGAGGTGCCGCACAGGTCGTCGATCGACAGCCCGAAATAGGAGGCGGTCTGGCCCATGATCGTGGCCGCGGTGATCTCCGGCCCGTGCGCCTCGGGAATGAGGTCCTTGAGCACGAACTCGGCGAGCTGCAGGTCGACTTGCTGGCGGTTCAGGCTGGCGAAAGCCGTGACGCGGATCAGCGCGCCCTCAAGCTCGCGGATGTTGGTGGTGATCCTGCTGGCGATGTACTCCAGCGCCTCGGGCGGCGCGTTCAGCCGGTCCTGCACCGCCTTCTTCCGCAGGATCGCGATCCTGGTCTCCAGTTCCGGCGGCTGGACGTCGGTGAGCAGGCCCCACTCGAACCTGCTGCGCAGCCGGTCCTCCAGCGTGACCAGCCGCTTGGGCGCCCGGTCGCTGGAGATCACGATCTGCTTGCTGGCGTTGTGCAGGGTGTTGAAGGTGTGGAAGAACTCCTCCTGAGTTCCTTCCTTGTTCTCCAGGAACTGGATGTCGTCCACCAGGAGCACGTCGACGTCCCGGTACCGGCGCCGGAATCCGTCCTGCTTGCCGTCCCGGATCATGTTGATGAAGTCGTTGGTGAACTCTTCGGAGCTCACGTAGCGCACCTTCACGCCCTGGTACAGGCTTTGCGCGTAGTGCCCTATGGCGTGCAGCAGGTGGGTCTTGCCCAGCCCGGAGTCGCCGTAGATGAACAGCGGGTTGTAGGCCTTGGCCGGCGCCTCGGCCACCGCCACCGCGGCCGCGTGCGCGAACCGGTTGCTGGAGCCGATCACGAACGTCTCGAACGTGTACTTCGGGTTCAGCCGTGCCTGCGCCGGCCGGGGCGCGCCTGGGCCGCCCAGGTGCGACGGCCCGCCCAGGTGCGCGGCGCGGCCCGGTACCGGCCCGCCAGGGATCGCGCCGCCGGGGGACGCCGCCTGGTGCCGGCCGTCGGCTAGCGACCCACTCGGCGGCCCGGCGTACTCGTGCCCGGCGCCTGGCCCCAGCAGGTCGTCGGGCAGCCCCGGGGCAGCGGGCTGGCGCGGGATGTCCACCCGGCGGCGCAGGTAGTCCTCGCTGTCTGCGGTCACCGCCTGCAGTGGCGTGGTGGTGGGCTCGTCGCCGGGGACCGGTCCGCCACCGCCGGGGACCCCTCCCGCCAGTGCGTCCGCATGCCCGTCCCGCGGCGCCGCCGCCGGCCCGGCGGTGGCCGCGGGATCGACGGTGACGGCCAGCTGAATGGTCCGGCCGAGCTCGCGGGACAGCGCCCCGGTAATGAGCGCCCGCAGCCGGGTTTCGAGCTGTTCCTTGACGAAGTCGTTAGGAGTGGCGATCAGCGCCGTGTTCTCGACGAGGCCGAGCGGCCGGGTCAGCTGCAGCCACGCCCGCTGATGCGGCTCAATGTGCATGTCGGCCAGCCCGGCCAGCGACCGGGCCCACACCTGCGCGAGGTCTGCTTCACTCATCGGCTGATCACCTCGCGGTCCCCCAATTTGGATCAACAGGTTTTTCCACAGGTTGTGCACATTGCCTGCCGCGAACACGCCGGCTTTCCGCGCGGATGAGGGAGACGGGCAAAGACCGGATCCCAGGGTGCCCCGCCTGCCGGACCGTTGTCCACAGCCTAAGCGCGGCTCCTGGCATCCGAGCGGCAAACCGGTAGGCTCGGCCCTGGGCCGGGGCTGTGACATGCGCGGACCTTGCATGGTTTGACCGACGGCAGCGGGTGCGCGTAACGTTCATGGGTCCGGCCAGCCCGGCGTGGCTCGCGTATGCGCTGAGTCCCTGCGGCGGCGGCCGCCGCCACCTCTGATCCGCACCTGGGAGTTCCAGTGAGCAAGCGCACGTTCCAGCCGAACAACCGCCGCCGGGCGAAGACGCACGGCTTCCGGCTGCGCATGCGCACCCGGGCCGGCCGCGCGGTGCTGGCGGCGCGGCGTCGCAAGGGCCGTGCCCGGGTCAGCGTCTGACCGCGCTGTAGTCACCCACGGCGGCGGTGCCGCGTGCTCCCGGCGGCGGCCAGGATGCGGCGCCCGGCCGAGTTCACCCAGGCGGTCAAGCACGGCCGCCGGGCCGGGCGGCGGCTGGTCTCGGCGCACCTGCTGGTGCCTGCGGGCTGCGCGGAGCCGGCCAGGGTGGGCCTGGTCGTCAGCCGGAAGGTGGGCGGCGCGGTGATCCGCAATCAGGTGCGGCGCCGCCTGCGCCATCTGGCTCGCGGGTACCTGGGGTCGCTGCCAGCGGGTAGCCTGCTGGTGTTGCGCGCTAATCCCGGGGCCGCGACTGCTCGCCAGGCGGATCTCGCCGCCGAACTCGACCTGGTAATCACATCTTTGCTTCGGCGGCAGGGTGAGGCACGGTGTCGGTGACAGCGCAGGAGGCTGCGGACACGGCGGGGCAGCGCAAGCGGCGGCCTGCGCCTGCTGCCTGGCTGCTCGCTAGCCTGCTCATGGCCTACCGCAAGTTCATCAGCCCGCTGCTCGGCCCGCGGTGCCGCTTCTACCCGTCCTGCAGCGCCTACGCGCTGGAGGCAGTGCAGGTGCACGGCGCGGCCCGCGGCTCGTGGCTGGCGCTGCGGCGGCTGAGCCGCTGTCACCCGTTTCACCCGGGAGGCCTGGACCCAGTGCCGCCCACCCGCTCGGACGAAGGTGCCCGCCCGGCGCCCGGCCCCGCAGCCGAGATCATGAGGGAGCACGCAGGTGGGTAACCCACTCGACGCCCTGTACGACGCTGTTGCCTGGGTGCTGAAACAGATCTATAACGTGCTCAGCCCGGTCTTCGGTGCGACCAGCGGCTGGACCTGGGCGCTGAGCATCGTGATCCTCGTGGTCCTGATGCGGCTCATCATGGTGCCGCTGTTCATCAAGCAGATGCACACCACGCGGGCGATGTCGTCGCTGAACCCGCAGATGCAGGCGCTGCGCAAGAAGTACAAGAACGATAAGCAGACGCTCAATCAGGAGATGATGAAGCTCTACCAGGAGGCGGGCGTCAACCCCCTGATGGGGTGCCTCCCGGTGGTGCTGCAGCTGCCTGTCTTCTTCGCGCTGTTCAGCGTGCTCAGGGCCATCACCGAGTGGACGCCGGGCGCGCCACCCAAGTACGGGCTGACCTACGGCATGGTGATCAGCGCCAAGCACGCCAAGATCTTGGGCGTGTCCGTGGCCGACAAGGTCCTGTTCACCCATGGCATGTACGTGCCGCTGCACGCGAAGATCGTCATCGTGCTCGCGGTCGTGGTCAGCATGACCACCACCTACCTGACCGTGCGGCAGAGCATGAAGCGGGGCATGATGCCCGCGGCGACCCCGGACAACCCGATGGGCCAGTCGCAGAAGTACATGGCCTACATCATGCCGCTGTTCGCGCTGTCCGGTCTGTACTGGCCGTTCGGCCTGGTCCTGTACTGGGTGACGACCAACATGTGGACGCTGGGCCAGCAGTGGGTGCTGTTCCGGCGCTATCCGCAGCCGGCTGCCGCGGCTGCCGATGCCGACGCGGCGGTCGCGGCCAGGCCCGCGGTGCGCCAGCAGCTGGCGCCCCGCTTCCGCGGCCAGCGCCCGGGCATCGAGACCGGCAAGGCTCCCGCGGACCAGGCCCGGGAGACCGGCCAGGGTTCCGCGGGCACCGGCTCGCGTCCTGCGACTGGGGCGAGCCAGACCGCGGCGGGCCAGGACGGCGCTCAGGCGGCTGCGCCGGCCGCGGCGGAGGCGGCGGGAAGCCAGCCCGGCGGCCGGAAGACGGCCGCGAAGCCGCCGGCCGCCCAGAAGGCCCCGCCGGGACAGAAAGCGGCGGCCAAGGGCGGCCGTTCCTCTCGGCCCGCGACAGGGTCCGCGACCGGCGCCAGCGCGAGCCAGGCCAACGGCCAGTCCTCGGGCGCTGGCGGAATGCTGCGCAGGCTCGGCCGGAAGGGATCGGAACCGGAGCCACAGCCGGAGCAGCCCGAGGTTAAGCTCATCAGGCAGCAGCCGCAGCGGCAGTCCCGCAGCAAGCGCTCCGGCAAGCGCTGACCAGGCTGGTCCTGCCGACGGCAGCTGCATCCATTAACGGTGACCCCAGGAGGATCCGGTCGTGAGTCATGGCGAGAACGCGGTCGCTGAGCCGCAGGCAGCGGCGCAGGAGGCGGTCGGTGCCGAGCTGCCGCCGGCCGATGACGCCGCCGGCAGCGAGGCTGCCCTGGCCGGGAGCGCGGCCGCTGGGCCGGACGACGCCCTAGAGGACCAGGACGACGCCCTAGAGGACCAGGACGAGGCGCTCGAGGACCAGGACGAGGCCGCGGCAGAGGGCGATGAGGGCGACGACGATATCGCCGACCTCGAGCAGGAAGGCGACATCGCGGCCGACTACATCGAGGGCCTGCTGGATGTCGCCGACCTGGACGGCGACATCGACATGGACGTGGAAGGCGACCGGGCCGTGGTCTCCGTGGTCGGCGCGACCCTGGACGAGCTGGTCGGCTCGCGCGGCGAGGTACTGGAGGCCCTGCAGGAGCTGACCAGGCTGGCCGTGCACCGGCAGACAGGTTACCGGACCCGGATCATGCTGGACATCGGCGGCTACCGGCAGCGCCGCCGGGCCGAGCTGGCCCAGGCGGGCCGGGAGGCCGCCGATGAGGTCCGGCAGACCGGTGTGCCGAAGAAGCTCTGGGCCATGAACCCGTTCGAGCGCAAGGTCGTGCACGACGCAGTTGCAGCGGCCGGGCTGCGCAGCAAGTCAGAGGGCGAGGAGCCCGACCGCCGCGTCGTGGTGCTGCCCGCTGGCTGACTCGCCAGCCCGCCGCGAGCCGCCGGTGCCTGCCGAGCCGCCGGTGCCGCCGCCGGATGCCGGTGCGGTGTTCGGAGCCGCACTGCCGCTCGCGGTTGCCTACGCCCGGCTGCTGTGCGGTCCGGCTGTGCAGCGCGGGCTGCTCGGCCCGGGCGAGGCCGGCCGGATCTGGTCCCGTCATTTGCTGAACTGCGCAGCTGTCGCCGAGCTGGTGCCGCGCCCGGCGACGCTGGCCGATGTCGGCTCCGGGGCCGGGCTGCCGGGCATCGTGCTGGCCATGCTGCTGCCGGATGTGACGGTGACGCTCATCGAGCCGATGGAGCGCCGCGTCAGCTTTCTGCATGAGTGCCTGGCCGAGCTGAGCCTGCCGAACGCGGAGGTCCGGCGGGCCCGGGCCGAGGAACTGGCTGGTTCGGCAGAGTTCGACGTGGTCACAGCCCGCGCCGTGGCCCCGCTGGCCCGGCTGGCGGTGCTCGCCGCCGGCCTGGCCCGGCCGGGCGGACTGGTGCTCGCGATCAAGGGCGCGTCCGCGGCTGCGGAGCTGGCCGCGGCCCAGCCGGTACTGCGGCGGCTCGGTACGCGGGACGCACAGCTTGTGCGGGCGGGGAGCGGTAAGGTCGAACCCGCGGTGACCGTCGTCAGGTTCACGACCCCGGACCGGCTGCGGACTGGCCGGAAGGCCGTGCGAAACCGGGCTTCACGGCGCTGAACGGGACGAGTCAGCGGCAGTGGTGCAGGTTGCCCGGCCGCCGGAACCAGCGGCCCGGCCGTCGCGGAGATGACCGCGGGTTCGGCGGGCACCGGAGGCAGCGGCGGGCGGGAAGGCCAGGAGGAGACAGCGCGATGACTGCCACCGCACCAGGAGTGGGCTGGCCGGCGCTCGCGATGGGCCCGGGCGATGCGGGAGGCGGCCTCGGCTGGCCGGCCTCGTTGTCCGGCCCGGGTGATGGTTCCGGATCGGATGTCAGTCCCGTATCACCCGTATCGGCTGTCGGTTCCGGGTTGGCCGGAGCGGCCCTGGTTTCACGTGAAACGGCGATTCCCGCCCAGCGGCCCGCCCCGGCGGCCACCCCGATCCCGGTGGCGGCAGAGTCCGGACGACCGGACGGGGTGGCCGCCGGCAGGCACGGCATCGGAGGCATCGGCGCGGTGAGCGCCGGGCGAGGGACGAGCACAGACGAGGTGGTGGTTCCGGCCGTGCCGGAGGTCTCAGCGGATACGCCCATTGCGCGGGCCGCCCGGGCGGCAGTAGTCGCGCGGGCCGGCGGCCAGTGGCCGCGGCCGGAGAGGTGCCGCCTGATCACAATCGCCAATCAGAAGGGCGGGGTCGGCAAGACGACCTCTGCGGTGAACCTGGCCGCCTGCCTGGCGATGCACGGGCTGCGAGTGCTGGTAGTCGACCTGGACCCGCAGGGCAACACGTCGACGGCGCTGGATGTGGATCATCGCTCGGGCACCCAGTCCATTTACGAGGTGCTGGTGGAGGGACAGCCGCTGACCTCGGCGGTCCGGATGGTCGACGGCTTCCAGTCCCTGTGGTGCGCGCCGGCCACGATCGACCTGGCCGGGGCGGAGATCGAGCTCGTTCCCATGGTCGCCCGGGAATCCCGGCTGGCCCGGGCGCTCGCCGCCTACGACGCGTCCGAGCTGGATTACATCCTCATCGACTGCCCGCCGTCGCTTGGCCTGCTGACCGTCAACGCCCTCGTCGCCGCGTCCGAGGTGCTGATCCCGATTCAGTGCGAGTACTACGCGCTGGAGGGCCTGGAGCAGTTGCTGCGGACGGTCGACCTGGTGCGCAGCCACCTGAAACCGCAGCTGGCGATCAGCACGATCCTGCTGACGATGTACGACGCGCGGACCCGGCTGGCGGCTCAGGTGGCCGAGGAGGTGCGTGACCATTTCGGCGATGTGGTGCTGGGCTCGGTGATCCCGCGCAGCGTGCGGGTTTCCGAGGCGCCGAGCTACGGCCAGTCCGTGATGACCTATGACGCCGGCTCGACCGGCGCGATGGCCTACCTGGAGGCGGCCCGGGAACTGGCGCACCGCTCGGTCCAGGCCACCGCATAGTCGGTCCGCGCCTCGGCGTCCCTTGGCAGCTCGCCGCGACGGCGCCTCAGCGGTCCCGCACAGTCCTGCTCGGCGGATCATCGCTGTCTGGCGGATCGTCGCGCGACTTCCGCCCGGCAACTTGCGCCTGTCTGTCGTGGCCGGACAGCGGCCTGCGAGCGCGCCCCTTGGCCCCGCGTCTTCCGGCATCTCGCATCGCACCATCCGGTGGGGCACCACCCGGTGACGGGCCCATGACCGGGTCAGGCGCCCGTAACGGGACTCCTCACGGGACTGGCAGGACCCATCACCGGATTCAGCCCGTCGCGAGGCTCAGCCCGGGGGCGCGGACGGTCCTGGCTTTTCGGGTAGTTGCGACCCGGGCTGGCGTCGGCCGCGGCGGCGCCCGGTAATGGCTGTCCGGCGAGCAGCGCCCGCGTCGGCGTCAGGCGCGCCGCTGGGGCCCGGGCTGGCAGCCGGGCTATCGCTTCGGGCTGCAGTCGGCCGGCTGCCTGGCGTGCCTGATTGCGTCCCCGGCGGCCAGCTAGCTGGCAGGATGGTCACAGACACGACGGGGAGGCCGCCGGAACGGCCCGCCGGCAGCGCCGGCTGCCGGTCCCGGGTGCGCAGTGACAGCGAGGAGACGGGATGCCCCAGCAAAGGCGCGGGCTCGGCAGGGGACTCGGCGCGCTGATTCCGACCGCGGCACCGGCGGAACCAGCCAGCGCGGCAGCCGCGCCGTCCTGGTCGCCGACGCAGACACTGGCGGCCGAAGTGTCTGCGGCCGCAGTCAGCGAGAGCGGCGAGCAGCCTGCGGCCAGCGCAGCGGATGCAGTCGGCGCGTATTTCGCCGAAATCCCCGTAGCCGAGATCGTGCCGAATCCGCGCCAGCCCCGGCAGGTCTTCGACCAGGAGGCCCTCGATGAGCTGGCCGCTTCGATCCAGGCGGTCGGACTCCTGCAGCCAGTCGTCGTCCGGCTAGCCTCCCCGGGGCAGTACGAGATCGTGACCGGCGAACGGCGGTGGCGAGCCTGCCAGCTGGCCAGCCTGGACTTGATCCCGGCAATCGTCCGGGCCACGTCCGATGACGACCTGCTGCGCGACGCGCTGATCGAGAACCTGCATCGCGAGCAGCTCACTCCGCTGGAAGAAGCGGCCGCCTACCAGCAGCTACTGGATGACTTCTCCGCGACGCACGAGGAACTCGCGCAGCGCATCGGCCGGTCCCGGCCGCATATCTCCAACACCATCCGGCTGCTCAGCCTGCCGCCCGCGGTGCAGAAGCGGGTGGCGGCCGGAGTGCTCAGCGCCGGGCACGCACGTGCCCTGCTCTCACTCAAAGACCAGGCGGAGCAGGAGGCACTGGCGCACCGCATCGTGGCGGAGGGCCTTTCCGTCCGGGCGGTCGAGGAGATCGTCACGCTGGGTGCCCAGCCGGCCAAGGGGCGGCGGCAGCCGCGGGCCAAGGCCCCGGTTGCGCCGGCCCTCAAGGACCTCGCCGACCGGCTCTCGGATGTGTTCGATACCCGGGTGAAGGTAGAACTCGGGCAGCGCAAGGGCAAGATCACCGTCGAGTTTGCAACCATCGACGACCTGGAGCGCATCGTCCGGACCATGTCACCCGACTGGCCGCAGACCCGCTCCGCCTGACGGTCTGCGGTCCCGCGCCAGAACGCGACACGGCATGGCCGCGCACTGGGACCGGCTGCTCGTCCAGCGGCTGGCCGGGTGGTCGCGGCTGCGGGGGTAAGGACCTGCGGTTCGCCTCTGGGCACGCCGCGCCGCCGTGAGCCGCCGTCCCCTCGGCCGGAGCTACGTCCGTGTCCTTACATGGTGCGTTAGCTGACCGCTGGGCCGGTGTTTCACGTGAAACCCTTGAGCAAAGAACCGGCTGGCGGCGCGGACCGCCCGGACGAGTCACCGGGGTAGCGGTGCGCCCCGCCGGGCCACGGCCCCGCCGGGCCACGGCCGGAGCCGATTCCCGGCGACCTGAATCAGCGCATGCTCGACCAGTGCCCGGGCCGGGCATCGCCAGTACCCTGGCCCGGGCGCCCGGGCCGCTCAGCTGACCCGGACCGCGGCGACGAGCTCGTCCACGTCGGCTGCGGTGGTGTCGAAGGCCGTCATCCACCGGACCAGGTTCCGCTCCGGATCCCAGAGCTCGAAGCTCCAGTCCTGCTGCAGCCGCCGGATCTGCTCTGGGTCCAGCGTCACGAAGACGGCGTTGGCCTGCACCGGGTAGGCCAGGGCGACGCCGGGGACCGCGGCGAGCCCGTCGGCGAGCCGCCGGGCCATTGCGTTGGCGTGCTGCGCGTTCTGCCGCCACAGGTCACCGGCCAGCAGCGCACTGAACTGCGCGGCCAGATAACGCATCTTGGACGCCAGTTGCAGCTGCTGCTTGCGCTGGAATGGCATTGCGGCCAGCAGGTCATCGCACATGAGCAGCACGGCCTCGGCACCGACAGCGCCGTTCTTGGTACCGCCGAAGCTGAGCGCGTCGGCGCACGCTGCCAGGTCTGCGAGCTTGCAGCCGAGGTAGGCGGCCGCGTTGGCCAGCCGTGCCCCGTCGAGGAACAGCCGCAGGCCGCTGGCGCGGCAGAACTCGCTGATCTCGCGCAGCTCGGCCAGGGTGTAGCAGGTGCCCAGCTCGGTGGACTGGGTGAGCGCCACCGCCCGCGGCTGCACCCGGTGCTCATCGCCGCGCCCGGCCAGCCGCGCGGCGATCCGGTCGACTGTCAGCTTGCCGTCCGGGGCGGGGGCCAGCAGCAGCTTGCTGCCCAGCATCCGCTCGGCGGCACCGCACTCATCGGTGTTCAGGTGAGAGCAGTCCGCGCAGATGATGGCCTCGAACGGGCGGACCATGAGGCTGAGGCTCAGCACGTTGGCGGCACTGCCGGTGAAGACGAGGTAAGCGCCGCGAGCGCCGAAAGCCGAGCACAGCGCCGCGGTGGCGGCGGCCGTCCACTGATCCGCGCCGTAGGCGACGGCATCGCCTGAGTTGGCTGCCGTCAGCGCGGCCAGCACCGCCGGGTGCGCGCCCGCATGGTTGTCACTGCCGAAGCTCTTGCGCCCGTCTGTCACCCCGGCGAGCCTAGCGCTGACTGTCCCGGCCTCGGCAGGGCGGTGCGGGCCGTGACAGCGCATCCTGACAGCGCATCCT
>JBKQSL010000293.1:0-10778 GCA_052143655.1 Streptosporangiaceae bacterium | reverse complement strand
CGGTCTGGGAGCGCTACCGCAAGATCGGTGTCGATGCCAGCGCGCTGGTGGTGCACGGCCGGGTCGAGCGGCTGGACGGCGCGGTCAGCCTGCTCGCCACCCGGCTATCGCGGCTGCGCGTAATCGCAGCCACGCGCAGCCGCGATTTCCGCTGACGGCTGCGCAGACCCTGCGCTGGCCCGGGGGCCTGCACCGGCCACCGGGGGCCTGCGCCGGTACAGCCGTGGATCAGCGTGGATCAGCCAGCACCGGAAGTCGGCGGGGGGCGGCTGGCCTGCGGGTTGTGCCTACCCCCGGCCCTCCGGCACGTCCACTACTTCGGTCTCACGGTAGGTCAGGCCCGCCTGGTGCTGCAGGCGCACGCAGCGGCGAGCATGCCGACGTAGCTCCGCGCGGGTGACCATGCCAGCGCGTTACCCAGGCGCCCGCGCCCGGGCGCGGGCCGCCCGCCTGGACGTCGGCTCGCTACCAGCCAGCCGCGGCGTCGTGGCTGCTCCCGTCAGCACAGCCGCCCGTCCGCGGGCGGGCCGCCCCGACGGCACCCCGGCGGGGCGCCGGTGACGGCAACCTGCACCCGGTGTTCGTCTTCGACCGTCCGGCCGGCTGCGCGGCTCCGGCCCCGCCCGTCTCGTCCGGACCGGCAGCCGGACCGGGCCCGACTGCGGCTGCGCCGCCGGGACCGGACCTGACCGCGGCCGCACCGCCCGGCTCCGCCGCCGGGCTGGGCGCCGGGGCGATGGTTCCGCAGCAGGTCTGGGCCGCGGCCGACGAAGTGTTCCGTGCCGCGCTGGAACTCGGCGGCACGCTGACCGGCGAGCACGGCGTCGGCGTCATCAAGCGCCGCTGGCTCCCCTGGAACTCGGCGGGGACTCGATGGCGGTGCACCGCGCGATCAAGGACGCCCTCGACCCGGCTGGCCTGCTCAACCCGGGCAAGGTGCTGTAGGCCGCACTGGGCCAGCTGTTCCAGGCCGCACCGGGCCTGGTGCGGCAGGCCGTATCGGGGAGTGCCGCAGGCTGCGCAGCGGTCAGCCGGGCCTTGATGTCCTCGGCCGGTCAGTCCTTGCGGCCGGACAGCGCGAGGCTGGCGCCGATCCCGATCATCACCAGGCCGCCGGTCCCGCCGATGATCTCCAGCCGCCGCGGGGACCGCGCGAACCAGCCGCGGGCGGTGCCCGCGGCCAGAGCCCACATGCTGTCGGACACCAGGGCGATGGCCATGAACACCGTGCCGAGCAGCAACATCTGCACCGGAACGTCGCCCGCGGCCCGGTCAGCGAACTGCGGCAGCACAGCGGCGAAGAACACGATCGACTTCGGGTTCCCGGCGCCCACGACGAACCCGTCCCGCAGCATCCGGCCCAGCGACTTCCGCCGGGCCGGAAGTTCGAGTACGGCGGCCAGCGACCGCCGCCGGCGTATCGCCTGAATGCCCAGGTAAACCAGGTACGCTGCTCCGGCCAGCTTGATCACGGTGAACACCGCCACCGACCGCTCCACCACGGTCCCGATCCCGACCGCGACCGCGACCGCCTGCAGGTAGACGCCCAGCTGGCCGCCGACGACGGCGGCCAGGCCCGCGGCGCGGCCGAGCTGCAGAGACCTGCTGATTACGAACAGCACGTTCGGGCCGGGCACCAGGATCAGCGCGTACGAGACCAGCGCGAAAGCTAGCAGGTGCCCGGTGGGAAGCACACTCCGACGGTAGCCAGCCGCGTCGCGGCTGCTCAACTGGTTAACGCCGCCCGGCTCTGGTCCGGCCCTGGACTGGCCCTGGCCCGGGCCAGGCGCGGTGACGGCGACCGTCCTGGCCGGGGCGGAAGGGATGTATTTTTCCCCGGCGCCGTCTACCATCCATGCATCTCTTATCCCGACTCTGACGAGCTCGCCGCAGCCCGCGCCCAGCTCGTCAGCTACAGCGTCCGCCTGCTGGACGACGGCCTGGCCGTCGGCAGCGCAGGCAATATGAGCATGCGGGTCGGCGACGTGCTGGCCATCACCCCGTCCGGGATCAGCTACCGGGAGATGCAGCCCGCCGATGTCTGCGTGGTCGGCCCGGACGGCACCGAGCTCGACGCGGCGGAGAAGCCGTCTACCGAACTGCCGATGCACGTGGCTATCTACGCGGCCACGTCGGCCGCGGCGGTCGTGCACACGCATTCGGCCGAGGTGATCGCGCTGTCAGCGGCGTGCGATGAGCTGCCCGCCATCCATTACGCGATCACCGGGCTCGGCGGGCCGGTCCGCGTCGCGCCCTACGTCCGGTTCGGCTCCGGCGGCCTGGCCGACGCCACGGTCAGGGCGCTCACCGACCGGCACGCGGTGATCCTGCGCAACCACGGCGCGGTCTGCTACGGCGCCAGCCTGGACGAGGCGTACGAGCGGGCACTGCTGCTGGAGTGGCTGGCCCGGGTCTACCGGCTGGCCCGCTGCTATGGCGATCCCGGCACGCTGACCCACGCCGAGCTGGACGAGGTGACCGAGCAGGCCCGCCGGATCGGCTACGGCATCCGCCGCAGCGCCCGCTCCGACCGCGGCTGACATGCGCCGGGCGGGAACAGCGCGCCTGACAAGGAGCGGCAGAATGGCTGAAAATACCTATTATTGTGACCTTCTTCGCAAGTTACCTCAGGCGCATGGAGTTCGCCGTTGTCACGTGACGCTTATCCTGCAATACTGCCGTTCATCACGTCGGCGGCAGTCGCCATGGAGGAAACATGCCTGTCCAACATGTAGTTAAGGGCGTTGCGGCCCTTGGCCTGCTGGCCGGGAAAGGCCTGGCCGTCGGCTTCCATCATGTCTCATCCGCCTGGGCTGCCAGTCATCCCGCCGCCAGCGCAGCAGTTCATCAGGTCCCTGCCAGCATCCTTCTTCCGGGTAGCTCTCTCACGCTGCCGCAGCTCGGGCACATTCACGCAATTGCTTTCCGGGCCCCGACCCTGAATAACGAGATTGCAACTCTGCTGCGGACTAAAATTGGCGAGGCGACCCTCGGGACCGCACTTCTCGGCCTCATCATCAAGGGATACGTTAGTGCGATGAAGGAGATGAAGGCGGCGGGGGTAAATATCACCGTGAACATGCCGGGAGCTGAAAGCCTGCTGCAGATGGCCAGGGATGCCGCGCGCGAGGAACTGGACAAGCACGGCGTGCGCGGCACTGATCAGAGAGTCGTCAGCATTGACGATGAACTGGCCCGGCGACGGAAGCTGTTCACGTCGCAGCTGACGCAGGAAGGTCTGCTGTCCGCATAGCGCGCCCAGTCATTCTGCGGTCAGCTGCCGCTGCACGGCAGGCGGCCCAGTTAAGCGAGAACCGCCAGAACAGCCGTCGTCGGACCCGCCCGCCCGGTAGCGGCACCCCGCCGAAACTACCGGCGTGCGCATCAGGTGACTGGCTCCAGCACGAAGACGGGGATCTCCCGGTCGGTCTTGAGCTGGTAGTCGGCGTAGGAGGGGTAGGCGGCAACCGCGCGCTCCCACCACTGCGCCCGCTCCTCCCCGGCGACCTCCCGGACCGTCATGTCCTGCTTGAGCGGGCCGTCTTGCAGCTCGACGAGCGGGTTCGCGCGGAAGTTGCTGTACCAGTACGGATGCTCGGGCGCGCCGCCCTTGGAGGCGACCGCGGCGTACCGGCCCTCGTGCTCCACCCGCATCACCGGCGTCTTGCGGACCTTGCCGCTGCGGGCACCCTTGTTCGTGATGATCACCACTGGCAGCCCGGTGTCGGCTAGCGTCGTGCCCTGCGTCCCGCCCGAGCCCTCGTACAGCTCGACCTGGTCGCGGACCCACTGCTGCGTGCTCGGCTCGTATTCACCGTCAACTGGCATGCCGACAGTTAACAATGCCGTCCCGGCCAGCCGCGCGCCGGGGGCCTGCCGGGGGAGGAGCCGCAGGCCGGAGTAGCAGCCGCGGTCAGGCGCCGGGCTCGGTGACGAAATCGATCAGTTCCTCGACCCGGCCGAGTAGCGCGGGGTCCAGGTCGCCGAAGCCCCGGACGCAGCGCAGGATGCGCTGCCAGCCCGCGGCAGTGTCCGGCGGCCAGCCGAGGGCCGCCAGCACGCCCTCCTTCCACGGAATGCCCGGCGGGATCTGCGGCCAGCCGCTGATCCCGACCGCCGACGGCTTCACCGCCGCCCAGATGTCGATGAACGGGTGGCCGACGATCAGCACGTGCGGAGACTGCACCTGCGCGGCGATCCTGGTCTCCTTGGATCCGGTCACCAGGTGATCGACCAGCACGCCGAGGCGCCGGCCGGGCCCGGGCCGGAACCCGGAGACGATCGCGGGCAGGTCGTCGATCCCGCCCAGGTACTCCACGACGACGCCGACGTCGCGCAGGTCGTCACCCCAGATCCGCTCGACCAGCTCGGCGTCGTGCCGGCCCTCGACGTAGATCCGGCTGGCCCTGGCGACCTTGGCCCGGCTGACCGGGGCGGCGATCGAGCCGGACGCGGTCCGCCGCGGCCCGGCCGGCCGCCCGCCCGGACCGGGACTGCCGGGCGCAGGCCGCACGAGCGTGACCCGCTGGCCTTCGAGCAGGAACGCACCCGGGCCGAACGGGAACACCCGCCGCCGCCCGTGCCGGTCCTCCAGCGTGATGGCGTCCTTCTCCCAGCCGACGACGGCGCCGCAGAACTCGGCCGCCGAGTCCTCGACGACCATGCCGATCTCGGCGGCCACGCGGGGCGCCTCGGCCAGCCCGGGCCGCCGCCGCGCCGCGGCGAGGACGTCAGGTCCGTACTGCTTGCTGCGCACTGCTGGTCACTCCGTCCTCGCTGTGCCCCGGGCCGGCCAGCCGTGCCGGCCCGCCTATCGCCGACCGCCCGGTCCCGGCAGGCCCGGTCCGGACACCTGCGGGCCCCTGCCTGAATCAGGCAAATTACCGCAGCGGGAGCGTCGGTCCCGGATGCCACACCGTGCGCCCCGGCGGTCCGTGCGGCGCGGCCCGCCGGTCTGTGCCGGACTTGGCGGTGCCAGCGGGCGCTGGCCACGCGATGATGGCAGCATGATCGATCTGATCCTCCGCAACGCCCGGCTGGCGGGCCAGGACGCGCTCACCGATCTCGGCGTGGACCGCGGCGCGATCGTCGGCGTCGACGCTGCCAGCACCGCCACCGAGGTGATCGACCTGGGCGGCCGCCTGGTCACCCCGCCCCTGGTGGAACCGCATATCCACCTCGACGCGGTGCTGACGGTTGGCCAGCCCCGGCCCAACGTGTCCGGCTCGCTGTTCGAGGGGATAGCCGTGTGGGCGCAGCGGGTCGCCGACCTCAGCTATGAGGACGTCCAGTCCCGGGTCCGGCAGATCCTGCGCTGGCAGCTGGCCTGCGGCGTGCAGCACGTCCGCAGTCACGTCGACGTCTGCGACCCGCAGCTGCGCGCCCTGCGCGCCCTGGTCGACCTGCGCGAGGAGGTGCGCGGGCTGATCGACCTGCAGCTGGTCGCGTTCCCGCAGCAGGGCATCCTGGCCTTCGACGGCGGCCGGGAGCTGATGCGCAAGGCCGTCGAGCTCGGTGCCGACGTCGTCGGCGGGATCCCGCACTACGAGCTGACCCGCGAGGACGGCGTCGAGTCGGTGCAGTTCGCGATGGCACTGGCCGACGAGCACGGGCTGCGCGTCGACATCCACTGCGACGAGACCGACGATGACCACTCCCGGTTCGTCGAGGTGATGGCGGCGCAGACGATCCGCCGCGGCATGTCCGGCCGGGTCACCGCCAGCCACACCACCGCGATGCACTCCTACAACAACGCCTACGCCCACCGGCTGATCGCCAACATCGCCCGGGCCGGGCTGCACATGGTGACCAACCCGCTGGACAACGCGGTGCTGCAGGGGCGGTTCGACACCGGGCCGATCCGCCGCGGGCACACCCGGGTCAAGCAGCTTGCCGAGGCCGGGGTCAACGTGTGCATCGGGCACGACTCGGTCATGGACCCGTGGTACCCGCTCGGGTACGGCGACCCGCTGCAGGCCGCGTTCGTGCTGGTGCACCTGGGTCAGATGTCCGGCGACGCCGAGCTGCGGCAGCTGATCGAGATGATCACCGTGAACCCGGCCCGGGCGCTGGGCGTGCCGGACTACGGGCTGCGCCCCGGCGGGCCGGCTGACCTGGTCGTCTTCGACGCGCCGTCCGAGGCGGACGCGCTGCGCCTGATCGCCCCGCGCACCCTGGTGCTGCGCGGCGGCCGGGTGATAGCCCGGTCGGAGCCCGCGCAGCACCGCATCGTCTGGCACGGCACCGAGGAGGAGGTCACCTTCCTGCGGCAGTGACCCGGAGCCCGGGCCCGGCAGGCCGGCTCACGGCGTCATGCCGTGCTGGTCGGCTCCTGGAGCGTGGTCGGCTCCGCGCTCGGGATCACCAGGATCTCCTCCCGCCGGTTCTCGCCCTGCAGCCGGAAGAACAGCGCATACAGCAGCGCGGCCAGCACGAATCCGACCTCGAAGGTCAGGTCCCCGAAGGCCGGATGATGCTTGGGCACGATTCCGACGTAGTCGGTCTGGTTGGCGAACAGCAGGATGGACACCGCCATCGCGATCGCCATCGCGGCGAATCCGGCCCACGGGTTGTGCTTGCGGTCGAACAGGAACCCGGCGACGTGCTTGCCGCGCCGCAGGAACTGGTCGGCGAAGAAGACGCCCAGCCACGGCCCGATCCAGTACGCGATGACCAGCAGGAAGTTGTTGTACTTGGTGCCGGCGTCGCTGAGCCCGGACAGCGCCACGAAGAACCCGGCGACGCCGAACACGATCGCCACGATCGCCCGGCGCAGGGTCAGCGGCAGCCGGACGCCGAGGGCCAGGAACGACATCGAGCCGGAGTACACGTTCAGCGCGTTGGCGCAGATCGCGCCGAGGGCGATGGCCAGCAGCGTGATGTCGCCGATCCAGGTGGGCAGGTGGCTGGTGAATCCCGCGGTCGGGTTGGCGGCGTACTTGCTGACGCTGGTGATCGTGGCCGCGGCCGCGCCGACGGTTTCCAGCACCGCGCAGGACAAGAATACGCCCAGGCCTGCCCACAGCCCGGTGGCCCGGCGGTTGGTGTCCGGCGGCAGGTACCGGGAGTAGTCGCTGGCGTAGGGGTTCCAGCCGGCCGCGTAGCCGAACGCGGCTCCGAAGGTGATCAGGAACCCGCCGGGGACGCCGGCCACGTGCACGCCGGGCTGCGCCTTGGACACGATCACCGCCGAGGCGATGATGAAGACCACCACCAGGAACGGGAACGCTGCCCGCTCGAAGGCGTGCACCAGGTTGTGCCCGAAGAACGCTACCGCCAGCTGCGCCACGACGATGATCAGCAGGCAGAGCCTGGAGTTCCAGCCGAGCAGTGCGTTCAGCGCAAAGGCGCCGCTGACGCTGTTGACGGCGAACCAGCCGACGCCTGCCACCAGCGCGTTGATGCCGGCCGGCAGGATGTTGCCGAGGAAGCCGAAGCCGATCCGGGACAGCACCATCTGCGGCACGCCGAACAATGGCCCGCGGGCCGCGAGCGCTGCCTGCGCCAGCGAGCCGAGTGCGCTGCCGAGCACGATCGCCAGCGTCGCCATCCAGAACGACTGGCCGAAGAACCAGACGCCGATGAAGCCGACGAAAATGGTCGCGAACTCCATGTTCGGCGACACCCAGGTCCAGAGCTGCTGATGCGGCCTGCCGTGCCGCTCGGACAGCGGGATGAACTCTGCGCCGCCCGGCTCGACCGCGGCGACCTTGGAGCCGTACGTGCCCTCGCGCACGTCTGCTTCGATGACCGCGGTCGCCGTCGCGCCACTGGATTCGGTCACTTGCCGTCCACCCCTTAGCTAGCTGTCAGCCACCTGCGCCAGCCGGGCCCCGCCTGCGCCGGTCGTCTGCCGCCGCACGGCCGCACTGTCCCGGGGCAGTCTCGGGCATCACGCTGGCCTGACACAACCCTGACGGGATTGTGGCCGGCAATTGTTTCAAAAATGCTTCATCCCGGGGCAAACCTGGCGGCATCGGGTTCCAGGCCGCAGGGGCGCAGGGCGAAGGGCGCAGGGCGGATACCGGCGCGCCCGTCGGCCGGTCAGCGCCCGGCGGCGGCGTCCTGCCCGGTCAGCGCCCGGCTGCGGGCGGCGATCCGGCTCTCGTCGCGGCGCAGCAGCGCCGGGAAATAGGCCGCGCCTGGCCCGGCCAGCCGGGCCTGATCGGCGGGATTGGAGATGGCGCAGCGCTGCAGCGACAGGCAGCCGCACCCGATGCACGAGTCCAGGCCGTTGCGCAGGGCGGTCAGCGCGGCGATCTGGTCATCGAGGCGCTGCCGCCAGCCGCGGGACAGCCGGGTCCAGTCGGCCCGGGTCGGGGTCCGGCCGGCGGGCAGGGTGGCGAGCGCGGCGCCAATCTCGTCCAGGCTGAGGCCGACGTTGCGGGCGGCGCGGATGAAGGCCAGCCGGCGCAGCGTGGACCGGGCAAAACGGCGCTGACCGCCGGATGTGCGGCTGGCCGTCAGCAGGCCCAGGCGGTCGTAGTAGCGGATCGCCGACTCGGCGAAGCCGCTGCGCCGGGCGAGTTCCCCGATCGGCAGCGGATCGGTGCTTCGCATGGTCCCTCCAGCCCGGCCGGCCTCGGCGGGCGGCTCAGTGCCTGGGCGAGCTGGCCGCAGCGCCCCTTGACTTAAAGCTGACTTCAGCTACCAGTATGGCATGCGTCCGCTGCCAGAACGCGGACATGCGCTCGCTACCAGCAACGGAGAAGCCATGCCAGCAATCCTGATCACGGGCGCGTCGCGCGGCCTCGGCCGCGCCGCCGCCGCCGCACTGGCCCAGCGCGGCTGGTCGCTCATCGTCGACGCCCGCTCGGCCGGCGACCTCGCGGCCGCGGTCCGCAGGTTTACCGTCACCTCGCAGATCACCGTGATCCCCGGTGACGTCACCGACCCGGGACACCGGGCGGAGCTGGCGGCCGCCGCCCGCCGGGCCGGCCGCCTCGACGTTCTGCTCAACAACGCCAGCACGCTCGGCGCCAGCCCGCTGCCCCCGCTGCGCGACTACCCGCTGGGCGAGCTCGCGGCCGTGTACCAGGCCAACGTGCTCGCCCCGCTGGCCCTCATCCAGCTGCTTGCCGCGCCGCTGGCCGCCGCCGGGGGAGCGGTCGTCAATGTCAGCTCTGATGCGGCCGTCGAGGCCTATCCCGGCTGGGGCGGGTACGGGTCGGCCAAGGCCGCGCTGGACCAGCTCACCGCGGTGCTGGCGGCCGAGGAGCCAGCTCTGCGGTGCTATGCCTTCGATCCCGGCGACATGCGGACCGGCATGCACCAGCAGGCGTTCCCCGGCGAGGACATCTCCGACCGGCCCGAGCCGGAAAGCGTGCTGCCCGCACTGCTGCGGCTGCTCGCCGAGCGGCCGCCCAGCGGCCGGTATCGCGCCAGCGACCTGGCCGCCGCGGTGGTGTCATGATCCGCTCCGCGACCCGACCGCCGGAACAGCAGGGCCTGACCAGGGACGCAGTGCGGCTGCTGGCCGCAGCGCCGGACGGTCTGGCCCATGCCCGCTTCGCTGACCTGCCCCGCTTCCTGGCGCCAGGTGACCTGCTCGTGGTGAATAACTCGGCCACGATCCCCGCCGCCATCCCTGGCCGCCGGGCTGGCGGCCAGGCGGCCGTCGTGCATCTGTCCGCTGTGCTCGACGACGGCTTCTGGCTCATCGAACTGCGCGACCCGGCAGGCCGGGGCCGGGTCACTGACGCTATGCCCGGCGAGGTCATCCGCCTGGACGGCGGGGCGTCACTCGAACTGCTGGCCCGGTACCCGAATCCGGCTGCCGACCGGCTGTGGACCGCGACCGCCGGCCTGCCGGGCCGCGATGACGGCGCCGCCCCACCCAGCGGCGACGGGGCCCCTGGCGCCGTCGGCGTCCCGCAATCAGTCGGCGACTACCTCAGCAGGCACGGCCGGGCGATCCGCTACTCCTATGTGCCGGATTCATGGCCGCTCGCGGCCTATCAGACCGCGTTCGCCCGGGTTCCGGGCAGTGCCGAGATGCCCAGCGCGGCCCGGCCGTTTACCCCGGAACTGGTCACCAGCCTGATCGCGGCCGGTGTCTTGATCGCGCCGGTCACCCTGCATGCCGGGGTGGCGTCGCTAGAGGCCGGTGAGCCGCCGCTGCCCGAGCGGTTCGCCGTGCCCGGCTACACCGCCGAACTGGTCAACCTCACCCGCGCCGCGGGCCGCCGGGTGATCGCGGTCGGCACGACCGGCGTTCGGGCCCTGGAGAGCGCGGTCGGCCCGGGCCAGCAGGTCGGGGCCCGCTGCGGGTGGACCCGGCTGGTCCTCGGCCCCGGCCGCCCGGCCCGCGTGGTCACCGGCCTGATCACCGGCTGGCACGAGCCGGGCGCCTCGCACCTGGACCTGCTGCGGGCCGTCGCCGGGGACCGGCTCGTCCGCGCGGCCTACGCCGAGGCCGAGCAGGCGGGCTATCTGTGGCACGAATTCGGTGACAGCTGCCTGCTGCTGCGCCACTGACGCGATCATCGTGATCGGGACAACATGATCGGCTTGCCGGGCGCGGCAGGCGAAGGGGTCGCACTTGCCGGGGGCAAGCGTCCGGCCTGGACGTGCCGTACCCCTGGGCGCGTGCAGTGCGCGCGGGCATCCTCGACGCGCACGGTGACCGAGTGCGTGACCTCTCCTGGACGGTTGGCGCCCGCCTCGTCAGCTGCGGGGCTGCCACGCCCGCCGCAGGGCGGACTTGCGGACGATGCGGACGATGAACACGGTCAGGCCGCCGAGGAACGCCAGGATCATCAGCGGTACCCCCGGCAGGA
>JBKQSL010000292.1:0-5200 GCA_052143655.1 Streptosporangiaceae bacterium | reverse complement strand
AATCGAGGCTATCCGGGCAGGCGGGCTTTTGCCTTGCGTGAGGGCATGCTGGCGCCGGCCGTCCGGCCGGGGCTGGACGGCTGTGATGACGGGCTGGGTTATCTCGTGGTCATGCGGCCTGCGGGGGGCTGGCGCGGTGGGACCATGCTGCGGCTTCGTTGTATTCACGGCCGTGCTTGAGGCATCCGTGCAGGATGCCGGTCAGGCGGCTGGCGACGCGGCGCATCGCGTCGTCGTGGCCGGTGCCGCGGGTCCTGAGCTCGTCGTAGTAGGCGCGGGCCCCGGGGGATGCGCTGAGGGCGGATAGTGCCTGGGCGTGCAGGGCGTCGATGAGGTGCCGGTTGCGGATGTACCGGGCATGGACTGTCTTCTTCTTGCCGGAGGCGATGGTCAGCGGGGAGGTGCCGGCGTAGTTCTTGCGGGCCTTGGCCGAGGCATAGCGGCCGGGGGAGTCGCCGAACTGGCCGAGGATCCGGGCGCCGGTGATGTCCCCGATGCCGGGCTGGGACAGGTAGGCCCCGGCATCAGGGTGGCGGCGAAAAAGCTCGCTCACCCTGGCTTCCATGACTTTGACCTGCTCGTTGAGGATCGTGATCACGGCTGCCCCGGCCTGCACCGAGGCTGCGTGCGCTTCGGTGATGGCCGCGGGCTGGGCCAGGTGCGGCGCGCGCAGCGCGGCCTGGATGTCCCGCGCCCGCTGCGCCAGGTCACCGCGCCGCCCGGCCCGTTTGAGCGCCGCGGTGATCTGCGTGACGGTCAGCCTCGCCGCCGATACCGGGTCCGGGGCCCTGCTGAGCAGCTCGAGAGCGTCCGGGCCGGTCAAGGTCAGGCCGGCGTAAGCCTCCAGCGCGGCGGGAAAATACTCCCGCAGCCCCGACCGCATCCGCAGCAGGTGCCTGGTGCGTTCCCACACGAGCTTCTGGTGGGCACGGGCGGCGATCTTGACAGCTTCGGCGACGTCGCTGTCAGCGGCCAGCTCACGGATCTGGTGCCGGCGGGTCCGGCCCATGTCCGCCAGCGCCCCGGCGTCGAAGAAATCGTCCTTCTTCCCCGACACCGCGATGGTCTCCTTGTGCCGGGCAGCCTGCTTCGGGTTGACCGCATACACCCGGTACCCGGCCGCGGCCAGGGCCTTCACCCACGCTCCGCGGTCGGTCTCGATCACGACCACGACCTGCGCCGGGTCCGGTTCGGTGTCCTCACCCCGGCAGGACGCGACCAGCTGGTGGAACCGGGCAAGCCCGTCAACGCCCTCCGGCAGCCGCCGCCGGGCCAGGGACTTCCCGGCATCGTCCTGCACGGCCAGGTCATGGTGGCCCTCGGCCCAGTCATCGCCGATGAACAGCAACTCTCATCCTTCCCGCTCTGTCCGTCACGTCCGGCAGCATCAGGGAGAACCGCCAGCGCCCTAATGGATCCAGTGCTCACGGCCCGTGCCGGGCACGCCACCCCATCAGCAGTCCATCCTCCCCGGAGGACCAGCGGGGGCACGGTCTGACCTCAGGACTTCACGTCCGGGGGAAATCAAGTGCTCACCCGCTGGCTGCCGCCAGTGACAAGTCTCCCGCACCAGGCATCCCGCCCGGCACAAGTGACCCGCTAGCTCCCATTAGGGGATGAGGGCGATCTTGCCGGTGGTGTGCCCGGCCAGGATGGCCCGGTGCGCCTGCGCGGCCTGGGCGAGCGGGAACGTCTGGCTCACCAGCACCCGCAGTGTCCCCTCCTGGGCCATCCGGGTGAGCTCGGTCCGGGCCGCATTGCGCAGCTCGGTGCCCGGGTCCGCGCCGGGGCCGCCGCCGATGAGCGTGATGCCGTCACTGCCGCGCCCGAACGCGGCGATCGACACGATCCGCGCCGGGTCGGAAACCAGCTCCAGCGAGACGTCGATGGCCTCGTCGGTGCCGACGAAGTCCAGCGCGGCGTCGATCCCGCCGGGGGCGGCGGCCCGTACCCGGTCCGCCAGGCCCTCGCCGTACTCGACAGGAATCGCGCCGAGCTCGCGCAGCAGGTCATGCCTCTTCGGGCCGCCGGTGGCCAGCACCGTGACTCCCCGGGCCCGGGCGAGCTGGATGCCCATCACCCCGACGCCGCCAGCCCCGCCATGGATCAGCACGGTGTCCCCGGACTGCACGTGACCGGCCGCGAGCGCGTGCCAGGCGGTCGCGCCGGTCAGCATGAGCCCGCTGGCCTGCGCCCAGTCCAGCGCGGCCGGCTTGGGCACCAGCGCCGAGCCGGGCACTGTCAGCTCCGCGGCGTACGCTCCGCTGACCCGGAAGGCGATCACCTCGTCGCCGACCGACAGCGGCCCGGCCGGGCCGGCCGCGTCCGGCCCCACCTCGGTGACCACGCCGGCGGCCTCGAAGCCGGGCCGCATCGGCAGCTGGCCGGGGTCGGCGCCCATCGCGCCGCTGTACATCTTGCAGTCAATGGGGTTGACCCCGGCGGCGCGGACCTCGATCCGGGCCTGGCCGGGCCCGGGTGCCGGGACCGGCTCGTCAGTAACGGACAGGACCTCCGGGCCGCCGAAGGCGGCGGCGATCACGACAGCAGACATGCCACTCCTGAACGCGCCACCGCCGGCGCCCATTCCCCCGGGCCAGCGTGCGCGGCCCGGGAACCGTCCTGCGGCCTGCCGGCCGGGCGTGACATCCTGCTGCCGGATAACCGGATAAGCAGCCGTAGGCCCAGGAGGACTGCCGCGATGCCTGACCCGACCGACCAGCTCGCCCGCGCTCTGCGCACTGCGGAGCAGATCATCGCCGCCATCGGGGAGCAGGACTGGGCCGCTCCCACGGTGTGCACCGGGCTGAGCGTCCGGGACGTGGCCGGGCACCTGATCACCGGCCAGCTGTTCTTCGCCGCCGTGCGGCGCCCGTTCGCGCCGCCGCAGCCGGTGGCCGATAGCGCGCCGGCGATCGACCGGCTGGCGGCCCTGCTCGGCCGGCCGGTGACCGGGCAGCCGTAAGTGGACCCGCGGGAGGCGCTGCGCCGGATCGCCTTCGAGCTGGAGCGGGCTGGTGCCCCGACCTACCGGGTGCGTGCGTTTCGCCGGGCCGCTGATGCGGTGGCGGCCCTGCCGCCCGGCGAGCTGGCGGCCCGGCTGGCCGACGGCACGCTGACCAGCCTGCCCGCGATCGGGCCGGTCACCGCCGAGGTCATCGCCCAGGCGGCAGCGGGCCGCGAGCCGGAGTACCTGGCCCGGCTGCGCCGCGAGGCACCCGCGCCGGACCGGACCGGCCTGCGGGCGGCGCTGCGCGGCGACTGCCATACCCACTCGGACTGGTCAGACGGCGGCAACCCGCCGCGGGAGATGGCCGAGGCGGCCCGCGATCTCGGCCACGAGTGGATCGCGCTGACCGACCACTCGCCACGGCTGACGGTCGCCCGCGGCCTGTCCGCGCAGCGACTGGAAGCCCAGCTGGGACTGGTCAGCGAGCTCAATGCGGACCTCGCACCGTTTCGGATCCTGACCGGGATCGAGGTCGACATCCTTGACGACGGCGCGCTCGACCAGCGTGACGACTTGCTCGGCCGGCTCGACGTCGTGGTCGCCAGCGTGCACTCGCACCTGCGGATGGCCGCCGGGCCGATGACCGAGCGGATGGTCGCCGCGGTCTCGAACCCGCACGTCGACGTGCTCGGCCACTGTACGGGCCGTCTCATCATGGGCCGCGGGCGGCCGCAGTCGGCGTTCGACCCGGCGGGGGTGTTCGCCGCCTGCCGCGAGCGCGGCGTCGCGGTGGAGATCAACTGCCGTCCCGAGCGCCAGGACCCGCCCGACGACCTGCTCCAGGCGGCCGCCGGCGCCGGCTGCCTGTTCGCGATCGACACCGACGCGCATGCGCCCGGCCAGCTCGACTGGCTGGGGAGCGGCTGCGCCCGCGCCGAGCGCCTCGGCATCGCCCCGGACCGCATCATCAACACCCGCCCCGCCAGCTCGATGCATCGCAACTGATTCGCGTCGCCGCGCTGGCCCTGGGCCGGCCGGCTTGACCAGGGGTTGACCGCGGCTGGGCTTGGCGGCGTCCGGTCTTGTCTACCGTGGGGACATGACCACCCTGCCGCAACGGCCCCGGCTGCGGGCCGCGGCACCGGCGCGGCTGCTGGCGGCTGCCGCTGTCGTGGTGCTCGCGGCGTGCGCGGGTCATCCGGCCGCCGGCCTGCCTGCGGCGCACCGCACTGGTGCAGCGGCCTCCTCGCGCGCCGCCGGGCACTCGGGCGGTGCCCGGAAAGAGGCTGCCGCTGCTACGCCGTCGGTGACGGCCACGCCCGGCCTGCCGTCCGCGCCCGGCGGCGGCGGCAGCGGCCCGGCCGGACCGCTGCCGCCGCCCGCCGCCCTGGTGCCGTTCGACGGGCATCCGGCTGCCCGGCAGGGCCGGTGGCACGCAGCCGGGCGCCGCGTGCGCGGCGCCGTGGCCGTCTACGAAACCAGGCTCATCCCGCCCGGCGGGCACCGCGCCGCCGGGATCGCCTGGATGGACACCCGGCTGCTGTCCGCCCGGCTCTACTCGGGCTCGCTCAGCCCCGGCGGCGGCCCGTACCGCTACACCGCCCCGGTCCAGCCGGCCCAGGCGGCCACGCTGGTCGCGGCGTTCAACGGCGGCTTCAAGATGAAAGACGCCCACGGCGGCTACTACACCCAGGGCCGGGTGATCGACCGGCTGCGGCCCGGCGCCGCATCGCTGGTGATCTACGCCGGCGGCGCCGTGACCGTCGGCGCCTGGGGCCGGGACGTGCGGATGACCCCGAGCGTGGTCAGCGTCCGGCAGAACCTGGTGCCGCTGGTCGCCGGCGGCCGTCCCGCCCCGGCGGCTGGCCGCCACTGGCGCGCCTGGGGCGCGACCTGCGGTGTGAGCTCGTGCGCGAGGTCGGTGCCCGGCATCGAGCATCAGTGGCGGTCGGGAGCCGGGGTCACCGCGGACGGCGCGCTGGTCTACGTCGCCGGCCCGGCGCTGGACCCGCTGCAGCTCGCCCGGCTGCTGGCCCGGGCGGGGGTGGCGCGCGGCATGCAGCTCGACATCAACCCGTACTGGCCGGTGTTCGCCAGCTACGACCCGCCGCCCGGGACCCCGGCCGCCCCGGCGAACGGCCGCAGGCTGCTGCGGGCCAGCACGCAGGGCCCGGCGACGTTCTTCCAGTCTTCCTGGGCCCGCGATTTCATCACCATGTCGGCCCGCCCTGCCCGCTGAGCGCCTGCCCG
>JBKQSL010000291.1:0-3406 GCA_052143655.1 Streptosporangiaceae bacterium | reverse complement strand
GTGCCCGGACCGTAGACTTTCGGCCGTGCGTGAACTGGTGGGGGTGGGCGGCGTGGTCGCGTCGCTGTCCGTGACGAGCGACCTCACTCGCGGTCATCCGCCCGGCGAGGCGATGCGCGCGTGCCTGCTCGCGGTCGAGCTGGCCAGGCGGGCCGGGCTCGATCTCGTCCGGCAGAGCGAGGTTTATTACGGGACGCTGCTGCGGTTCGTCGGGTGCGCGGCGACGTCGCACGAGATAGCGGCGGCGCTCGGCGGCGACGATGTCGCGGTGCGGGCGGCAGGCGACCTGATCGATCCGACCGTGCCTGGGCAGGCGCAGCGGTTCCTGGCCGGCCTCGGCGTGAGCGCGGGCCAGTTGCGGGCGCTGGGCGGGCCGGCTGGCGTGGCGAGGCTGAAGGCTGAGGGAGCGCGCGCGGACTGCGAGGTCGGGGCGGGTTTGGCCGGGCGGCTGCGATTGCCCGAGGAGGTCGGCCGGGCCATCCTTGACGCGTTCGAGCGCTACGACGGCCACGGGGTGCCTGGCGGGCGGGCCGGGGGTGAGATCACGCTGGCGGCGCGGTTCGCGGCGGTTGGTTTCACCGCGGTCATGTTCGAGTCCGTGGGCGGCGCGAAGGTCGCGGCGCAGACCGTCGCGCAGTGGTCAGGGCGGGCGCTTGACCCCGCGGTCACCGCGGTCTTCCTCGATGCGCCGGATGAGCTGCTGCGGATCTGCGATCCTGATGACCTGTGGGCGGCAGCGGTCGACTGCGAGCCGCAGCCAAGGCGGGTGTTCCGTGACGACGCGGCGCTCGACGATGCCCTGGCCGGGTTCGGTGACGCGGCCGACCTCAAGAGCCCGTGGTTCACCGGCCACTCGGACGGTGTCGCGCGGCTGGCAATGGCGGCGGCGGGGCAGCTTGAGCCGGCCGTGGCCGGGCTCGTCCACCGCGCCGGGCTCGTGCATGACATCGGCCGGGTCGCTGTGCCGACCGGCATCTGGGAGCGGCCGGGGGCGCTGCGGCCGGAGGACTGGGAACTGGTCAGACTGCATCCCTATCACTCCGGCCGGATCCTGGCCCGCTCACCTGTGCTCGCGCCGCTGGGCGAGATCGTCTGCCGTCATCACGAGCGGACCGACGGCACCGGGTACCCGGCCGGGATGCGCGGTTCCGAGCTGGACGCGGCCGCCTGCCTGCTGGCCGCCGCGGACGTCTTCCACGCGCTCGGCGAGCCGCGGCCGCACCGGCCGGCCGTCGGCCGGGCGGAAGCGGCCAGGGTCTTGTCCGGGCTGCCGCTTGACCGGGACGCCGTCCGGGCCGTGCTCGCCGCTGCCGACGTGCCGGCTGCCGCTCTGCCGCGGCTGCCCGTCGGCCTGACCGAGCGGGAACTTGACGTCCTGCGGCTGCTCGCGGCCGGGCGCACGAAACGAGAGATCGCCAGTGACCTGGTGATCTCGCCGTCCACTGTTCACACGCACACCGTCCACATCTACGGCAAATGCGGCGTCTCGACCCGGGCGGCGCTGGCCATGTTCGCCATGCGGCACGGGCTCGCGGCCAGGACAAGCTAGGCACGCAGCGGCCGGGCGGGCCGGCCGGCCGTAAATATCGACTGAACGATCGATGGTCCGGGCGTCCGGGTCTCCTTAGCGTTGCGACCAGGCAACCAGCAAGGAGACCGCCCATGACCACCCGCACCACAGCCGATGAGGACGTAAGAACCGTCAGGTCCGTCTTCGACGCCTTCGCCAGCCGCGACCTCGCGGCTCTCAGCACGCTGCTCCACCAGGACGCGACCTGGCATCACCGCAACGACGACCGGCTCGGTGGCCGCCACCGGGGCAGCGACGGGATTGCCGCGTACCTGGCCGAGGCCGTACAGCTCACCGGAGGCACCCTGCGCCCGGTACCGCGGTCCTTCATGGCCGACAGCGCGGGACGCGTCTGCGTGCTCGTTCAGGTCAGCGGCACCCGCCCGGACGGGCGCTCGTTCGACGATCCGCAGGTCGCCCTGTTCACCGTCGAGGACGGCCGGGTGCACAGCGTCGAGCAGTACGTCGGCGACCCGGCCTCCGTCACCGCGTTCTGGGCGTAGCGCCCGGGATCTGACACACCGTGACTACGAGCATGAGGAGCATTTCCATGAGCCAGCAGGACAACCTCACCATCGTCAAGGACATCTACGACGCCGTCGGGCGCGGTGACGTGGCCGCGATCCTCGACCTGGTCAGCGACGACGTCGACTGGGCGGCCGAGGCCGCCAGCAAGACCGCGCCGTGGCACGGACCGCGGGCCGGCAAGGACGGCGTGGCGAGCTTCTTCAGCGACCTGGCCAGCAGCATCGAGATCGGCGCGTTCACGCCGCATAGCTTCGCGGCCGGCCAGGACGACGTGCACCTGCTCGTCGACTGGACCATCCGGTCGGCCAGGACGGGCCGCGAGGCGTCGATGACCATGCACCACTACTGGCGCATTCGCGACGGCAAGGTGACGTACTTCCGCGGCAGCGAGGACACCGAGCTGACCGCCGAGGTCTTCGCCGCCTGACCGGACAGCCGGCCGCTCCGGCACGGAGAGCCACAGCCGGGTGCGCGGCGGGCACTAGCCTGGCGCACCCGGCCGTGCCGTACCGGCGGTTCCTGCTTTTGTCGCGGGCCATCCCTTTCTGATGTTTGCCCCACGCTGAGCGCGCGGACCGGCTGAAACACTCACCCTGGACGGGCCGTCCTGCGCTGGCATCGCAGGATCTTGCTGCGGGCAACGGCCGCTTACGTGCCGCGCGCGGTACTGGCAACCGCCTTGATCGCCGCTGCCCGCCGGCGTACTCCTGCACATGGGCCGGGTGGAGCGGTGACAGGTGACGGCCCGGCCGTTGAGGTCGCACACGCCGACGGCGTCCGGCTGCCGAAGACCACGAGCCCTGACAGCCGGCTCACTCGCCTTGCTCCCCTACCGGGCGGGCCGACGCAGGCATCGGGCCCAGTGATCGACGGTACCCCGGGGACAGCACGGCGAAGTCCTCAGAACTGGCTGTAGGTGATGCCGCCAACGGTGCTCGCCCCAGCAATCGTGCAGCATCACTCCAGCGCAGCCGGAACCGAACATTATGCGCGGACGACTCAATGAATGCCTACATACCAATACCAAGCAGGCATTCCTATTCGACGATATGGGCGTTAGTATATCTTGGCCGTTTCTTGCTGTGCTTACTCAGCGTGGTGCTACGGCGCTTCCAAACTACTGCGCTGCTAGCCAGGGTTGCTCGCCGGGAGCAGTGCGTCGAGCGGATGCGGCAGCCGGTCCAGGTCCACTGTCCCGGCGAGCAGCCGCGCGTACCGGAGCTTGCGGCGGGCGCCGCTGCCCAGGAACCGCTGCAGCTGCGCCGCGGCGGGCTGGCCGCGCCACTGAGGCTGTCGCTGCAGGCTGCG
>JBKQSL010000290.1:0-5741 GCA_052143655.1 Streptosporangiaceae bacterium | reverse complement strand
CTCAAGCAGTGCCGCCCACTGCCGGGCCAGCTCCGACTCGAGTGGCCCGTGCGGCGCCTCCCCCGGGGTCTGGGCGGCCGAAGCTGCGATCAGGGCAGGCAGCGCCTTGCGGTCCACCTTCCCGTTGGCACTTAGCGGGAGTTCGGGCAGGACCACCAGCTCGTCGGGCAGCATGTAGGCCGGCAGCCGGCTGCCCAGGAACGCCCGCAGGTCCGCCGGGGCGACGCCCGGGTCCTCGGCTACGACAGCTGCCCCAATCCGGGTGGTGCCCAGCCGGGTGGCCGCAGCCTGCCAGACCCTCTGGTGAGCGGTGAGCGCCGCCTCAATCTCGCCAAGCTCGATCCGGTGACCGCGGATCTTCACCCGGTCGTCGGCCCGGCCGAGGAACTCCAGTGTCCCGTCCGGCCAGTATCTGCCGAGGTCACCAGTGCGGTACCAGCGCTCGCCGGCGTGGTGCACGAATTGCCGTGCGGTTCGCTCGGGATCGCCCCGGTAGCCGCGCGCCACGCCCGCGCCGCCGATCCACAGCTCCCCCGGCACGAAGTCCGGGCAGTCCCTGCCTCTTCCGTCCACAACCCGGTACCGCTGGCCCCGCAACGGACGTCCATACGGGATCGAGCGCCAGTGCCCCGGGACCTCGGCGACTTCACAGGCATTGGACCAGATGGATCCCTCGGTCGCGCCGCCGAGAGCGATCAGGCGGCACTCGGGCGCCGCCTGCTGCAGGCGCCCGGGCAGGTCGAGTCCCACCCAGTCACCGGAGACCAGTGCCCGCCGCAACTGCTGCACGCCGCCGACGACCAGCAGCATGTCGAGCAGCGCCGGCACCGTGTTCCACACGGTGACATCGCAGCGTCGCACAAGTTCCGCCCACCGGCGGGCTTCCCTCCTTGCCTGCTCCTCGACCAGGACCACCGCGCCGCCGACGGAGAGCAGGCCGAAGACGTCGTACACGGACAGGTCGAAGTCCAGCGCGGAAACCGCGAGCACCCGGTCGTGCGGCCCGACGCCATACCGGCTGTTGATCTCGTCGATGGTGTTCCTCGCGGCCCGGTGCGTGATCTCTACGCCCTTGGGCTTGCCGGTTGACCCCGACGTGTAGATCACGTAGGCGAGGTCGTCCGGGGAGGCGGGCACGGGGCCGGACAGCGCGGGGCCGTCTGCTGGCACGGCGGTGAAGACCTTGGTCACGCCAGCGCTGGAGTAGATCTCGTTGCGGCGCAGGTCCGGCTGGTCCACGCCGACCGGCACGTAGGCTGCCCCAGCGGCGAGCACCCCGAGCACTGCCGCGATCTGGTCCGGCCCCTTCGCCATCGTGACGGCGACGGTGTCGCCGGGCCGCACCCCGTCGGCCGCCAGCCGGGCCGCCACGACAAGCGCCCGGGTGGCCAGCTCGCCGTAGGACAGGCGGCCCTCATCTCCCCACAGCAGCGCGGTTCGGCCGGGGTCGCGTGCCGACAGCGCAAAGAAGTCCTGGTGCAGCAGCCGACCCGGGTGCACAGGGCCGGTGTCGTTGACCGCCGCGCGCACAGCCGCCTGGCTCGGCGGCAGCAGCGCGGGCGGTGCCGCTGCCCAGTCCGCCTCGCGCAGCCAGCCGAGCAGGTCCAGGTATGCGGCGAACATCGCGTCGATCACGCCCGGCGGGAAGAGCTCCTCGATGACGTCCCAGTTCAGCAGCAGGCCGCCGTCCTGCTCGGTCACCTGCTGGTCGATCCATACCTGCGGGGTCTCCGACGTAGTCCAGACCGGGTCACCGAGGCAGCGCCGCACGTCCTGTCCGAACAGCTCACCGAGGCCGATAGCACTGGTAAACACGACCGGTGCCATCATCCAGTCCCCCGGCCGCTCGCGCGCCAGGTCGCGCAGCACGGCCACGCCCGGGTACTCGGCGTTGGCCATGTCCGACTGGAGGCGGCGCTGGACGCGTTTGGCTTGTTCGGCGAACGGCAGGTCTTCGGACAGATCCAGGTCCAATAGCAGCAGGTTGGTGAAATCCCCGACCAGCATGGCAGCGTCCGGGTGCAACTCCTCCCGGTCGAACACTGGCAGGTTGAGCAAGAACCGGGGCTCTGCGCTCCACATGGCCAGCGCCTCGGCGAACGCGGTCGCGAGCGTGACCGGCAGGGTGAGCCCGAACCCGGCGGCCTGCTCGGCGAGCCGCTGCCGGTCCGTCGGGGGCATCCAGTGGTGCCGCCGGTTGATCCCGACCCGGACCAGCCGCTCCGGGTCGTCCGCCAGCGGCAGTTGCGGCGCGCCCGGCAGCGCGGCCAGACGCTCATGCCAATATGACCGCGCTCGGTCGAGCGTGTCCGACCGGCGCGCCGCGGCCTCGGCGAGATACCGCGGGAAGCTGTAGGAGATGGGCGGCAGTTCGTCGTCGGGACGGAGGTAGAGCCGGGCGAGCTCGGCCAGGATGAGCTGGTAGCTCAGCGCGTCTGACACCAGCATGTCGATGTTGATGTGGGTGCGGGTGACGCCGGCGGGCAGCAGGGAGAGATGGACGTCGAAGACCTCGCCCTGCTCCACCGCGAGGCGCATGTGGGACAGGCGGCCGCGCAGTTCTTCTGCGGCCGCACCCGGCGCGGCGCGCAGGTCGTGCACGATCACCCCCGGCCACGCGCTCTCCGGGAGGATCTGCTGACGACCGTCGTCGCCAAATCGCGCTCGCAGCATGCCGTGCCGCCGCATGAGTGCCCGGACCGCCCGCTCCAGCCGGCCCGGGTCCACGCCTGAGCCGTCGAACTCCGCGTAGAAATGCGCGCTGACTCCGCCGAGGATCTGGCTCTCGCTCCGCCCGACCCAGTACGCCTGCTGCATGGCGGCCAGCTCGAACGGCGCGGTGTCGTCCACGCTGACCCGCTCGGCCGCCGGAGCCTGGGCTGCCATGCGTTCCGCGGCCAGCGCCCACCAAGCGCGCAGCCTCGGTTTCTCGATCAGGTCGGCGAACTTGAGCGGCACCCCGTTCCGCCGCCACCCGGACGCCAGGCGCATGACCGTGATGGAGTCGATGCCGTGGCCGATCAGGTCATCGTCGTCGTCGATCGCGGCTGGCTCAGTGCCGATGGCATCCGCCACCGCCTGCCGCATCGCCTCCAAGCTCAACAGCTCACCGGTCACGATCACTCCCCGGAAGACGCGGAGCAGACACCCGTTGGGTATGGTCCCGCCAGCATCACATTGATCGGCACACCTGCCCATACTAGGTTGATCAGCGCAATTGCCTAACACCGAGCGGAGCAACCCCGACAATAGCGATCCGTGCGTGCTAGGTCGATATCGGGCGGCCGGTCAACGGCTAGGTCAACGGCTACTGGGGCCCCTCGCCCGGTACCGTGCCTGCGGAGGAGCGCGTAACTGCCCTATGGCGTGCCGCATCAGCGGACCGTTCGGTGGTCCCGGCTGGGGCGTTTTCGCGTGGCGTGATTTTGGCGCTCGGATCAGGGCATGTTCAGGGTGCCTCCTTCTTTCTGGACTGCGGATCCTTAGGAGATCTTCATCGGAAAGGACGGATTCACGTGGCAGGGAAGTGCAGGAAGTTCTCTCCTTAGTTCCGCGAAGAAGCAGCCCGGATGGTCGTCGAGACATCTCGTGCTATTGCCGATGTCGCGCGGCCGCGGCTTGCACGATGGGCGGGGGCAGCCGCCGGCCAGCCGTGATAGTGGCGCCGGAACCTGGTCCGGCAGCAGACTCAGCTGGGCAGGCTGGACGGTTGTCCCCCTTGCCAGGTGACTGCCGTGCAGCCTGCTCCGCCGTGCCCCGGAGCGGCCGGAAACTCCCGAAGCCACCCGCAAAAGGCGCAGCAGATCACCGGCCGGCGCGATGATGCCGGCGACCGGGCCGGGGAGCATCCGGTCCGCTCAGGCCCTGGCACCGTAGCCGCCCAGGGACGGCTCGAGCAGGCGAGCCAGAGGGTATTATCACCGCCCTGGCTTAAAGTGCCTGTTTCGCTTAGCTAGCAAATCCCCCGTATCATTTACCTACCTGTGGGTGATGCGGGGGATTTTGCTTGTTATAAGCATGTTTTCACGGCGTAGCCGTCGATCCTAGTAGAACCTGAGCGCCACGTAACGGCAGATCATGTCCGAGAGGTCTTGCCAGTCCTCGCCGGTCAGCGCAGTAAAGATCGGGTCCGTGCGTCCCTAGGGCCAGGGGTACGTGGCGTTCCGCAACCTAGTGTAGGAAGAATTGATCATGTTTACGCTGTCCGTGGGATGACGTGCCCGATCTCGGTGGCGCCGATAAGCTGGTCCATCCGGCTGGTGACAGCCCGAACCTTATCAATTATCTCGTCGGCGGTCGCCGTCCATTTAAATGGCCTGGCGTCAGCGTTCCAGTCGGCAGCGAACAGCTTTATCGCGTTATCAACAATCTTCACTGACGAGAAGGTTCCGCGCCGGATAAGGCTGCGCGTGATTATGCCATTCCAGATCTCGATCTGATTCATCCATGACGCCCCCGTCGGCGTGAAATGAAAGACCACCCGGCCGCCCTGTTCCGCGAGCCACTTACTGGCTTCTCCGCCCGTATGCACCGACGCGTTGTCCAGCACTATATGAATCTTCTTCCTGCCCGCATGCTGCGCCACGATCCTCTTCATCAGCCGCAGGAAATCCTGAACGTTATGCGCGGGCGAGAGATCCACGGTAACCTGACCCGTAACGATGTCCAATCCGGCGTACATGTCGGTCGTGCCGTTGCGCTTATAGTCATGCGTGCGCTTCTCGCTTTTGCCGAAATCGACCGGCAGCATCGGCTGCGTGCGGTCTAACGCCTGGATCCCGGACTTGACGTCGACAGACACGACTGCCTCGCCCTCCGGCGGATCCAGGTACAGACCGGTTACGTCGCGGACCTTCTCCTCAAAGTCCGGGTCTTTGCTGATCTTGAATGTGCCCTGCCGCCACGGCTGAAGCCCGTGCTCCCGCCACAGCCGCGAAACCCACGGCTGAGAAACCGAGACACCCTCGGTCCTCCTGATGTAAGCGGCCATCCTCGCCGACGACCAGTGTGAAATCCCGAGCTCCTCCGGCGGCGTCTGCCTGGTAAGAGCCAGCACCCGCCCCCGGATGCGCCCGGGAATAGTCCGCGGCCCGCCAGGAGACGAATCGCTGGTCAGCCCGTCGAGCCCATATATCGCGTACCGGTCGATCCATTTGTCGATGGTTGGCCGGGACGCGCCAGACATCTGAGCGATGTCAGCTTTCCGGTGACCTTCGCGGTGCCACAGCACGATTTGCGCTCTGGCTGAGACGGATCCGTCATAGATACCTGGCCTGATTGCCGCCCGCAGTTCGCTGAGTTGCTCTTCTGAATGCCTCATGCTTGCTATTATCACATATAGCTGGGCGTAAGGCGGAGATTTGACTCATGTAAAGTTAAACAATTCTTCCTACACTAGGAGACTCTGACCTACGGGGCCTTCCGAAGAGAGAATCCCTCCATCCAAATGGCGCGCCATTCCAACCCTGCCAGGATCATTGTCGAGAGCCAGCCACCAACAATAAGCGTCAAGACGAGTCCGGGAGGGGCCGGGTGTAGCAAAAATGAAGGTCTTGCTCGGCCGACGACTTTACCAAGAAGAGTTTCAAGACCGCCAAACCACCCGTTGGCTCGTCCGATATCCAGCACTGCTATCATTGTGACCGCCACTATTGCAACAAGAGGGGCCAGCACTGGGTGCACTTCGCCGGCACAATAAAAATAGCGAACCGAGTAACAGAGCGCCCAAAGCCCAAACATGA
>JBKQSL010000289.1:0-10092 GCA_052143655.1 Streptosporangiaceae bacterium | reverse complement strand
GCCCCGGGCCGGTCAGGCACTGCCGGGATCCCCCAGGCCGAGCGCTTGCAGCCGGAGGAAGGCCAGCAGCCGGGCCTGCCCATCCCGCAGCGCGTCCGCGGCGGCCGACGGGATCTCGCCCGCCTCGGTCAGCTCGGCGACGCTGCCCGGCAGCCCGGCCACGATGTCCAGCATGGCCTGCACCAGCGCGCCCGCGCCGGACGTGGCATGCAGGTCCCGGTCGGCGCGGTCGATGACCTCGGCGCGGACCAGCAGGTCGGCCGTCTGCTGGGAGCAGCCGAGTCCGGCCTCGAACAGGTCGCTCCACCGCCGGCCGATCCGCCGCAGCCCGGCCCACTGGCGGTAGCCCGCGAAGATCGACCCCCATTGCCGGATGATGAACTCATCCCAGCCGAGGATCTCCAGCTCGTCCTCGTCATGGTCATACACCCGGCCACCCTACGGGCCGCCGTCCGTGCGCGGACAGATTCCGCCCCCCGGCCGCACCCGCGGGCGGGGTAGGGTGACGAGCCATTCCCGAGCACGGCGGCCCCCCCGAGGGCACGCCGCGAGGAGGCACGCCATGGGCCTGTTCGACCTGACCGGCAAGGTAGCCATCGTCACCGGCGGAACGCGGGGAATCGGCCTGATGATCGCCCGCGGCCTGCTGGACGCCGGGGCGCGGGTCTGGATCAGCTCGCGCAAGCCGCAGGCGTGCGCGGCGGCCGAGCGCGAGCTGGGCGAGCACGGCCCGGTGACCGCGATCCCTGCCGACTTGTCGACAGAAGCCGAGTGCCTGCGGCTGGCCGCGGCGGTGGGCGAGCGCGAGCCGCAGCTGCACATACTGGTCAACAACGCCGGGGCGACCTGGGGCGCGCCGCTGGCCGAGTTCCCGGCCGCGGCCTGGGACAAGGTCGTGGACCTCAACCTGAAGGCGCCGTTCTTCCTGACCAGGGCGCTCCTGCCGCTGCTGGCGGCGGCCGGGACTGCCGACGACCCGGCGCGGGTGATCAACGTGGGCAGCATCGACGGGCTGCGGGTGCCGCCGCTGCCCAATTACTCCTACGCGGCCAGCAAGGCCGGGCTGCACCAGCTCACCCGGGTGCTGGCTAAGGACCTCGGCCCGCGGCACGTCACCGTCAACGCGATCGCCCCCGGGCCGTTCGAGTCGAAGATGATGGCCGCGACCCTGGCGCAGTTCGGCGACGAGATCGCCGCCTCCTCGCCGCTGGGGCGCATCGGCCGTCCCGACGACATGGCCGGGGCCGCCGTCTACCTGGCCTCCCGGGCCGGCGCGTACGTGACAGGGGCGGTCCTGCCGGTCGACGGCGGGATCGCGACCACGCTCTGAGGCCGCGAAGGCCTCTGATCCCCAGAAGGCCCCTGATCCCCAGAAGGCCTCTGATGCCGCGCAAGCCTCTTACGCCGGGGAAAACCGGGTGCGGCCCAGGTACTACCGGCTGCTGTGGGACCTTGGCCCGTGACGGCCCGGGCTGGTCACGTCAGCCGCCGCTCGGTCGCCCACCGGGTCAGCTGGTGCCGGGTCGACAGCTGCAGCTTGCGCAGCACCGACGAGACGTGGCTCTCCACTGTCTTGACCGAGATGTACAGCTCGCGGGCGATCTCCCGGTAGGTGTAGCCGCGGGCGATGAGCCGCAGCACCTCCCGCTCGCGCGGCGTGAGCTGGTCAAGCTCGGGGTCCAGCGGCGGCGCGGCGGCCGCCTCGGGCGTGCCGGCGAAGGCATCGAGCACGAACCCGGCCAGCCGGGGCGAGAAGACCACATCGCCGGCCGCGACCCGGCGCACCGCGTCCACCAGGTCGGCGGCGGAGATCGTCTTGGTCACGTAGCCGCGGGCGCCCGCGCGGATCACCGCGATCACGTCCTCCGGCGCGTCCGAGGCGGACAGCGCGAGGAACCGGACCTGCGGGTGAGCGGGCTTGACCGCGGCCACCACCGCCTGGCCGCCGCCGCCGGGCATGTGCACGTCGAGCAGGACCACGTCGGGCAGGCACCCGGTGATGGCCGTGATAGCCGGCTCGACGTCCCCGGCCTCGCCGACGACCTCGACGTAGCCGCTCAGCTCCAACCGGACCCCGGACCGGAACAGGCCATGATCGTCGACGATGAAGACCCGGGGCCGGGTGCCGCCCTCCGTGGCCGCAGGCGTGCCGCTGGCCGGCGTCATGCCCGGCTCGGCTCCCGCTCGCCGGACCGGCGCGGCATGATCAGCGCGACCTCGGTGCCCTCGCCGGGCGCGGTGCGGACGGCTGCCGTGCCGCCGCGGCGCGCCATCCGGCCGCGGATCGACTCGGCCAGGCCCTTGCGGTCGGCTGGCACCGCAGCCGGGTCGAAGCCGCTGCCCCGGTCCCGCACGAACAGCGTGACCTCGCCCGGCTCGACCTCGGCGAACACCGAGACGGTGGGGGCGCCGGACCACTTGACCGCGTTCAGCGTCGCCTCCCGGGCCGCGGCCAGCAGCGCGCTGAGATCGTCGTCGAGCGGGCAGTCGCCCACCGTGACCGCCTCGACAGTGACGCCGTGCTGCGCCTCGATGTCACGCTGGATGAGCCGGACGCCGGTGGCGACAGTCATGCCCTCGCCGTCCAGCGAGTCGGGCGACCGGCCCTCGAACAGCCACGTGCGCAGATCCCGCTCCTGCGCGCGGGCCAGCTGCACGACCTGCTGCGGGTCGTCGGCGCGGCGCTGGATCAGCGCGAGGGTCTGCAGCACCGAGTCGTGCAGCCGGGCGGCGATGTCGGCCCGCTCCTCGGCCCGCACCCGGGCCTGGCGCTCGGAGCCGAGGTCGCGAAGGATCCGCAGCCACCAGGGGCCCAGCATGACCAGCAGCGCGGTGACCACGAGCAGCGCGCCGGCCAGCGGCCACAGGGCGGCACCGTGCTTGGGCCGGTCGGTGGCCAGCACGGCCGCGCCGCCGAGCAGCAGGATCACGGCGATCAAGGTCCGCAGCACGATGGCCGAGCGGCGCCGGCCCTCGGTGAGCCCGAGGACCGGCTCGGCGATGCGCCGGATCGTGGCCTGTTCGGGCTCGGACGCGTTGCGCCAGAGCAGCACCAGCCCCGCGGTCCCGATGATCAGGGCGGGAGCGTAGGTGTTGAGCCAGGTGGCGTGCAGTGTCGAGGCCGCCATCAGGATGACGATCAGCAGCGAGCAGAGACCGGCGGCCAGGGTGAGCCCGCGCCGGTCGGCCAGCGCCCGGGTGCCGATCGGCGCGGGCTCGTCGGCGGCCGGGATCAGCAGCCAGCCCGCCACGTAGGCGGCGAGGCCGAACCCGCTCAGCAGCGCGGCGACGGTGAACACGGCCCGCACCGCCTTGACATCCAGGCCGGTCCGGGCGGCCAGTCCCGCCGCCACCCCGCCGAGCAGGCGCTGCTGCGGCTGCCGCCGCAGCGGCCCGGGGATGCGCGGCCCCCGGGTCCAGCGGCCCGGGCCGTGGACCTGGCCGGGCCGCCCCCAGGGCGGACCGGGCTGCCTGCCCCGGTAGCCAGGAGGTCCAGCCTGGTGCCACGGCGGCTGCTGCCACGAGCCGCCGGGCCCGGGCTGGCCGCTGCCGTTCTGCTGGCTGCCGTTCTGCTGGCCGGCACCGTACGGCAGCGTGCCCGGCGGGCCGGCCGGCCTGTGCTGGCCAGCCGGCTGCCCCGCCTGCCCCGGCGGGCTGCCCGGGCCCGGTACCCAGGGCGGCATGCCGCTTGCGCGCTGCTCCACCCGACCATCATCGCGCGCTGGCGGCCCTGCGGCTATCGGGGTAAACCCTGATCCGGCCCCGGGACGGATCAGGGTCGCTGCCGGGACGTTCCCGATAGCTGCCGGGCCGCCCGGCGCCGCACGCTAGAGCCATGAACACAGCAAGCACTTCATCAGCGCAGCAGCAGCAGGACTCAGGAGCCGGCCAGCAATCCTGGCCCGGAGCAGACGGGGCCGGACCGCTGCAGCGGCCGATCGCCGACCGGATGGTGGCCGGCGTGGCCGCCGGTGTCGCCCGCTACCTCGGCGTCGACCCGGCCATCATCCGGATCGTGCTGGTCGTACTCGTCTTCGTCGGCGGCGCCGGCCTGCCGCTGTACCTCGCGGGCTGGCTGCTCATCCCCGAGGAAGGGGCGCAGCGGTCCATCGCCGCCGAGTTCCTGTCCCGGCCCGGCGGCTCCCGCTGACCGGACCAGTCGATCCGCTGACCCAGGAGGTCGTACTCAGATGTCATCGCCAACTGGCCCGCCGTGGACGGGCCAATCCGCACCCGGCGGCGCCGCCTACTCGGACATGCGGGTTTCCGACGCCGAGCGGGCCGAGGTCGCCGACCGGCTGTCCCGGCACTACGGTGCCGGGCGGCTCGACCAGGCCGAGTTCGAGGAGCGGCTGGACCGGGCCATGAAGGCCAAGACCCGCGCCGACTTCAACGGCCTGTTCGCCGACCTGCCCGAGTCCGAGCCGCCCGGCCCGCAGGCCGCCGCGGGGACAGTACCGCCGGGTGCAGGGCCGCCGGGGCCGTCCCGGCCGGGGCTGGCCGGACCGCCGCCCGGCACCGCCGCCCGGCCATGGCACCGGCGGCACCGGGTCCTGTTCCTGGTCCTGGTCGTGCTGCTCGCGGTGACCGCCGGGCCGGCGCTGGCCCACATGTTCGTGCCCTGGCTGCTGATCGGGCTGCTGGTCCTGGTCGTGCTGCGCATCATCCCCGGCCGGTGCCGCCGGTTCTAGCGTCATGGCAGACTCGGCGGGTGAGCGATTCAGCACAGCCGCTGAGGTTCGGCCTGGTGGGCACCGGATACTGGGCGCGTATCACGCACGCGCCCGCGCTGGCGGCGGCGGACGGGACGCAGCTGACCGCGGTGTGGGGACGCAACGGCCAGGCTGCCGCCGAGCTTGCCGCCGCGCACGGTGCCGCCAGGTGCGCCGACCTCGATGACCTCCTGGCCCGGGTAGACGCGGTCGCGTTCAGCGTGCCGCCGGACGTGCAGCACCCGATCGCGATTCGCGCCGCCCGGGCCGGCAAGCACCTGCTGCTGGAGAAGCCGGTCGGCACCACGCAGGCGGACGCCGACGCGCTGGCCGAGGCGGTCGCGCAGGCCGGCGTGGCGTCCGTGGTGTTCTTCACCGCCCGCTTCCAGCCGGAGATCCGGGCCTGGCTGGCCGAGGTGACCAGCAGCCCGCTGGCCGGCGGCGGCGCGCTGTGGCTCGGCGCGGCGCTGGAGCAGTCCAGCCCGTTCAACACTTCGTGGCGGCGGGAGAAGGGCGGCCTGTGGGACGTCGGCCCGCACGCGGTGTCGCTGCTGACCGCCGCCCTCGGCCCGGTGGTGGCCGTGACCGCGGACGCGGGCCAGGGCGACCTGGTCCACCTGGTGCTGCACCACGCCGGCGGCGCGTCCAGCACGGCCACGCTCACGCTGGGCGCCCTGCCTGCCGCGGCCGGCACCCAGCTGTACGTCTGGGGCGAGGCGGGCCGGTTCACCGCGCCCGAGCCGGCCACCTCGGCCAAGGAGGCGCTGCAGGCCGCCGCGGCCGAGCTGGTCGCCGCCGCCCGGTCCGGGCGGCCCGGCCATTCCTGTGACGCGGCCTTCGGCCGGGACGTCACCCGGGTACTGGCCAGCGCCCAGGACCAGCTGGACGCCCGGCGCGGCGCCCCGGCAGCAGGCTGACCGGGAGATGGCGGCTTCCTGAGAAGGGCGCCGCGGGCTTCAGCCGGCGCTGGAGGCAGCCCAGAGGTTGATCCCCGCCTCGACCGCATGCCGGTCGATCTGAGCCAGCTCGTCGGCGGTCAGCGCCGGCTGCCGCGCCGCGGCCAGGTTCTCCTCCAGCTGAGCCACGCTGCTCGCGCCGATCAGCGCCGAGGTGACCCGAGGGTCGCGCAGCACCCAGGCGATGGCTAGCTGGGCCAGCGAGAGCCCGCGGCCCGCAGCGACCTCGTTCAGCGCCCGGATGTGTGCCAGGTTCTCCGGCGTGAGCTGGTCGGCCGACAGCGACCCGTCCCGGCTGGCCCGCGATCCGGCCGGGATCCCAGTCAGGTACTTGCTGGTCAGCAGGCCCTGCGCGAGTGGCGAGAACGCGATGCAGCCGGCCCCCTCGCGCTCCAGCACGTCCAGCAGGCCGCCCTCGACCCACCGGTTGAGCAGCGAGTACGACGGCTGGTGGATGAGCAGCGGCACGCCCATATGGCGCAGGATCGCGGCGGCCTGCTCGGTCCGCTCGGCCGAGTAGGAGGAGATCCCCGCGTACAGCGCCCGGCCGGAGGACACCGCTGTCGCCAGCGCGCCCATAGTCTCCTCCAGCGGCGTGTCCGGGTCGAACCGGTGGCTGTAGAAGATGTCCACGTAGTCCAGCCCCATCCGGCTCAGCGACTGGTCCAGGCTGGCCAGCAGGTACTTGCGGGAGCCCCACTCGCCGTAGGGGCCGGGCCACATGTCGTAGCCGGCCTTCGTCGAGATGATCAGCTCGTCCCGGTATCCGCGCAGGTCAGTGCGCAGGATCTCACCGAGGTTGGTCTCGGCCGAGCCGTACGGCGGGCCGTAGTTGTTCGCCAGGTCGATGTGCGTCACGCCCAGGTCGAACGCGCGCCGGATGATCTCCCGCTGGCGGTCCAGCGGCACGTCCTCGCCGAAGTTCTGCCACAGCCCGAGCGAGACCCCGGGAAGCCGGATGCCGCTGCGCCCGCACCGGCGGTAAGGGATCTGGTCGTAGCGGTCGGCCGCAGCCAGGTAGATCATACCGGCAGTGTGCCATCCGGCCTGCCGCGGCCAGCGGGCGCGTCCGGCGGTACTGCCGGGAACCGGCGGGCCGCAGTGACGGCAGAAAAAAGTTCCCGCTGCGCCAATCCGCTCCCTTGGCGCGCCCGAACAACCCGCAACCGGACCAAGCAACCGGAGCTGGTCCGACCCGCATGGGAGGGATTGCATGATCGGAGCAAAGCGCGCCCGCCTGACGGCCACGCGCACGGTGGGAGTAGCGCTCGCGGGCCTGCTCGCCGTCGGCGCGGCGGTCGCGTCCGGGACGGCGTTCGCGTCCTCGGGCTCGACCGTGTCGACGATGAGCAACATGCAGATGACTTCTGCCGGGCACAACCACAAGGGATTCACCAAGGGCTGGTACGACGGCCACACGGTGAAGTTCTACTACTCGAAGAACTTCTCCTGCGCCAGCCCGCCGGCCAGCAAGTCAGCCTCCGGCTGTGAGGTCGGCACCAACTACACCCAGACGCCGGCGAACACGTTCGACCCGCTGTACGTGATCGTGCCGCTCGGCTTCACTCCGGCTAAGTCGACGCTGCAGTGCCCAGCAGGCCACTGCATCGACCACCCGTCCAAGATCGACCTGTCCGCGGTGCTCGGCAGCAAGGCCGGCAACGTCCCGCTGCCCGCGCACAGCCACATCGTGGCAACCGCCAATGGTCACCAGTCCGAGTGGTGGAACGTCGACGTGGTCGGCGTTACCAGCCTGAAGACCTGGGACAAGATCGTCCGGCACAAGAGCGACTGGGAGCTGCGGTACCTCCAGCGGCACAGCAAGAACGTGACCGGGAACATCCCGACCAACCTGTTCCTGTACTTCGCGGTGCGCTAGCCGCCTGACCGCCGGGCCGCCGCCTGCCGTGACGGCGGCCCGGCGGGACCACTGAGAATTCGTGGTCATGCCGCCGGGGAAGTGGCCATACCGCCGGAAAAGGAGCATCCGCTATGAGCATCACGCGTACGCAGGCCGTGCCGCTCCGCGCCGCTGGGGTGCGAAGCTGGCGCACGGCCGTCGGGCTCGCCGCCCTCGGCGGCGCGGCCGCTGTCATCACCGGAGCCTTCCTGCCCTGGGCCGCAGCGTTCGCCGGCCTGGTCGCGATCCCCGGCATCCGCGGCCTGAACGGCAAGATCCTGCTGGCGGCCGGCGTCCTGATTGCGGCTGCCGGCCTGTTCCACCTGATTCGCGGCGACGGCCGCAGCCGCTGGGTCATCGGGCTGGCCGGGTTCGGAACGGCCGCCTTCGCCGGCTACCTGCTGATGCGGCTGGCCACGACGCTGCAGGCGCTCAGCGGCTCGATGGACCTGGTCCGCGGCGGCCCTGGCCTGTGGGTGATCGGCGCGGGCGGCCTGGCTGCGCTCGCCACCCTGTTCCTGCCCGCCTCTGACCAGCGGGTCTTCCGCGAGCGGACCTCCGGCGATGCCGGGCTGGCCGCCTGGGCCGCCGACCGGGTGTCCGCCGGGCCGCGGCGCTGGCTGCAGGCCGGCCTCGGGGTGGTCTGGCTGCTGGATGCGGCCCTGCAGTTCCAGCCGTTCATGTTCAGCCGCGGCTTCGCCCTCGGGATCACCGAGCCGGCGGGCATGGGCAGCCCGGCCTTCGTGGCCACCCCGGTGATGTCCTACGGCACGCTCATCGCCCGGCACGCGGTTGCGTTCAACGCGGTGTTCGCCACGGTGCAGCTGGCGCTCGCCGTCGGCCTGCTGTGGCGGCCGACCGTACGTGCCGCGCTGGCCGCCAGCATCGTGTGGGCTCTCGGCGTCTGGTGGGTCGGCGAGGGCATGGGGATGATCTTCAGCGGCTCCGCGTCCCCGCTGACCGGCGCACCCGGCGCGGCGCTGCTGTACGCGCTGATCGCCGTGCTGGCCTGGCCGGCCCGGCCGTCGGCTCAGGAAGAGACCACCGCCAGCAGTGCCGTCGGCCGTGCCAGCAGTGCCGTAGGCCGTGCCAGCAGTGCCGTCGGCCGTGCCAGCAGCGCCGATCGCAGCCCGCTGGGCCGCTGGTCGCGGCTGGCCTGGCTGGCCCTGTGGGGAAGCGGCGCCTACCTGCTCCTGCAGCCGGCCAGCATCGCGGCCGGCGCGCTGCGCGCCACGATCGCGGGGCTGGTCGCGGGCGAGCCGGGCCCGGTCGCGGCGATGGACCGCGCCGTGGCCTCAGCGCTCGGCTCCGGGATAGCCGTCCCGGTCGTCATCGCGGTGGTGTTCGCGATCATCGCGGTCGGGATCTTCGTGCCCGCCGCGACCCGGCCGGTGCTGGTGCTCGCGGTCGTCACCGCGGCCGTGATCTGGGTGCTGGGGGAGAACTTCGGCGGCATCCTGACTGGCCAGGGCACTGACCCGAACACCGGTCCGCTGCTGATCCTGCTGGCTGCGGCGTTCTGGCCGGTCCGCGAGGCCGTCCGGCGCCCGGCTGGCGCGGGGGCGACGGCGGCGGCAGTGCAGGCCGAGCCGGTTCCGCTCCGGCCGGCTCAGCCTGGCCCGGCACAGGGCTGACGGCCGCCGCCGTCTCGGTCGGCCGCGGCCCGGTTCTCGCCTGAGCCGGGCCGCGGCCCCGTCCACGGCCCAGCGGCGGCGATAATGCCGTGATGATGAACCGGGGAAGGCGGCGGCAGGTGGTCGAACTGAAAGCGCCCGCCGAGATCGAGGCGATGCGGGCGGCTGGCCGGGTGGTGGCGGCCGTGCTGACCGCCGTCCGCGACCGCGCAGCCGTCGGCGTCGGGCTGGATGAGCTCGACCAGGTCGCCAGGTCGGTGCTGGCGGAGGCAGCCGCCAGCTCGCCGTTCCTGCACTACCAGCCGAGTTTCGCGCACACCCCGTACCCGGCGGTGATCTGTACCTCGGTGAACGACGCCGCGCTGCACGGCATCCCCACCCGCTACCGGCTGGCCGACGGGGACCTGCTCAGCGTGGACTGCGGTGCGACCCTGCACGGCTGGACCGGCGACGCCGCGATCTCGCTCACGGTGGGCGAGCCGCGCACGGCCGATGCGCGGCTGATCAAGACCGCGGAGCAGGCCCTGGCGGCCGGGATCGCCGCGGCCGTGCCCGGCGGCCGGCTCGGGGACGTCTCCGCCGCGATCAGCGCGGTCGGCCGCGCGGCTGGCTACGGGCTGAACACCGACTTCGGCGGCCACGGCGTCGGCCGCACCATGCACGAGTTGCCGTCGGTGCCCAACGAGGGCCGGGCCGGCCGCGGGCTGAAGCTCAGCCCCGGCCTGGTGATCGCGATCGAGCCGTGGTTCATGGCCGGCGGCGACGATGGCTACTACGTCGACGACGATGGCTGGACGCTGCGCACGGGCGACCGCAGCCGCGCCGCGCACGTCGAGCACACGGTAGCCGTCACCGACGACGGCCCGCTGATCCTCACCGCGCCGTAGCGA
>JBKQSL010000288.1:0-4201 GCA_052143655.1 Streptosporangiaceae bacterium | reverse complement strand
TCTCGTCCCTGGAAAATCCAGTGGTATGATACATGTCGGCGGTCCGTTTCTCTTGAGTTGAGTATGGTAACCCAATTCTTTCGAGAAACGGGCCGCCTTTCGTTGCGGCGCGCCGTAGATCAGCAATAAATCTAGATCTGCCAAGCCCCGTGAATAACCCTCATCGACTACACGGTATTCCAGCACTCCGCAAAACTGGCCGGGATTGAAATCTCGCTTGAGCTGGCTGGCAATGTCCCGCATGGCGGCACTGTCGCCGTGGTAGAAGTGGACCTGCCGACCGGGGAAATCTTCGCTTGTCCGCAGCAAAAATGCACTAAACGCCAATGGACCGGCGAGCTTATTTTCATCAAGCATGACACTGTGAACGCTTTCTTCGGTGTGAGGGCTCCCAGTTTCGGCGTGGTCACCAGCGACAACACCGCGACGGCTGCAATCCCGGAAGTCTACTATCACAGCTCCGGGAGGCCGTTGTTGTACACCACCTACGGCCTGCCGGCAGCCAACAGCTACGACTGGTCCTCCTACCCAACAGTCATGGTCGGCAAATCCGATGCCGAATGGGAGGAGGCTCTGGTGAGAGGTGACAACATAGGGCGGGCAGCAGTTGGCGTCAACTACGCTGGCCAGGCAGACGACAGCCTCAAGACGTTCATCGCCGGGGCACTGGTCGGCCTCGCCGGCGCAGCAATACTGGCCGCCATCATCGAAGCCGTGCACGTGCACGACTGGGAAGCGCTCCGGGAACTGCGCTCGAAGTAACCAGCCGCGGCCAGCGCTTCGTCAGATAGTCGATCAGCGGCAGGCGTCCAAAGGCCCAGTCTGCCGTTTAACATTCGGCGGGCCGCCAAGTAGCCACAGTCCATGGCATAAGCAATCGTCCGCCAACCATAACCAGAGGTCAAGGTCTAGTGCCGCGACCGGTAATGCTGCGCTGTTGATGGTGCCAGCTGGGAGGCTGGAAAGAACGTCGATCGAGTGATACACGGGCGATCATCTCCGCATATCCGGCCGAAAAGTCAGCGATGATCATCCCGTGTATCTGGCGTTATACGGCCCGAAGGGCTTGGTGGTCTCCGATCACGCGCGTGTAACGCCGAATATTTGCTTTATATCTATGATTGGGTTCGCCGGGGCAGAGCGCACAGAATCCCATTCTGGCGGCCACTCGCTTCGTGACAGCAGGTTGCCGGTGCCGCAGGGTCCGCTTTATGCCCGGGGCAATTGATGCACTGCACTGGGGGGCTGCTGTCTCAGCCTGGCCCGGTCCGGGCACCTCCGGCGACAGGAACGCCTTCGAGGCCACGGGCGGCCCGCTCTGGCCGTGGGTCACCCGGTCCGGCAGGGCGTGGGCGTTCTGCGCCTGCGAGGACGGCGCGTGGTGGCGGCTGCTGCGCTACGTCATGCTCGGCGAAGTGTCCGGCGCATGCCGGGTTCCCCGGCTCAGTGGCCCGCCGGCCCCGGCTGCGGGGCGGTGTCCGGCAGCATCGTCTGCACGTCCGGCGCGCCCGCCGGCCTGCGTGACGGCAGCTAGGTCAGGGGATCGAGACGGACGCCGGCGCCGTCCGCTGCTGCCGGTGCCGTCGCCAGTTGCGCGCCAGCATGACCAGCTTGACCAGCACGAGGACGGCGGCCCCTTCGATCAGAAGGCTGACGACAACGGCGATGACGGCGGTCTTGTCACTGTCGATCAGCGCCAGGCCGAGCCCCCACCTCCATACCGGCTCGCGGACCTGGAATGGCCTGCCGAGCGGTACCACGTTCTGCCAGCTCGCGCTGATGCCGGCGCCGCCGGTCTCCAGGATGCCGTCAGTGATCGTCCCGCAGCTGTACCGGTCGCAGTTTGTCTGGTACGAGACCGGGTCGAAGGTGACCGTTCTTCCGGCACCGGCCAGGTACGCCGTCCCGTCGACTACGGCGGGCACGCTGACCACCGCCACGACCAGGATCAGCAGCATCCCGGCCCAGCGCAGGGCCCACGTGACCACATGCCGGGGCGGGTAGTGGTGGGCATGCGGGCCGCTCGGGTGGTGTGCGGCGAGCGGGGCGGCCTGCGCCCGGACCGCGGGCGGCCTGCGCCGCAGGAGCGCGGTGTCCGCCACTGCCGCGATGATGCTGGCGGCGGTCAGGGCGCCCAGCACGATGATCATGTCCAGGAACCACGACGGAGCAGGCGCCCCCTGCGACTGCGCGTTGGCGTAGGCACCATACGCCAGGAGAAATGCCATGAAGCTGGTGATGGCCGCCCGGCTCCAGCCCTGGCGCCGGTGCAGCAATCGCACCGTGGCGGCCACATCCGGGTCGGCAGCGAGGGGGCCCGGCTGTGACATGGGCGGCGGGTGGGCCGGCGGCGGGAGGGCTGACGCCTGGAAGGCGGGCGGCGGAGGTGTCGGGCCCGGGCCCTGCTGGGGGCTGTAGTCCGGCTCTGGCGGCATCGCGGTCATCGTGGTCACGGCTCCCTTATCGCTTTGCTGGCTAGGGCGATCCACCCCGGGCCGGCTTGTTCCACACGCCCCCTGGCGCGGGCCGCGGTCAGCAGTCAGTGAAGCTGGCACCTTGCGCACCCTGCCCAGAAGAGGCATCTGGACTAAACCCCCAACCGTCCGGCCAGGCCAGCGCGGCGAGGCCACGATCGAAGCCACGTATCCCCTCTGATTCTTTCCAACGGTAACGGGCCGCTCCCTGCCAGGGGAGCGGCCTTGCTACGCCAATCCCGCTCTGTCGCCACGCCAGGTCAGATATCCCCATCGCGATCCTGGCCGCCGCCCGCCGGCCGGCGTCACGGCGAGAAATATCGACCAGGCCTTGTGGGTGCTCGGCGGCTAGCCCTTCCTCCTGTTCTTCCATGTGTTCAGCACCACGACGGTAATCACGGCGGCGAGCAGTAACCCCCAGCCGGGTGGGTAGCCATGGCCACGCGGTGTCCTGGGAGAAAGTGCCCTGCCCGCGCTACGGTGCTGGGCAAGAGGCGGGAGGGAGAAGGGCATGGCAAAGGAACGGGACCCGGCGGAGATCGTCGCCACGTTACGGCGCTCGATCGAGGCTAGCCAGCGGGGATCCAGGCGCGTTCGGGCTCACCGGTTCCGGGAGCTGTTCGGTTTCTCGGCCTGGTCGGCGGCGCGGCGCGAGATGGTTGGCAGGCTCCTGGCGGACGAGGGCATTGTCGTGCAGCCTGCCCTGGAGGAGGCCGGCCGCGATGACTGGCTGATCCTGTCGATGCCGACGCTGCCCCAGTTGCCGGAGGCGCATCTGGAGCCGGCGCCGTCAGCGGAGTGGTTCGCTTATCTGGAGCAAGTGCAACTGGGCAGCGAGCGCGAGGTGGAGATGCACTTCGTGTCCCCGCTGTTCGAGAAGCTGGGCTACAAGCAGGAGCAGGAGGCCGCCGGGTTCGGCTTCGTGCTGTGGGAGGGCGTGCGGCAGCATAACGTCGAGGCCGACCTGCTGTACTTCGTCGGCGACGTTCACGACACCGAGCACGGCGAGCCCCTGGTGCTGGTCGAGTGCAAGGCACTGGGCAAGGGCCCCGATGCCGGGCTCGGCCAGGTGCGCAGCTACGCCTTCTGGCTCAAGCCCGCCTACTACGTGCTCACTGACGGTGATTACGTCACGGTGTGGAACTATCAGGGCGGCGCTGTCCCCGACGTGCGGGTGATCGAGGTGAGGCGCGGCGAGCTACGCGAGAAATTCGATGAGCTATACGCAGTGCTCAATCCGGAGGCGGTCCTGAAGGCACGGCGAGAGAAGAGCGAGCGGCTGACGGCGCGTCCCGGTACCTGAGCAACCTTTGGGGAGGCAGAACCTGGGGCTGCCCTACGGCCGGTGCGTGGTGCCGTGGTGCCTAGCCATGTTTCGGTGACACCGTACGCGGCGCGGTGAAGCTGCTACGAGAGTCCGGCTGGCTCACCGTGACGCATGGCCTGGGCATGTTCGTCAACCCGCCAGAGGATCGCACGGACTCCTGAGTGCGGAGCAATCTGAAACCTTCGACACAACGACAGCGATGCTCCATCGACACTAATAAAGGGCAGGCGAAGGGGCGGCGGCTGCGGGGGCGCGGGCGGGGGTTACCGCGGGGGCGCGGGTTACCGGAAGGCGCGGGTGATGATCGCGTCCATCGCGCGGTCGGGCAGGACCTTGCGGGCCCGGACGATCGTGCCGGCGCCCCGGCCGACCGGGTAACGGGCGCGCGGCCGGGACGTGG
>JBKQSL010000287.1:0-3955 GCA_052143655.1 Streptosporangiaceae bacterium | reverse complement strand
TCTCGTCCCTGGAAAATCCAGTGGTATGATACATGTCGGCGGTCCGTTTCTCTTGAGTTGAGTATGGTAACCCAATTCTTTCGAGAAACGGGCCGCCTTTCGTTGCGGCGCGCCGTAGATCAGCAATGAATCTAGATCTGCCAAGCCCCGTGAATAACCCTCCAGATCTCGATCTGATTCATCCATGAAGCCCCTGTCGGCGTGAAATGAAATACCACCCGGCCATCCTGCTCCGCCAGCCATTTACTGGTCTCCTCGCATATGTGCACCGAAGCATTGTCCAGCACTACGTGAATCTTCTTCTCGTCCGTATACTGCACCACGATTTTCTTCATCAGCCGCAGGAAATCCCTGGCGTTATGCGTGGGCGACAGTTCCACCGTCATCTTGCCCGTGACGATATCCAGTCCGGCGTACATGTCCGTAGTCCTGTTCCGCTTATAGTCATGCGTGCGTTTCTCGGTTTTCCCGAAATCGGCCGGCAGCAGCGGCTGCGTCCGGTCTAAGGCCTGGATACCGGACTTGACGTCGACAGACACGACCGCCTCGCCCTCCGGAGGATTCAGGTAGAGACCGGTCACATCGCGGACCTTCTCCTCAAAGTCCGGGTCATTGCTGATCTTGAATGTTCCCTGCCGCCACGGCTGAATCCCGTTGTCCCGCCACAGCCGCGAAACCCACGGCTGGGAAACGGAGACACCCTCGGTCTTCTTGATGTAACCGGCCATCTTTCCCGACGTCCAGTGCGAGATCCCGAGTTCCTTAGGCGGCGTCTGCCGAGTAAGCGCCAGCACCCGCCCCCGGATGTGCCCGGGAATTGTCCTGCGCCCGCCCGGAGATTTCTCGCTGATAAGCCCGCCGACGCCATATGCCTCGTACCGCTCGATCCACTTGTCGATCGTTGGCCGCGACGCGCCGGACATCTCCGCGATCTCAACTTTCTGGTGATTCTCGTGATACCAGAGCACGATTTGCACCCTAGCCGAGACGGATCCGTCATAGGTGCCTGGCCTGATTGCCGCATGTAGTTCGCTGAGTTGTTCTTCCGTAAGCCTCATGCTACCATTATCGCATATAGCAATCGGTAATGGATGCGTTTGGCTTATGTAAAGCTAACCGATTCTGAACACACTAGGCTGAACATGCTCCCGTGACAGCCGCAAATAAGCGTATCGGCCGTCACCTCCCCCTCTGAGAATGGGCATTCCTCGTGTGAGCAGTGGCCCTGGAACGCGTAATAGGTACCTCCCGAGCGGGCTACCGCGACCAGTCGCCCAGCGAGGGATACCTCGCGGATTTCGCCCTCCCTGGGGGGGTGATGTCAGTAAGGCGAACTGAGCCGCTCATATCACTCCGAGGGTGCCAAAGGGAGCGTGTGTCATTACCGGGTCGCTGTCCGCCACCTGGCGAGCCCCCCGATCCCCAGCGGGGTCGCTATTTGCTGATGTCAGCTTTCCGCCACACTGTCATGTGCGCCAGGCGTGCGGGTTGGTTGATCACGCTGATTCGACGGATCAGGGAGCGGTGTCAATAGCGGGATGTCGCCGGTTAACGAGAGCCTTTCCCGCCTGGGTCAGCCTGCTGATCGGGGATGGATAACCGCAATGGCTCCGCGCGACAGCCAGAGGCCGTTACCCTGGCCCACTATGGTCACCGCCGGCAGGCCAGAGCGTGAAATAACGGCGGGCATCCACCAGATCGCGGCGGATACCAGTTATGGGTTCGTGGGGGCGGCCCGGCGCCCGGTGACGCGGCTCGGCTACGACGGCGGGCTCTGGCTCATCACCGGGTACCACGAGCTCGCCGCCGCGCTGCTGGATACGGACGCCTTCTCGTCCGCTCATACGCTGCCGGGAGAAGCCGGCTGAGCTGGCAGCGCCGTCTCAGCCGGGGACTGCCCGTGACGTTCACGCCTACGGCGGCCGGGTAACGGGCGTGGGGAGGGGAACTGACCCGCCGGTTCATGGGCGGCCGGGCGCCCCGGTGGCCTGAGCCGTGGACAGAGGCGAACTGTCGTGGCTTGGCCTGCCGTCGGCGCCGACGATCGGCTTCGATCTTGATCTCACCCTGATCGACACGACCGCCGCGACCGCCCACACGCTGGACGTAGTCGCCCGCGACCTCGGCCTCCAGCTGGATATCGACGGCATGCTCGCCCGCCGTGGCCGGCCTTTCCGCGAGCTGCTGGCCGAGGCGGTGCCACCGGCCTCGCTGACCGCGGCGATGCGGCGCTTCTTCCGTGTTTTCCTCGCCGAGGGGATTCCCATGGTCCGCCCGATCGAAGGGGCCGGGGAAGCCCTCGCGAAGCTCCGGGCGGCGGGAGGCCGGAGCGTCGTTATCACCGGCCGCCGCGCGTCCAGCGCGTGGCGGTGCCTGCGGGAGCTGGATCTGAGAGTGGACGATCTGTGCGGTGGCGTCACTGGACCCGCTAAGGCGCCCCTGATGACCAGCCAGGGTGTGGACGCGTTCGTCGGCGACCATGTGCTTGACATGGTAGGCGCCCGGATCGCCCAGGTGCCGGGCGTCGGTGTCCTCTCCGGCGGCCACGGGCCCGCCGAACTGCGGGAAGCTGGCGCGTGTGTCGTGATTCCGTCGGTCGCCGTTGGCTACCCTCAGATCTCGTAGATTTGCAGGTCGTTCAGGCGTTTGCCGTTGATCTCGGTGTCAATCAGGTAGGAGACCAGGTCAGCCCGCGGCTCCCGGCGCCGCGCCCGTACGGTGCTGGCGATACGGTCGAAGAGCAGCCGCCAGGTTGGGTTCATCTGAAACCGGTCAGGGCCGCGATGATGGATCGCCGTAGAGACCACGTCGGCGTCTTCGATGGGCAGGCCGATCAGGCGGACGGTGACCATCGCCGGGACCAGTTTGATGAGCTGCCTGAATAGGTCACCCGCGCCGCGCTCGATGAACTGGTCGACACACCACTCGGTGTAACGGCGTATGTCCGGCGGCCGGGCTGGCTGTGGACAAGCTTGATGCCCAGCACCGCGCACGTGCGTGCCAGCGAGGCATCGGTGAAGCACCCCCCGTTGTCGGCATACAAGACGGCGGGGACGCCGTAGCTGGCGACCGCGGCGCGCAGCACGGCGGCGAACCGGACCGCATCGGGCCGGCGGACGAACTGGTGGCCGGTCAGGAACCGGGAATGGTCGTCGTAATCCGGCGCCGGCGATGCGGCGTCCGTGACGGCGGGTGACGGTTCGTTTTCCTCTTCGGCGTGTCCGTCAGCCATGGATGATCTCCAGCGAGTACGTTACCGTCCGTGACGGAAAGTGACGGGGTGGCGTGCCGGGCGCAGCGGCTGGTCCTGCCCGGCGGGCCTGTGACGTGGACAGTGCTGGACGGCGATCACGCGCTGGTCGGGCCGGCCGAGGAGTTCCTGGAGTACCTGCGGGTGCAGGGCACGTCACCGAACACGGTGAAGTCCTATGCGCGGGCGCTGGCGCTGTGGTGGACCTACCTGGGCGTGTTCGGCCTGGAGTGGGATGCGCTGACGCTTTCCGACGTAGGGGGTTTCCTGGCGTGGCTGCGCAGCGGGGACGGACCCGACGTGGTGTCGATCGAGCCGCGGAACTCAAGGTTCGCGGAGTCGACGATCAGCACGCGGCTGCATGCTGTGACGTCGTGCTACCGGTTCCACGAGCTGAACGGCGTGGCACTCGGCGGGGATCTGGTGCGGGTAGTGCGCGGCGGCCGTCGCGGCTATAAGCCGATGCTGGAGCACGTGGCCCGCAAGAAGGGCCGCCGGCAGGCGGTGATCCGGGTGCGGACAGCGCGGCAGGTCCCTCCGCCGGTGCTGACGCCCGGGCAGGTCGAGGCGATCTGCGATGGGTGCGGCTCTCCTGGGGTGATGCAGTGTTAAGTGTTTTGCTGTGCTTACTGCCGGAGTGTCCGGCTTGATGGTTCCGATTCGCATGCGGAGGGCTCCTTCTCGTAACGTTCCTGGTTGTCTGAC
>JBKQSL010000286.1:0-15025 GCA_052143655.1 Streptosporangiaceae bacterium | reverse complement strand
AACTTCATCGGCAAGGGCCCGTCACCGGGTGATATTGAGAAGTTCACTCACCATCCGGCCATGGAGCCGATCAGGATCTACGCGGGACTGGCGTCAGCCGCCGGCGCGCCGGCCCAGGCCGCGCTCGCGGTCAGGGACCTTCAGCGCGCGGGCGGTTTCCAGCGCAAGAACCTGGTCGTGGTGACGACGACCGGCAGCGGCTGGGTGGACCCGGCGCTGGCGGACACGTTCGAGTACCTCAGCGGCGGCGACTGCGCGACGGTGGCGATCCAGTACTCCTACCTGCCGTCCTGGATTTCCTATCTGGTCGACCAGTCCAAGGCCCTCGCGGCGGGCCGGGCGTTGTTCGACGCGGTCTATGGCGCTTGGGTGAAGTTGCCCGCCGACCACCGCCCCAGGCTCTTCGTTGCCGGGGAAAGCCTGGGGTCGTTCGGCGGCGAGGCGGCCTTTACCGGCGAAAACGACCTAGCTAACCGCACCTCCGGCGCGCTGTTCGCAGGGCCGCCCAATTTCAACGCGCTGTTCCGGCAATTCAGCGACGACCGCGACCCCGGCAGCCCAGAGGTCCAGCCCGTCTACCAGGACGGTCAGATTGTGCGGTTCGCGAACGATCCGACAACGGGGATCCCGCCGGGGGGCCAGCCCTGGGAAGGCAGCCGGATCCTCTACATGCTGCACCCGTCCGACCCGATCGTCTGGTGGAGCCCGCACCTGATCTTCAGCGAGCCGGACTGGATCAGCGAGCCTCCCGGCAAGGACGTGCTCAAGGGCATGTTCTGGCTGCCATTCGTGACCTTCTGGCAGGTCACCGCCGACCTCCCGTTCGCAACCGGCGTTCCGGACGGGCACGGCCACAGGTACTCGGCCGAATACGTCGACGGGTGGAATGCCGTCATGCGGCCCGTCGGCATTACCACCCAGGACCTGGCCAGCCTCAGGAAAACCATTGCGGCGGTGAGGTAATAGCCTGCCACGCAGGGCTAGCAGAAAGCCTTAGTGGACGATGAACCACGCGACGGTGAGCGCGAGGCCATTGGCCGCGACGTGAGCCATAATCGGGACGATCAGGCACCGTCGCGATCAACGCGCTCGCCGCCAACGAAGGCACACCGAAGCTGCATAGCCGGCGACGGCGCAGTCCATTTGACATGCGTTGCCCGCGATGCGCATCGTGATCGCCCTAGGCGGGAATGCGCTGCTGCGGCGCAGCGACCCGATGACCACCGAGGTCCAGCGACGGAATATCGCGATCGCAGCCGAGGCAATCGCACCGCTGGCCGCGGAACACAGCATCGTGGTCGTCCACGGAAATGGCCCGCAGGTAGGCCTGCTGTCCTTGCAGGCCGAGTCGTACACCGGAGCGGAGCCATACCCGCTGGATGTCCTGGATGCCGGCACCCAGGGCATGATCGGCTACCTGATCCAGCAGGAGCTGAGAAGCCTGCTGCCGACCGGCCGCCAGGTGGTCACGCTGCTCACCATGGTCGTGGTGGAGCCGGACGATCCGGCGTTCGCCAGCCCGACTAAATTCGTCGGTCCCGGCTACGGCCAGGATGCCGCCGACACGCTGGCCGCCGAGAAGGGCTGGGCGTTCCGGCAAGACGGCGCTGCCTGGCGCCGGGTAGTGCCATCTCCCCGGCCCCGGCGCATCCTGGAGATCCAGCCGATCACCTGGCTGCTTGACCGCGGAGCAGTGGTCATCTGCGCGGGCGGCGGGGGCATCCCCACTATGTACCCATCCTCTGGCCCTGGCGACCTGGTGGGCGTAGAAGCGGTCATCGACAAAGACCTCGCCAGCGAACTGCTCGCCGAGGACTTCAAGGCGGATCTGTTCCTGATGGCCACCGATGTGGACGGCGTCTGCCTCCGCTGGGGGGAGCCCGAGCAGCGGCGGCTGGAGCAGGTGTCGCCGGAGGAACTGGCCGGTTACGAGTTCGCGGCCGGGTCGATGGGGCCGAAAGTGGAAGCCGCGGTTCGCTTTGCCGTGAAAACCGGCAGGCGGGCGGCCATCGGGTCGCTGGCGGACATCGCCAGGATCGTGGCCGGGGAAGCAGGCACCAACGTGATCACGCGCGCGGGGGCCGGGTGACCAGGCCGGCCGGCGCGCCCGCGTCCGGCCTGGTGCGAGAGGAAGGCGGGCACGTCTGGCACATGCTGAGCGCCGACCGGGCGATCCGGCGGCGGACCGCCGCTGACACCGTTCAAGCCGGGCAGCCTGCAGCCTCGCTGCGGCCGGCCGCCGCTGACCGCCAAGCTCCAGGATCACCCCCGAATGGGTGACGACGCCGCGAGACGGCCGGAACAGGATATGGCAAAAGATGGAGGCGCAGCGCAGATGGACCAGACCGAAGCCGGATCGCCGCCGCCGCTAAAGGAGAAGAAGTACCTGTCGGTACGCGAGGCTGCGTTCATCGGCGTCGGGTCGATGGTGGGCGCGGGGATCTTCGCGCTGCTGGGCGCGGCCGGCGAGGTGGCCGGGGCGGCGGTGTGGGTGTCGTTCCTGATCGCCGGGGCCATCGCACTGCTGCAGGGCTACTCCTTCGCCAAGCTCGGCTCCCGGTACCCGAGCGCCGGCGGAATGCTCGAGTACGTCGCGAAGGGATTCGGCGACGGCCACTTCACCGGCATCACCGCATGGCTGGTCTACCTGGCCAACGCCATCGTGACCGCGATGGTGGCGGTCTCGTTCGGCAGCTACGCCAGTTCCATGCTCACCGGCAAGGAGAGCGCCGTCTGGATCAAGGTGTTCGCGGCGCTGATCATCATCGTCATGACGGGCGTGAACATCGCCGGGTCGAAGCTCGTCGCGAATGCGCAGAGCGTGATCGTCGTCATCGTCGTCGGGATCCTCACCGTGTTCGCGGTGGTCCTCCTGGTCAACATCCACGCGTCGCTGCTGGCGCCGTCGGGGTACCCGCCGGTGAAGGACATCATCTCGAGCGTGGCGCTGACCTTCTTCGCCTTCCTGGGCTTCGGCATCATCACCTTCACCGCGAAAGACCTCCGCAAGCCATCCCGCGAGCTGCCGCGGGCGATGTTCATCGCGCTGGGGATCGCGACGGTCATCTACGTCGCGATCGCGCTGGGCGTGTTCGGCACGCTCAGCGTGGAGAAGGTAATCGCGTCGGGCGGCACCGCGCTGGCGGTGGCCGCCGAGCCGACGCTCGGGAAGGCGGGCTACTGGCTGATGAGCGTCACGGCGCTGTTCGCCACGGCCGGGGCGACCAACGCGGGCCTGTACCCGGCCGTGGGGCTGTCCGAGCGGCTGGCGGAAACGGGGCAGTTCCCGCCGTTGATGGCGCGCAAGCTGGGCGGGCGGGTGTCGGCCGGGCTGCTGATCGAGGCGGCTGTCTGCCTGATCCTGGCGGTGGGGTTCAAGCTGGACGCGATCGCCTCCATCGGCAGCGCGGTGGCGCTGCTGATCTTCACGCTGATCACCGCGGCCCACTTCCGGGTCCGGTCCGAGACCGGCGCCAGCGCCTTCGTACTATCGCTCGCGATCGCGTCCGCGGGCATCGTCCTGGTGGTGTTCGTGTTCACCACCCTCATCCACGAGCCCGCCTCGATCGCCACGCTGGCGGGCATCATCGTGCTGGGCGTCGTCCTGGACTTGTGGTGGAAACGGGCCCGTGCCGGCCGGGCGGACCAGGTCCGTGCTGTGCACTAGGTCATTAAGGAGCTGAGATGACCACGGTCAAACCGCCCAGCGGGGACGTCGCCTGGTATGCCTTGTCGGCACAGGACGCGGCCAGGCAGATCGGTGTTGACCCGGATCAGGGGCTTGACGTCGGCGAGGTGACGCGGCGGCTGGCTGAGTATGGGTCTAACGAGCTGCCGGTGGAGCCGCCGCCGAGCGTCTGGGTGGTCGGGCGGGGCCAGCTGCTCAACCCGATGAACATCATGCTGCTGATCGTCTGCGCGGCCAGCTTCGCGATCGCGCAGGTGGCGACCGGTGTCGTGGTCCTGGGGCTGGTGGTGTTCAACGTCGTCATGGGCTCGGCCCAGGAACTGAAGGCCCGGGCCAGCGTTGAGGCACTGGCGCAACTCCAGGTGCCCCGGGCCCGGGTGCGGCGATCCGGCCAGGTCGAGGAGATCGAATCCACCCAGCTCGTGCCCGGTGACGTCGTGCTGCTCGAGGCCGGTGACGTCGTCCCGGCGGACGGCCGGATCCTCACGTCCGCCACGCTGGAAGTGCAGGAGGCCGCGCTCACCGGCGAGAGCGCCCCGATAGCCAAGGACCGGGTGGCCCTTCCCGACGGGGAGGTCGCGCTCGGCGACCGCACGAACCTGGTGTTCCAGAACACTCAGGTCACCCGCGGCTCGGCGGCGATCGTGGTGACCGCCACCGGCCAGGCGACCCAGATGGGCCAGATCGCCGGCATGGTGACGGCCACCAAGCGGTCCCGCTCGCCGTTGCAGCGCGAACTCGACGGCATGACCAAGGTGTTCGGCCTGCTCGCCTTCCTGGCCGTGGCGGTGATCGCCATCTTCGGCATCGCGCGCGGCCAGGACACCACGACCCTGGTACTGCTGTGCATCTCGACGGCGATCGCGGCCATCCCGACCGGCCTGCCGACGTTCGTGCAGGCCATGCTGTCGTCGGGGGCGCGGCGGCTGGCCGAGGCGAAGGCGGTGGTCAAGTCGCTCACCGACGTCGAGACCCTGGGCGGTACCACTGTCATCAACAGCGACAAGACCGGCACGCTGACGATGAACGCGATGACCGCCACCACGATGCTGGCCGGCGGTGACTGGTTCAAGATCGAAGGACCCGGCTACAAGAAGACGGGCGCGATCCTGGGGGTAGCCGGGGGAGCGGCGCCGGACTTCACCCGCCTGTCCCTGGGCCTGACGCTGTGCACCGACGCCACCGTCGCCGACGACGAGTCGGTCATCGGTGACCCGACGGAAGCGGCCTTCGTAGTGCTCGCCGCCAAGATGGGCGCCGACGCCGCAGACACGCGTGAGGCTCTGTCGCGCCGGGCCGAGGTGCCGTTCGATTCCGAGTACAAGTTCATGGCCACCTTCCACGATTGCCCCGACTGGCTGACCGGCGGGATCTTGCAGCAGCCGCATCTGGTCAGCGTCAAGGGCGCGCCCGACGTGGTCGTGGAGCGCTGCGGCCGCGCCCTGTGGCATGGCAAGCAGGTCCCGATCGCCGCCGTGCACGACCAGATCCTGGCCGCCAACCGCCAGCTGTCGGAGCGCGGCCTGCGGGTGCTCGCCTTCGCCGCCCGCGACCTCGACGACACCGCGATGTCCGCGGCGGTGGCCGACCCCATGGCCGCGGTCACCGATCTCGTCTTCGTCGCGCTGGTCGGGATCATGGATCCGCTGCGCGCCGAGGCCAAGGACGCGGTACACACCGCGCTCAAGGCCGGGATCGACGTGCGGATGATCACGGGTGACCACACCGTGACCGCGCGCGCGATCGCCGACGAACTCGGGCTCGGACCCGGCGTGATCACCGGAACCGAACTGCAGCACCTGCCTGATGCCGAAGTGATCGACCAGCTTCCCCGGCTGCACGTGTTCGGGCGGGTGGCGCCCGAGGACAAGCTGCGGCTGGCCCGGCTCATGCAGGAATCGGGCCAGGTGGTCGCGATGACCGGCGACGCCGTCAACGACGCGGCGGCGCTCAAGCAGGCCGATATCGGCGTGGCCATGGGCAGCGGCTCGGAGGTATCCAAGCAGGCGGCCAAGATCGTGCTGACCGACGACAACTTCGCCACCCTGGTCAAGGCCGTCGACCTGGGCCGCGACATCTACCGGCGGATCTCCACCTATGTCAGGCTGCAGCTGACGATCCTGTCGTCGGTGCTGCAGCTGATGGTGTACGCCACCATCTTCAACATCAACGGCGGCGTGGCCCTGTTCCCGCTGCAGTTGCTGTTCTGCAAGTTCTTCGTGGTCATCACCGTGGTGATCGGGTTCATCGTCGATGTTCCCGACCCCGGGGTCATGCAGCGGCCACCACGCAAGCCCGGCACGAAGATCGTCAACTGGCCCCAGATCATCCGCTGGTTCGTGACCGGGTTCGTGATCGCGGTCACCGCACTCGCCGTGCTGGAATGGGGGCCCGACAAGCCCAGCACCACGCATCCGTCGGCCTCCATGACCATGGCCTTCGCCATCGTCTCGTTCAGCGCGGTCAACATCGGCCTGATCATGCGACGGGAGCGCCAGGCCCCGTGGGCGTCGCCGGTGTTCCCCTACCTGGGCTGGATCATCCTCGGCTGGATCCTCACCTGGGCCGCCGTGGAACTGGGCATGCTCCAGCGCCTGCTCGACACCGAGTCGCTCAGCGGACGGCAGTGGCTGGTCGTCCTCGCCCTGTCGCTCATCGCCCCCGCGGTCGTCGGGGTCGACAAGGCCATCCAGCTACGGCGCCAGCGCCAGGCCCAGCCCGCAGAATCTGTGCAGCCGAAGGGCGAACCGGCTGTCCAGGCCAGCACGTAACGATGCGCTTCGGCCTTCATGCGACACGGCCGAAGTCAACCAAGACAGGCGACTTGTACCACGAGATTATGAGGTGATTAACATGCCGTTGGGAGCGCATTCCGAGGTGGGCAGGCTGCGCCGGGTCATGGTGCACCGGCCGGGCCTGGAGCACGCCCGGCTGACACCGTCCAACGCCGAGGAACTGCTGTTCGACGACGTGATCTGGGTTGCCAGGGCCAAAGCAGAGCACGACATGTTCTGCGATGTGATGCGCGACCGCGGGGTGGAGGTGTTCCACGTCGAGCAGTTGCTGACCGAGGCCCTGGACCAGCCGGGGGTGCGGGACTGGGTCAGCGATCACATCCTCAATGAGCTCGAGGTCGGCATCGCGGCGGCCGACCGGGCCCGGGAGTGGGCGCACGCATCGGACGCCGAGCTGGTGACGGAGTTCCTGATCGGGGGGATCACCAAGGCCGACGTCGCCCAGGACGTGGGCCTGGTATGGGAGTCGGCCGACCCGACGTCGATGCTGCTGCCGCCGCTGCCGAACCTGCTGTTCCAGCGTGACCCGTCGTGCTGGATCTTCGGCGGGGTGACGCTGAACCCGATGACCAAGCCGGCCCGCAAGCCGGAGACGATGATCATGGAGGCGGTCTACCGGTTCCACCCGATGTTCGCCGCCGAGGAATTCCCGATCTGGCTGGGTGGCGTGGGCCAGGACTGGGGCCGCGCTCACGTCGAGGGCGGGGACGTGCAGCCGATCGGCAACGGCACGGTGATGATCGGCATGGGCGAGCGCACCACGCCGCAGGCGGTGCTGTGGATCGCCCGGTCGCTGTTCCGCGCCGGGGCGGCGACGCAAGTGCTCGCGGTGCACCTGCCGAAGTCCCGCAGCTACATGCACCTGGACACGGTGATCACGATGTGCGACCGAGACCTGGTCACCCTGTTCCCGCAGGTGGTCGGCGGGGCCCGGACCTGGGCCGTCCGCCCCGGCGAGTCGCCCGACAATCTCGTGATCGAGGAGCAGCAGGGGTCGCTGCCCGAGCTGATGGCCAAGGCGCTGGGCGTGGGCAAGATGCGCATCATCGAGACCGGCGGCGACAGCTTCGAGGCCGAGCGCGAGCAGTGGGACGACGGCAACAACGTGGTCGCGCTGGAGCCCGGCGTGGTCGTCGCTTACGAGCGGAACACCGGCACCAACAGCGCGCTGCGCAAGGCCGGGATCGAGGTGATCACCATCGAGGGGTTCGAGCTGGGCAAGGGCCGCGGCGGCGGCCACTGCATGACCTGCCCGATCGAGCGCGACCCGGCGTTCTGAGCGGGCCAGGCCCGCTGCCCCGACCCCGCGTGAGGAGTGTTCCGTGTCGTTCAATCTGAAGAACCGCAGCTTCCTGAAAGAGATCGACTTTACCCCGCACGAGCTGCGGTTCTTGCTGGAGCTGTCCGAGGCTCTGAAGTCCGCCAAGTATGCCGGGACCGAGACGGCGCACCTGTCCGGCAAGAACATCGCGCTGATCTTCGAGAAGACCTCCACCCGGACCCGCTCGGCATTCGAGGTCGCCGCCTACGACCAGGGCGCGCATGTCACCTACCTCGACCCGTCCGGCTCGCAGCTGGGGCACAAGGAGTCGATCGCCGACACCGCCGCGGTGCTGGGCCGGATGTACGACGCGATCGAGTACCGCGGCAACGCCCAGGCCGACGTGGAGGAACTCGCCCAGCATGCGGGGGTGCCGGTGTACAACGGGCTGACCGATGAGTGGCACCCCACGCAGATGCTGGCCGACTTCCTGACCATGCATGAAGCCAGCAACAAGCCCCACGATGCCATCGCCTACGCGTTCACCGGCGACTGCCGGTTCAACATGGGCCGGTCCCTGCTGGTCATGGGCGCACTGATGGGCAGCGACGTCCGCCTGGCCGGCCCCAGTGAGCTGCACCCGCCCCGGGACGTGGTCGAGACCGCCACCGGCATCGCCCAGCGCACCGGCGCCAAGATCACCGTTACCGAGGACCCGGACGAGGCGGTCCGCGGCGTGGACTTCATCCACACCGACGTGTGGGTGTCGATGGGCGAGTCCAAGGACGTGTGGGCCGAGCGCGTCAAGGTCCTCACGCCGTATCAGGTCAACACCGCGCTGCTGGAGAAATCCGGGAACCCGGCGGTCAAGTTCATGCACTGCCTGCCGGCGTTCCACGACCCCAACACCACCGTAGGCCGCGAGATCATGGAGCACACCGGCATGACCTCCGGCCTCGAGGTCACCGGCGAGGTCTTCAAATCCGGTGCCAGCATCGTGTTCGACCAGGCCGAAAACCGGCTGCATACGATCAAGGCGATCCTCGTCGCCACCCTCGGCTAGCAGCACCCCGCGGTGCCGACCCGGCAGGGTAGGGACGACAGCGGATAAGGAAGGGGATGTCGTGGCTGATCTGATCGCCAGGGCTGCGACATCCCCGGAGTGAGCGCGAGGCGCCTGGTGCCGTTGTGAGCGTTTCCGACCTGGCCATCGTGGCGGTGCTGGTATTCGGATGGGGCACGCTGTCGGCCCGGCTGGAACGGTTCGACGTCACCGCGCCGATCACCTTCGTCCTGGCCGGGCTGCTGCTCACTCATGGGCCGCTGGCGGTGCTGGGCGCCGCGCCCAGCAATGAGCTGATCAAGGAACTCGCGGAGTTCACCCTGGCCCTGGTTCTGTTCTCCGACGCCTCCCGGGTCGGGCTGCATGAACTGCGGACGGACGCCGCCCTGTGCCTGCGGCTGCTCGGGGTCGCGCTCCCGCTGACGATCGGCCTGGGCACCCTGCTGGCCTTCGCCCTGGCCAGCAGCGCCGGCATCTGGCTGGCCTTGCTGGTGGGCGCGGCACTGGCGCCCACCGACGCCGCACTTGGCGCGGGCATGATGACCAACCCTGCGGTACCTGCCAGGATCCGCCGCCTGATCAATGTCGAAAGCGGACTCAACGACGGGATCGCCACGCCCGTTGTCCTGGTGGCCCTGGCGGGAGCGGCAACAGGGGGCGAGCTAGCCGGCCACGGCCTAGTCGCGGCCGTTGCCCAGCTGGCTCTGGGCCTTCTGGTGGGCGTGGCTGTGGGCGGCGCCGGTGGCCTGGTGGTGAAGGCAGCCCGCCGGCGCGGCTGGGCCGCGGAAGGCTTCGCTGGCCCGGCGGTGCTGGGCTTGGCGGTGTGCGCCTACGCCTCCGGGGTGGCGCTGCACGGCAACGGGTTCATCGCCGCGTTTGCCGGCGGGCTCGCGTTCGGCACGGCCGGGGGCCGACGCGGCGAGCCCCTGCTGCCGTTCGTCGAGGAAACGGGCGCCTTGGTATCGCTGCTGGTCTGGCTGGCGTTCGGCGCCGTCGCCGTCGCACCCGCCATAGAGGACCTGACCTGGCAGATCGCGCTCTACGCGGTGCTCAGCCTCACGGTCATACGGATGGTGCCGGTGGCGATCGCACTGGCTGGCGCACGGCTCGGCCGGGCGACGATCTTGCTGGTGGGCTGGTTCGGCCCTCGCGGCCTGGCGTCGGTGGTGTTCGCCTTGCTGGCTTTGGAGGAGCTGGGCAGCCACACTGCCGGTCATGCTGCCGCCGTGATCACGATCACGGTGCTGCTCAGCGTCATCGCGCACGGCGCCACGGCCGACCCGCTGGCCACCCGCTACGCCGGGCTGCTCGCCGGTTCGGCAGACGCACTCGCCGGTGCTCAGGTACCGGGCATGCCGGAGCGCCGGCTCATCCGCCGCGCAGCCAGCGCACCCGCGCCGGTAGCAGCAGCCGGGCCGGACCGGCCGAATTCACCCCCGGGAGGGTGAATAACCGGCCGGGTACCGGCACCAGGATTACATATGCCCATGCCCTCAGCAGGCTGGGACAAGACGCCGGCCGTGCTGACTACGTCAGATGCTCTGGTTAGACCGAAGTTCCCCCCAAGCCGATTGGTCGACGCATTTGACCAGGTGGTAGAGCCCTTGATCACGGAAATTACATGTCTACGTAGTCATGAGCGGAGGCTTTTTCACCTGGTCAGCGCCTATATCGGTGCGCCGCCGGGGGGAACTACGGGTTAGACGTATTCGCGCCGGCGCATCCAGCCAAGAGTCACCGAGCCCCAGATCGGAGGCAGGTAAGCGGTGAACAGGCGCTGAATGAACACCGCCGCGACGGCCTGATCTTGGGGCACGCCAGCGCTGGTGAGCCCGGCGATCAGGCCCGCCTCCACGACGCCGAGGCCGCCGGGCACGGGCACGGCGCCGCCGATTATCGAGGCCATCGTGATAACCACCAGCAGCGTTGCGATGCTCTCCTGCTGCCCGACCGCGTGCAGCGACGCGCCGAGCGCCATGGCCACGAGCAGCTGGGCCAGCACCGAGCCGGCTGCGACATAAACGATCTTGCGTGGTTCGGTGGCGATCGTCTTGATATTGGCCCAGATGTTCAGCAGATGCGGCCGGATCCGGTTGCTGGCGAGCCGCCGCAGTCGCGGCACCAGGCTGATCCTCGCAGCGGCGATCCCCGCCGCGAGCACCACGGCGACCACGATCCACACGGCCGTCTGGCGCCCGCCCGAACTCGCCGGCGCGTGGAAGCTCCCGGCGGCGAAGCCGATGGAAACGAGAAACAGCAGCCCTTTCGCCGCCCAGCTCGCGGCTGACGCGATGGCACCTGAGCTGACCGCCGCCTCTAAGCCGTAACCCTGGCGCTGGAAGAACCTGACCCGGACGGCAAACACTGCGGCGTCGCCGCCGATGAGCGCGGTGAAGTTGTTGGACGTCTCCAGGGCAACGCACCGTCCGAAGGGGAGCTGGCCCGGGACGGTACCGGTGAGCGCCCAGGCCTCCGCGACCACCGGAAGCTGGGCGAGCACGAACGCCAGCGCCACCCATCCCCAGCTGGCGCCCCTGATCACATCCAGCGAGGCGCGGACGTCGGCAAGTACCCCTATGATCAGCCAGATGCCGATCAGCGTGCCGACGCCGAACACCAGGTTGACCCAGCTGACCCGCTTTGCCTCGGCCAGCTTGGGCACTTCGATGCCGGCCGCGCTGGCCACGGCCGCCCGCAGCCCAGGGAGCAGGCCCTTGTGCCGCTGAAGCGCGCTCACCGTGACCGAGTCGAGCGCGGAGCGCTGCAGGTGGACCAGGGCGCCGCGGGCCGCATCGGCGTCAAGCACCCGGGCCGCCGCCGCGGCCGTGCGTTCGGCGCCTACCCGCACAGCCATCGCGGCCAGCGCCGCCGCGAGGTCGCTATCGAGGCGGCCATCGGAGGCTGAGGATGTCGCGCAGCGAAAGTCCCTCAGGCAGATACCCTCCGCGGAAACGATGATCGTCTCAGCCCCCAGCGTCCCGTGCGCGATGCCTGCCTCACGCAGCCGGAGCACGGCCAGGAGCAGCTCGTCGAGAGTTCCGTCGGACAGAATATCCTCGTCGGCCTCCGACAAAGCTGGGCCGTCTGGCAGCCTGGTTACCAGCGCGGCATCCCGGCTGGGTCCGAACCGGCCAACGGCCAGCACCTCGGGTACCTGAAGACCGGCGCGCCCTGCCATGAAAGTCAGATACGCCTCATGCGCGACTTGCTGCAGACGATCGAGAATGAGCGTGGGCCCCGAATCCCGGTAAAAGCAGAATCGCCACAGTTTCGCCAGCACCCGGGCATCAGAGGCGTCGCGGCCATAGACCGACAGCTCGATCTTCCGGCCGGCGGCGTCGTGCCCGGTGAGCTTCTCCACCCCCCAGACCTGGCGGGGTGCCCGGGCGATGCCCGCGACCGCGACATTCAGGTCGGCGGCCCAGTCGGTGACCTCCTCCGCCGAGGGCAGGCCGAGCGGTGACCCCACGGCCAGGTGCAGGCCGGCCGCGACCCCCCAGCCCAGCACCAGGCTGGAGACGACGTTGACCGGGAGAGCCGACCCGCCAACAACCGCGGCGATCGATGCCATCACAACCAGAAGCGACACCAGGCGGTGCAGCGGACGGCTCAGATAAGGCAGCGCGGTTGCCGCCACGGCGATCGTGACCGCCAGCTGCGCCACCGGATAGCTCGGATCAAGCCCAGCAAGCGAATCGGTCACTGGACGCCCGGCTGAAGGGCCCAGAATCTGGCCCATAAGCAGGCATACACCCCAGGTGACCACGGCGGCCACGGCTGTCCACCGGGCTGCGGCCAGCCGCGGGACAAGAAGCCCGAGGATGACCAGAAGAACGATGACGCCTACGGAGCCGAACCAGAAGACCGAGGTGACAAGCCAGCTGATTCCTGCGGGCGGCGGGTGCAGGGCATGAATAACACGCAGTTCAGCGGTCGAGTTCGCTTGCATGGTCGGGACCGACACCGCCACCACGGCAGCCGCGAACCCCAACCGGAACGCGTCGGATGCTCGCCGCCGGGTCGTGCCCCCGCCCCGCGGCCCCAGCACGGCAGCGCGCCAGCGCCGCGCCGCGCCGGTCCGCGCCCGCGACGCTTTTGCTCGTCACCGAGGCCACAGGTTCCTCCTGCGCGCGGCGGCCAGGCCGCCTAGCCTCTCACTGGCGCCGCCGTCAGCACAATGAGAGCGCCGCTGGCAGCGCCAGCGGTGGCTGGCCTCCCGCCCTCCTAGAGGGCTTGGGCGGAGCATCCCGTGAAAATTGAGTCAAGTCTGGTGATCTTGGGTTGTCTCCAGTCGTGCGGGTGGGAGGGCGGTTAGGCGGCGATTCCGGCTTGCCGGGTGAGGTCGTCGATGGCGGCCTGGCAGGCGCGGTCGGCGGCACGCAGGGCGGCTGGCGCGGGCGGGCTGGGGCCGGTGATTTCGGCCAGGCCGGTGCGCAGCAGCCGGTCGTGGACGCGGGTGAGGTATCTGGCCGAGCGCATTCCGGTGCCGGTGACGCGGTACCAGAAGGTGTGCGGGATGCGCTCGATCAGCCCGTGCATGCGTAGTCTCCTGAGGTCGTAGGTGATCTGCCCGCTGGTCATGAGGCCGGGGGTTTTCCCGAGCAGGGGCGCCAGGTGGCGGCGCAGGTCGGCGTTGGTGAAGCCGTTCGGCAGCAGGCGGAACACGCACAAGACCGCGAGGAGGGCGAGCGAGCGCGGGTCGGTGAGGCGCAGGCCGGCCACGCGGGTCCCGGTTTCGGTGATGACCGGGTCGGTGACCTGGGCGAGGGCGGCGGCTCCGGTGATGGGGTCGTGGCTGAGTTTCTGGGCGCCGAGCAGGCGCCGGCTGGCGGTGAAGCCGATCTGCCGCAGCGCGGGCAGGTTGGTCAGCCGCTTGCCGATCCCGAAGTCGCGGGTGTCGTTAATCGTCGTTTCCGTTCTGATCGCTTTCCCGAGCTTGTGGTACTGCTTGATTTTCGAGTTCTTGTAGTCCACGTGCAGGCTCGGGGTGACCCCGTCGGTGATGACCCGGGTGCGGAACCGGCCCGGGGCGGCCCGCGGGCCCTTACGGACGATCTTGCGGTCGAAGATCAGGCCGACCTGGTCGGGCCGGCCGATGTCCGGGTTGTCGCGGATGACCTGGCCGGAGAAGATCCGCCCGGACACCGGCCGGTCCAGGACCTGGGTGAGGGAGAACTCGGTCTGCAGCACCGAGATGTCGTAGCGGTACCCGGCGGCCTGGTCGGCGGCGGAGTACGGGCTGGGCAGGATGGCCAGCCACTTGCGGGCCAGCGCCTCGATCTTGTCCTCGGTCAGCGAGTCGCAGATCGCCTGCACCGCGGCCACATCCTCAACGGCCGCGAAGCCGTTGTCGAGGGCCTCAAAGCCGATCCCGGCCCTGGCGGCCTGCCGCTGGGCGTAGTGATGCCCGTTGATCAGCAGCCTGGCTCCGTAGGGGAAGCAGGAGGAGAACTTCAGGAAGAAGGCCCCGAAGTCCTCATCCACGCAGTGCACGCAGAACTGGCTGACCACCGAGGTGGCCCTGACGATCCACGGGCAGGGCCGGCCGTCGGCGGCGCGGCGCTTCCCGGCCCGGAACACGCTGTTCTTCTCCTGCGCCCGGCCGATGAACAGCACCCCCTCGGTCCGGCCGGCCGCCTCGAACCCGGCCAGGTACTCGTGCATCACGTCGTCCTTGCGCTGCCCCCTGGCGAAGTCGATCCGCGGGATGCCGCCCGCCTCGGCGAAGGCCCGCAGCCGGGCTGTGAAGTCCCGGCTCATCGGGGCGATCACCGCGGTCGAGGCGATCGGCTTCCCCAGGTGACCGTGGATGAAGCCCACCACGCCCTCCGCCCGCTGCAGCTGCGGCACGTACAAATTGCAGTACATGCGGTCGATCGATTCGAGCTCGAAGCTCACGTGACCGGACAAGACATCGGCCACGCTGCGGGGTAGCGTCATGAAAGGCTCCGGTCGGGCACAGGCCAGCAGGCCACCTACCGCCACAGGCGGTCTATAACGGGACACACAGTGTCACCGTCACGCTCCGGCCGGAGCCCTTTTCGTCCACGTCACCGTCGGCACACGGCTTGTCGGGCTGGGGCGAAGCCCCGTTAGAGGGCTTAGACGGCGGGGCCGTCATGATCGAGTCAATTGCGGGGTTGCCGGATCGCCTCCTGAGTTCTTGTCGGCGGTGGGTGTCAGGCCGCGAGGTGGGCTTGCTGGGTGAGGTCGTCGAA
>JBKQSL010000285.1:0-3471 GCA_052143655.1 Streptosporangiaceae bacterium | reverse complement strand
CCACTGCGGCAGCCCGAATCGGTCACTGAGTGTTCCGCGACGCGCTAGTTGGGCACGTCCGCGTCACGCTGGGTGGGCATGAGGGGTGACGGGAAAGGCCCCGCCGATGGTGTCGGCGGGGCCTGGTGGTGCCCGGGTTGTCGTGGCGGTGACCGGGTTGTCGTGGTCAGCCGTTCGCGCGGGTGATGGCCGTGGTGACCCGGGCGATGTTGGCGTGGTCGAGGCTGCCCAGGACACGGGCGAGGTGGACGGGGATGTGGTGGTCGCCGAGACTGGCGGCGATTCTCAGGATGCAGGCTTCTGAGGGCGAGCAGCTGAGCTGGTGGCTGTCCAGGGCGGTGATGGCGTGTTCCCAGTCGATGTAGGCGTAGGGGTGCCGGCCGGCGCGGGTGCCGGCGTGGATGTAGCTGGTGGTGAAGTCGGTCCTGGTCAGCCAGGTGTGGTGGGCGCAGATCAGTTCGGCGGCGGCGGTGTCGCTGGTGAGGCCGGCGGCGTGGAAGATCAGGGTACTCGCCAGGGTGCGGGGGGTCATTGGTCGTTCACCTCGGTGATGGCGGCGCGGACGGCGGTGGTGTCGGCGATGGTCTTGCGGGTGGTGTAGGTGGCGAGCAGGGCGGCTGCGGCGAGCCGGTTGACCGCGCGGGGGAAGCCGCGGCCGGCCTGGTGGATCAGTTCGGCGGCGTCGTCGGAGAACAGGGTGTCGGAGCGGCCGGCGAGCTTGGTGTGATGCCGCAGGTAGCCGCCGGTTTCGGCGGGGGTCATCGGCGCCATCGCGTACCGGACGCCGATCCGCTGGTCCAGGGCGGCGAGCACGCCGAGCCGCATGCTGGCCCGCAGCTGGGGCTGGCCGGTGAGCAGGATGGCCAGCGGGCTGGCCGAATCGAGCTGGGCGCTGGTCAGCATCCGGATCGCCTCCGGCTGGTCGTGGGACAGCAGGTGAGCCTCGTCGATCAGCAGGACCGGCAGCCGGCCTCGCTCGGCGATCTCGGCGGCCAGGTGCTCGGCGGCCTGCGGGATCAAGGTGGCGTGGTGGAACCGGGGCACGCCGCCCAGCGCGGTGACGACCGCGTGGTGGATGCCGCGGGCGCCGACCTGCGGGTTGGGGATGGTGATGAGCTGGTGGCGGGAGGCGTCCAGGCGGGCGGCGGCGGCGCGGACGGCCACGGTCTTCCCCGCGCCGACCTCACCGGTGATCACGGTGATCTGGCGGGTGTCGATGCCGTAGGCGATGCGGCCGACGGCTTCCTGGTGGGAGGCCGAGGCGAACAGCGCGCCGACCGGGATGGACCGGTCGAAGGGCAGCCGCTCGAACCCGAAGTAGCCGCGGACGGCGTCATTGATCACCGGAGGCCTCCCTGTGGTCTGCGCGGTCGGCGGCGGGCGCGAGGTCCGCGTAGCTGATGCTGTAGGCGGTGCCGTCGGCGGCGGCGCGCCTGTCTTCCAGCAGCTGCAGGTAGTCGATCCCGGTCACGGCCGGGGCGGCCTGCGGGGCCTGTTTCACCTTGGGATGGCAGTGCCGCCGGATAGTGTGCGGCTGCGCGATGCCGTGGCTGGTGCCGCGGTGGAGCACCTCGATGCCGGTGAGGTCGAACGGGGAGTAGCGGATCGTCACCGCCTGGCCGGCCAGCTCGGGCGCGGTCTCATACACGTTGCCCTGGAACTTGATCGTGGCGGTGCGGGCGGCCACGGTCCGGATCGCCTCCCACAAGAACGCGGCATCCAGCTGCGCGGCCCCGGTGAACCGGGGCGTGCCCGTGCTCCACCGCTGCAGCGGCGTCGCCCCGGTCGAGGAGTGGGCCCGCACGTGGTACTCGTGCTCGACCCAGGTGGTGAACCAGCCGTTGAGCTGTTCCAGGCTGGCCGGCACCCGGCGGCCGGGGGCGGGCTTGCCGTCCGGGGAGATCTCGACCAGGAACTGGCCCCGCACCGTCTCGAAAAAGCGTTCTATTTTACCTCGGCCCTCCGGTAGGGCGGCGAGTGGGTGATCCGGATGCCCAGCTTCGCGCAGGTCACCGCGGTCGTCTCATCGACGAAGCATGCCCCGTTATCGACATACAGTTTCCGGGGCAGGCCCCGGGCCGCGACGGCCCGCTTGAACGCCGCGGCCAGGTGCAGCGAGTCCTCGCTCCACCCCCACCGGTACCCGGTGATGAACCGGGAATGATCATCCAGGAACGCGACCAGGTAGGTCTTCTTCCCCCCGATCAGCGGGCCGTGCAGGACATCGCCGGTCCACAGCACGTTCGGGGCCTCGGCCTCGAACCGGCCGAACACGGTGCTCCCCCGCGGGGTGGTCAGGTCCTCGCCCGCGAAGTGCCGCTGCAAGGTCCGCTCCGACGGCGCGTCGCCCGAGGAGGCCACCATGATCCGCCGGACCTGCGCCGCGGTCCGCTCCATGTTCTCCCGCTTCAGCGCCGCCGCCATCGCCAGCACGCTCTCCGCGGTGACCGGCTCGCACTTGCGGTCGCTGGGCAGCAAGGCCTCGAACCCGCCGGCCCGCCAGGCCCGGATCCACCTGTCAATGGTCTTACGCGAGACCTGCACGCCCCGGCCGCCCGGCCCGGCGTGCACCTGGCCGGCGATGCCGCGGACCACCCGGCCCCGCTGCCTGGTCGTCAGCCCCTCCTCCAGCGCCGGCCCGATCAGCCGGTACCGGAACAACGCGGCGTCCTGCGCCCTGGCCCGCCGCAGCAGCCGCTCATGCTCTGCCGAAGACATCTGGCACCTCCCTTGGTGAAGACCGGGAACTTCCCGGCACCCCAAGGTGGCGGCTGCCAGCGGCTATGTCACCGGCGAGCTCGTGTTGATCATCCCCGGCGGCCAGCACGGGGCCAGCAGCCCGCACCTCGACAGCCGGGCCGCCAGCTGCCCCGGCGACAACCCGGCCACCAGCGGCCACCGGCCGGGCATCTGCTGATGCAGCGCCCCCAGCACCGCCAGGACATCACCGGCCGCGCCCGCGGTCCCCGGCGGCAGCACCGGGTCATCCACCAGCCGGGGCAGCAGCCCGGACAGCCACGCGTGCACCCGGTCCGCCCGCCGGGTGAACCGGCGCAGCCACTCCCGCACCGTCGTATACGGCACCCCCAGCCCGGCCGCGATCTGGTTCCACGGCTGCTGCCGCGTCGCCGCCAGCAGCGCCGCCCAGATCACCTCGACCCCGTACTGCCTGCGCCGCAGCATCGAATCGGGCAGCAGCACCCGCGACACCCCGCACGCCGCGCACAGCGCCCGCCGCGGCCGGACCCGCCCGATCCCCCCGCCCAGCCCGACCAGATCCCGCTCCACCCCGAACCCCCACCGGGCCAGCCGCCCCCCGCACCCCGGCCCCAGGCACCGCAGCAACCCCGACCCGAGCTGCGCATCGACAACCGCCACGACCTGGCCTACCGTTGGCACCGGCGCCTCCGAGCGCATCGGCGGCCCGTCCGGTCAGGCAGCGAACTTGAGCCGGGCGGGCCGTTCCCATTC
>JBKQSL010000284.1:0-6341 GCA_052143655.1 Streptosporangiaceae bacterium | reverse complement strand
CTCGCGGCAGCTGCCAGGCTGCGCTCATCCAGCTGCAGGTCCTCGTGAGCAGGGTCGCCGACGATCAGGGCGACCGTGATCACGTTCTCGGTCATCGGATGCTCCTTCGTGACGTGCACGCTGGCGGTTTAGCTGGCTCAGGACGCGGGGCCGACATCAATGTGATGCCGGCCGCCGACGGCCAGCGTCGTCCCCAGATGCCCGGCGCAGGCGCGATCCCCGGCGCCTGGTCAGGTGCCGAGGAAATAGTCGCTGATGTACTTCTCCCCCTCGTCGCAGAAGAACGTGACGACGTGCCGCAGGCCCGGGTACCGGGCTCGCAGCTCGCGGGCGGCGACCAGGTGCGCGCCGGAACTGGGGCCCACGAACAGCCCGAACTCGCGGGCCAGGCGGCGCATCTCGCCGATCGCCGCGTCGCTGTCCACCGCGACTATCTCGTCGATGATGTGCCGGTGCCGGGCGAAGATGCCGGGGACGAAGCCGTCGGCGATTCCCTCGATGAGGTGCTGGCCGACCTCGCCGCACATCAGGGTGCACGACTCGTTGGGCTCGACGGCGACGACCCGGCACGATGGGTTGCGCTCGCGGAAGCACTGGCCCACGCCGACGATGGTGCCCCCGGTACCGACCCCGCCGACCACGGCGTCCGGGACCACGCCGGCCGGCAGCTGGGCGAGCGTCTCCGGGCCGAGCCAGCTCCGGTTCTCCTCCACGTTCCACTCCGAATCGAACTGCTGTGGCGCGAAGAAGCCGGGCTTGCGGCCGAGTTCGGCGACCTTGGCCAGCGCGTCATTGACGTGGAAGTCGCCGAGTGTCATCACCTGCGCGCCGAAGGCCCGCGAGATCGCCAGCCGCTCGCCGCTCATCCCGTCCGGCATGACCACGAGCATCCGGTAGCCCTTGACGGCAGCGACCATGCTCATCGCGTTCCCGGTATTGCCGCTGCTGGCCTCCACGATGGTGTCACCCGGCCGCAGCAGTCCCTCCCGCTCCGCCCGCTCGATCATGTACCTGGCGATGCGCGCCTTGATCGACCCCGAAGGATTCAGGTACTCCAGCTTGACCCAGATCCCGTCCACCAGGACCAGCGGCGTATTACCGATCGCATCAAGGATCGTGCCCCCGCCCGGCCGCGGCACGCCAACAGAAAGCTCCCGCGCCTCCTGCGCCGCAGAGCGCGCCGCGCTCATGGCATTCATGTCTGCACCCTATGCCTGCCCGCGTGCTGACATTCCCGCGACCGGTGGCAGATGAGTGCGTTCCCCCGCCGGACGGTCACGAATAGGCATGCAACCTGCGTCAGCCAGACATCCGTTGACGGACACCTCGCCTGCGTCCGTGAGCGTCCGGTCCCACCCATCAGCAACCTGCATCCCCGGCCACGAACCGTCCTGGCCTTGCACGAACGCTGGGGCGCACGCTTGGAAAGTGTGTTGATCGCGACTCGGTCATAAGGCCCAATCTCCGAACTGCCGCCGAGGTTGTCCGTCCGGACCCAGCTCAGGTCGCAGCTTCGGCAGCATCCTTGGCGGCAGTACGGCGTCGTGGCGCTCGGCGGGAAGCCGCCGTACACCCTTGAAGCGTTCGTCAGCGCTGAGGTAAAGAGCGACCGCGCCGCGCACGATTCGCTCCTCGCGCTGATGCCTGGGTCCATCAGCCAGGCAAACCGGACGGCTGCCTCGCACACGACCCTCGACAGGCTCACGTGCGAGAACAGGGGCATCGCCCCGTCGCCGCCCAGGACCCTGCCCAGGGTCAGCAGGTGGTCATAGGAATTGGCGTATATCAGCGCCGCTTGATGCCGGGTATGCCGTAGAAGCTTGGCGCGGCCTTGCGCCTCGGGACCGGCATAACCCGAGACCGTCTGGTCGTCCTGCTCCACGGGCAGCCGGCTGGGGCGCATTTGAGAAGCCGTCCAGCGCGGCGCGGAGGGCCTCGGCTTCCTCGGTGAGGACCCGGTTGGCGACAAGCACCAGTTCGGGCAGCGGGAACCCCGGGGGCGGCCGTATTGTCATTCCTCCATGATCAGGGACACCTGACGATGGTTAGGGCCAAGCCCATGTCTCGGCCACCTGTGCCACCACCGCCATGTCGGCCAGCGTGCCCACGACAGGCGACAGCGATCGGCGCGCACGTCGAGCGCGCCCGCCAGTAGGCCCACGCCAATGCACCCGGTCACCGTGGCCGTCCGGCGGTCAGCTCGACCCGCGGGTGGAGCGGGTGCTGTTCGCGCTGGCCGCGAACCCCGGGTCGCCGTTCCGCAACGGCCCCATCCGCACCCTGGCCGACCTGGAGGAAATCACCAGCGCCTGGGTGCACTGGTACAACACCGAAAGGCTCATGCACCGCCTGGGACGCAGGCCACCCGCGGAAGCCGAAGCCGGGTACTGAGCGCGGCAGGAACACGTGGCTTGACATGGGACGGAGGGCCGCCACCGGCCCAGGCCGGCAGCGGATCAAAGATCCGGCCCGGCGCCCGGCAAGGCTACGGCCCTCCGCCCCATGTCAAGCCACATACACCCTGGAAGGAGGCAGACCAGGTAACCTCACCACAGCAGCCGCCACCCGGCGCAACTGCACACACGAAACCAGGTGTGCACGAAACTCGGGATGCTCCACAGCCGCATAAGTGAGAAAGTCGAGCACGATCGGCGACATCACAAAATCGGTGCTCGTCCTCACGCAATTCGAGCACAAGATGATCAGCTGAAACTCGCTGAGAAAACCTCGGGTCTCCGTACTTAACCGGGATGCCGCTGGCGGCGCTACGGTCAGCGGGGCGGCCTGAGCGCGTTGTCCGCTACGGCGCCCTGGCTACTGCCCGTGACGGCCGGCGGCGGGGTTCTCCGGCGGGCCCTGGCGGGCGGCGCGGGTGGTGGCCATGCGGACGCGGCGGGCCTGGTTGCCGGGGCTGGCGAAGCCTCTGGCATTTCTGGCGACGAGTTTCGCGGTGCGGTTATGGGCTTCGGCTTTCGCATTCGATTGAGTCGTCGACTACACGTGAACCGGTAGATCAGGCTGGGCCAGAGCGGGTGCGTGTGGTTCACCCGTTCCATCCGTGGTTTGAGCGGGACCTGGAGTTTGTGAAGCGGCGCCGGAACTGGCGGGCGGACCGGGTCTATGTCTTTGGTGACGCCGGTGAGCTGGTCAGCTTGCCGGCGGAGTGGACCGATCTGGCGCCGGCGGATCCGTTCGTGGTGGTCGCGGCGGGCCGGGCGCCGTTCCGGACGGCGGATCTGCTGAAGCTGGCCGATGAGGTCGCCCGGCTGCGTTCCGGTGCGGACGGCGTCCAGAAGATTCTGCCGTGAACGTCCATAGGATTCTGTCGTATACCCGGAATGGCGCCAGCCGGATCGCCCGGCTCCCGGAGTCCATTGCGCTGACTATCACGGTAATTGCCGTCTTCGCCTGGCGGGAAGTTACCCGGGCTGCTAGCCTCTGCGTCGTAATTACATGGACGGAATTCGGACGCGGGAGGCATGATGGCAGGCCGGGATCGCAGCAAGGACGCCTCGCTGGCGGCGTCACGGACGCTGAACCCGCATCCGGAGGCGGTGACCGATCCGGCCTTCACCGCCGGGACTTTCTTCGACCCCGCCGACCTGGTCCAGGTCAAGTACGAGATGGTGCGCGCGGTCGAGGCCGGCCAGATGGGTGCGGGGGCCGCCGCCTCGGCGTTCGGCCTGGCCCGCCAGAGCTACTACAACGCCAGGAAGGCCCTTGCCGGGCACGGCCTGGCCGGCCTGATCCCGGCCAGGCCGGGTCCCAAGGGCGGGCACAAGCTCACCGGCGCGGTGACGGACTTCCTGGAGCAGCATGCCGCCGCCGATCCCGCGCTGTCCTCAGCGCAGCTGGCCGCGGCCGTCGCGGGCGAGTTCGGTGTCACCGTGCACAAACGGTCGGTCGAGCGTGTCCTCGCCGCCCGGCGGGCCGCGCGGCGGGACTCCGGGGACGGGCACAAGGAGCCGCCCAAAAGCAGCTAGCACCCAGCCCGGGGGCTATGGCGCCCGGCAGGACGCGGGCCCGGCGGCGCTCGCCGGCGCCTACGAGCAGCTGCGCGGCATCGCCGCCAGCGGGCTCGGCGGCGGCTGGCGGTACGGGGCAGCGGTGCTGGCCGCCTCGGGCATGGCGGCGTGGATGGCCAGCGCGGCCGCGTGGACCCCCGCGCGCCCTCCCGCAGGCCAGCGTGACGGCGCGGCAGCGCAACCGCAGGCCGGGCAAGTCCCTGTCAGCCATCCCCGCGAAAGGAGGCCAGAACCCCGGCCCGGCCTGCGCGCCGCTGCTGCCCGCCGCGACCAGCCAGCTCATCGCGGCGATGGCTCAGCTGACGCTTCACCATGCCCGGGCCCAGGCCCGCGCCGCATCCCCGTTCCCGTCTTCGTTCCCTGACAGGGAGTCCATCCCGCCATGAGCAGCGACACTGTGTCCAAGGTGACAGCCGCCCGGCTGTCCCGCGACGCCTACCTCTACATCCGCCAGTCGACCCTCTACCAGGCCGTCAACAACACCGAGTCCACCGCGCGGCAGTACGACCTGCAGGGCCGGGCGCTCACGCTGGGCTGGCCGGCCGAGCGGATCCACGTCATCGACATCGACCAGGGCCACTCCGGCGCCTCCGCCGCCGACCGGGAAGGCTTCCAGCACCTGGTCGCCGAGGTGTCGCTCGGGCGCGCCGGGATCGTGCTCGGCCTGGAATGCTCCCGGCTGGCCCGCGACTCAGCCGACTGGCAGCAGCTCATCAAGATCTGCGCTCACAACGACACCCTGATCTGCGACGAAGACGGCCTGTATGACCCGGCCAGCTTCAACGACAGACTGCTCCTGGGACTCAAAGGGACCCTGGCCGAAAGCGAGCTCCATTTCCTGCGGGCCGCATGCAAGGAGGACTGCTGGCCAAGGCCCGCCGCGGCGAGCTGAAACGCCGCCAGCCGGCCGGCCTGGCCTACGACGCCGCCGGCACCATCATGCCCGACCCCGACACCGAAGTCCGCGGCGCGCTGCGGCTGCTGCTGGACACCTTCACCGCCACCGGCTCGGCCCGCGCCGTGGTGGCCGCCTTCAACACCGCGCACCTGACCTTCCCCGGCCGCCACCAGGGCGGCCCCCGCGCCGGCGAGCTGTACTTCAAGCCGCTCACCCACGACATCGTGCTGGACGTCCTGCACAACCCGGCCTACGCCGGCGCTTACGTCTATGGCCGCAGCAAGACCAGCACCGGCCTGGACGGGCACGTTCACAGCCACCTCAAGCCGGTGACCGAGTGGACCGCGTGCATCCGCGATCACCACCCCGGCTACCTGACCTGGGCCCAGTACGAGCGCAACCAGGCCGTGCCGGCCGCCAACGCCGCATCCCGCGGCGAGGACCGCACTGCCGGCCCGGCCCGCGAAGGATGCGCCCTGCTGCAGGGCGTGGTCATCTGCGGCCGCTGCGGCCTGCGCATGACCGTCGGCTACCACACTCTCGCCGGCCGCACCCGGGTCCCGGCCTGCCACTGCCAGCGCGCCGGGATCCAGAACGCCCGCCGCGCCTGCCAGGCCATCACCGGCGCCAGCATCGACGCCGCGATCTCCGCGCTGACCTGCGGCACCCTCACCCCGCTGGCGCTGCAGACCGCCGTGGCCGTCACCGCCGAACTGGCCGCCGACGCCCGCAAGGCCGACACGGTCCGCGCCGCTCACGTGCAGCGCGCCCAGAACGCCGCCGACACCGCAGCGCGCCGCTACCTGTCCGTTGACCCCGCCAACCGGCTGGTGGCCGGCAACCTGGAAGCCGACTGGAACACCCGGCTGCGCGAGCTCGCCGAAGCCCGCGATGACTATGCCCGCGCCCGCGACACCGACGCCGCGCTCGATGAGCAGCAGCAAGCCCGCGTCCTGGCCCTGGCCGAAGACTTCCCAGCCCTGTGGAACAACCCCGCCACCCCCATGCGGGAACGCAAGCGCCTGCTGCGCCTGCTGATCACCGATGTCACCCTCACCCGGGCCGGCGACGGCGCCACCCGCTGCCAGGTCCGCTTCACCGGCGGCCAGCACCACACCCTCACCCTGCCACGGCCGCTCACCGCCGCCGAACAGCACACCACCAGCCCCGCCACCGTCCAGCTGATCGACGAGCTCCTCAACGACCACCCCTTCGACGAGATCTCCGCGATCCTCAACGACCGGGGAATCACTGGCGGGCGGGGCCGGGCCTTCACCGTGCCGAACCTCGCCGCGCTATGCCGTGCACGCGGCCTGAGCACACACGCCGGCCGGGTCCGCGCCTCAGGCATGCTCACCATCAGCGAGATCGCCGCTGACCTCCAGGTGACCCCGCAGACAATCGGCAAGTGGCACCGG
>JBKQSL010000283.1:0-27652 GCA_052143655.1 Streptosporangiaceae bacterium | reverse complement strand
TTCTATCCGGAGCCTCGCCCGTCTCGCGGGAAACCTGAACAACAAGCCTGCGGCCAGGAACGATCACACAGCGCAACCAGGAGCGGAACCGACGCTCAGCCGTTTCGCCTTAAAGCCGCTGGCATTGCGTCAAGCCCTGCCATTCCCGATGGCTCTACGTGTCATATTGGCCGATGCGGGATGCGCAGCTAAACTCCAACAAACCATGAACAGTAACGGAGACTACCTAAATGCGCTGCCCGGAGGATGTACAGTCGCGGCGGCGGTTCGGGTTGAAGTAACGACGCCCTAAAACGTCGACCCGTGTGCGTGCCATGCACATGCGTCGGTTGGAGCCAATGTTGCGCCTGCCCCTCAGTGCTGGCACCCGCACAGGCAAGCAAGGCCCGTATAGCGCGAGAACTACCTGCGGTGATGGCCTGCTAGCAGGTTATCCACCACCGAAACGGATGAGTGGAGGCTGTGGTCAGCCCGCTTGCGCAGCGACTGCTCCCAGCGCTCTTGCAGGGCAGTTATGAGCAGCCTATGAGGGTGTTTGTCAAGTGGCCCTTTTCCGGTGTCGGGCGTCGCTGGCTGGCCCGGTGGCGGCATGGCGCCGGGCTGGGGTTCTTGCAACCGTGGGCGGTGGCGGGCCGGGGTGCCGTGGCCCTGATCCTCCGGCTCTACCTAGCTTCCAAGCGGGCTTGTCGTCCCGACAGCCTTCATCCGAGCTTGCGGAGGGGGCGGGGCTGCTCACGCTCATAAACAGGTTTCACCCGAGGTCGATGCGAGCTTTGCCCCTGTCCGCGGGCGCACGCCCGCGGTGTCATGCGGCGCGGGCAGTCACCCCCTGGCCGGGGCGACGGCGCCCGGCGGCGATGTCGGAGTCCCAGGGGATGCGGCGGGTGATGATGGCGTGGATCTGGCGGAGCAGCGCGGCGGCGATCGCAGCGCGGGCCTGCTGGTCGGTGAGCTGGTCGTCGGCCCGGCCGGTCAGGGCGGCGTGCCTTCGTCGTCTCGACGAGGTTGTCGGCATCCTCAACCCCACTGTGGCTGAGGAGTTCCAACGAGGCCGTGCCCGTAGCCCTGTCGATCCCGATGACCCGCCACAGCGTCTCGTCTGACTTCCTCGGCATCTCACTGCGGGCCGGCAGGATACGGACCTTGTCGCTCTTGCGCACTTTCCGGCCAGGGAGTTCGACGGCCTCTGGGACGTGCCGCTCGAAGTTGAGGCCGAACGCGCGGCGGTTGGCCAGGGCAGCAAACTCCTGCTCAAGGTCGTGAGCGAGCGCGGGCTCCTTCGCTCGGAGCTGGTACAGCAGATCGTTGAGCCGAGACACGTTCCTCCCCACACGACGACTGCCTAAGCTTGGCACGACCCGCAAGAGTTTGGGAGTCTTGAACCGGGTGTGCCGGCAAGGACACGTTAGGCAGTGCGCCGAGCTCACTCTCCTGCCAACAAGGGCCAGTGACCTCGTACACCAATGCTCAGGCCGAGGCGATCACGTGCCTCAACGAGCCGCTGCAGATCATCGCCTGCGCAGGGTCGGGCAAGACACAGGTCATCTCGCAGCGCATCGCCGCCATCCTGGCCCAGCCCGGTATTGCACCCCGCAACATCATTGAGGTTTTCTCAGCAAGGGTGAACCCGGCAAACAGCACGTAACGGAGCATCAGGGCAGACACGCAGACATAAGAAGATATCCGTGGGAAGGCGCGGAGCCCCCGGTAGAAGAGGTCTCGTCGAAGATCATCCGCCACCGGGAGGGGCTCCGCGTGGTCACCTATCGTGTCAGGCTTGACGTCCCCAGGGAACTGATCGTGTTCGTGTCCGGGCTGCTGGCCCGGCACCGGAAGGAGACCGGCACCCGGAAAGGCACCCGCTGCCTGGGGTGTTACCGGCAGGCGCTGTTCGTGCTGGCCTGGTACCGGGATAAGGCGGGCATCCCGCGGCTGGGGGCGGGGTTCGGGCTGTCGCAGGCGACGTCGTACCGCTACGTGGCCGAGGGGACGACGGCGATCGCCGCGCAGGCGCCCGGGCTGGAGGAGGCCCTGGAACGAGCTGTGGCCGAGGGGACGCCGTACGTGATCCTGGACGGCAAGATCGTCGCCGCCGACCGGTGCCACGAGAAAACCGTCAGCCGGAAGGGCCGGGAGACCGGCCTGTGGTACTCGGGGAAGAAGAAGGACTTCGGCGGGAACATCCAGGGCCTGTTCTACCCCGGCGGCCTCCCGATGTGGATCTCGGACGTGCTGCCGGGGAATGTCCATGACCTGGCCGCGGCCCGGGAAAAAGTGCTGGCGGTGCTGCGGAATTACACGGGCAGGATGCCGGGCCTAGCCGACTGCGGGTACGAAGGCGCAGGTCACGGTATCCTCACCCCGGTGAAGAAGCCGAAGGGCGTCAAGGAACTGGACATTAACGCGCGCACCCGGAATATGCTGCTCAGCTCGGCACGGTGCCTGGGAGAAAGAGGCTTCGCGCTGCTCTCCCAGCGCTGGAAGACACTCCAGAACGTCACCGCAAGCCCCAGCGAGATAGGCCCCATCGCACGCGCAGCCCTTGTCCTGACGCTATTCGAGCACAAGCGACTCGCGTGAAAGTCGCTGAGAAAACCTCATTGCGTTCACGTTCACCGAAAAGGCGGCAGCTGAACTCAAGGAACGCATCCTCTCTATCGTCGAGCGGGAGCTCGGCGAGGTCAGCGGCCTGGCCGAGATGTATGTCGGAACTATGCACGGCTACTGCCTGGATCTGCTGCAGCGGCTGGTGCCGGACGCGTTCAAGTTCTCGGTGCTAACGGACATCACGGCCCAGCTATTCGTTGACCGCTACAGCGGCAAGTCCGGCCTGACGTCCTGCCCAACTACGGCGCGCCCCGGCGTACTACGGCGGTACATCAACTCGAAGCTCTACCTGCAGGTGCTTAGTGTGCTGCGGGAGGACAAGATCGACTTTCACCGCGTCCCGGGCGGTGTGATCGACTCGTTTGAGAAGTACATGACTCTCATCGAGGAGCACTCGCTCTTCGACTACACCCAGATCATCCGCGGCGCTGTCGACTACCTCGAGGGAGACCCGTACGAGGATGACGACTACGTACGAGTCCAAGACCACATCAAGGAGGACATCAGATACGTAGTCGTTGACGAGTACCAAGACGTCAATCCGCTGCAGGTGCAGTCCTGTGTGGTTGCGCGCGTGAGTCTTTGCGCAGCGCGCACGTTCTGCAGTGCCGCACTTCGTGGTCGTGCCGAGAATCCCGGCCGAGCGCGACGAAGGCTAGCTGATCATCACGACCCGGCCATACGATCTGCGCGTGGCTGAGGATGCGGACAAGCGCAAGCTGACGTTCAGCGACGACGATAAGAAGCTGGCGCTGGTCACATTCGCCGCGACCACGGCCGCGAACGTCGTCACGCTGGTCATCGCTGGCCTGGCGGTGCTGGCTTACAAGTGGGATGAGCACGAGCGGACGCTGCACCCGCACCGTACCTATTCGATCTTCAACTGGCACGAGGAACTGGTTACCGCTCCGGCGGCAGTAGTCGCGGCGGTGCTGTTCGTCGTGTTCTTCGTGTCGCGCAGGAGAGTACTCCGGCAAGTGGCGGCGGGGCTCTTCATCGTGTGGGCCGCCATCGCGCTGCTGTCGCTGATCTTCGCTGCGCTGGTAGGGCTGGGCGCGCTAACCGCATCGCACTGAGCCGCGTGCGGTTTCAGCGCCGTTGATGTCCCGGCTCGCGGATGATCTGGCCGGCGGATGGCCCGCTGCCTCCGGCCCGGTGCCGCCCGTTTGCCGTGACCTGCTGGAATTGCTGGCCGGGGTGACCGACGGCCAGCCGCGCAACGGTTCCCGGACGCGCTTCGCGTACGCATCAGGAAAGCCGGACCGGACAGCACCGGAACTAGGTCTCGTATACGCACTTACATCGGCAGAATCGGATGTTGATCAGCCGCGGCGACCGCGCGGGTGGCCGCACACAGATCGCCCCGATCTGCGCGCTCCAGCCCACAAGCTCTGACAGGCCGCTGCCCCGCGCAGAATGGCGGCAGTCGGTGCGCGCAGCTGGCAGCTCAGCGCGCACAAGCCCGACTGTGCCGAGTACATGCCGAGACTCCACTCGGCTGCGGGATCACCGCTGGTCAGGCGAGTTCAGGGCACGGTCTTGAAGACCGCTAGGGCGCGCGGATTCTGTTCTCGCAACTGAAGGCTCATCGGCTCACGGCTGGTCAGCAGACCCGTCCGCCCCCATGCTGTCTGTGGAGTTCTGACACAGCACGCCTTACGGCTTTCGCCCCGGGGAGCGGATTGGGAGCGGCCAGCCGCTGCCAGACGCGGTCAGACGGAGTGATCGCCTGCTATACAACGCCGGTGACCTGCGGATTCGTCGCTGAACAGTTACTACGGACACCGGACCGCTCAGTTCGCATCGAGGGGGTCAGGGGTTCAAATCCCCTCAGCTCCACCGGCTGATTCCGGTGTTTGGCCAGGTCAGAAGCTCGTTGGCTAGACCCCATCCTAGTTCCTAGGGTGGGGTCTACCGCTGATTCGGGAGGAATTTGGGAGATCAACTTCTCGCTGTCTCCCGGTGCCGTTGGCTCCTGCGGTGTCGTTGGTCGTGTCACTGGCTCCGTCGGCGGCTGGATTTTCGGGCGGAACTTGGCCAGCAGCTCGTCGAGCAGCGGGACGGGTGAATGGGAGTGGATGGCGGCGCGGGCGCGTAGGGAGTCCTCCCAGCGGGCCTGGAGGGCGGCCTTCAGTTCGTCGCGCATCCGCTCCGAGGCGTGAGCGTAGAGGCCCCGCATCCCAGGCACCTCGTGGCCGAGGCGCTGCTCGGCGAGGATCTCGGGGATGCCATCTTCGGCCATCCATGTTTTGTGGCCGTGCCTCAAGCCATGAGGCGTCAGGCCAGGCTTCAGCGGCAGCCAGGAGGCAAGCGGGTGGCCTCGGGAATGGCCTGTATGCCCCGGCCGCGGGGCGGCGCGAAGACGACGCCGGGCTGGGCCGGTGGCCAGGCAGCGACCGGGAGGCCCGGCCAGATGGTGGCGTCCGTGACGATCAGACGGTCGGGGCGGCCCGGTGCTACGTCCCGCCGACCGTCGCAGGCCGGGCGGAACACGCGGCGAGCGTAGCCGCTGCGCCGGTAATGACCGCCGTCCGGGCCGAGGAACACGTACTGCCCGCTGCCGCCATGCTGCCTCGCGCAGGCGCACTTCCGGCGGTCCTGGGCCTGGACCTGTCTGGTGAGCAGGTCGGCCAGGAACGGCGGGAGGTCGACGGGCAGGCACGGTTCCCAGCTGGGGCTGCGGTAGGAGTCGTCCTTCGGCGGGATCCGGTGAAACGTGCTCCTGATCTCGCGGAGCTGCCACTCGACATGGATCTCGTCCTGGCGGACGTAGCCGCATTCGAGGCCGATCGTCTCCCCGTAGCGCAGGCCGGTGTAACCAATCGTGAGCACCATGGTGAAATCGTCGTCCCGGCCCGACAGAAGCGCGGCCCGCTCGGCGACCAGCAACGCCTCCAGGGGAGTTGCCCACACCCGCTGCGGGGCGCGCTCAAGCCTGCGGCCGGTGCGTCGGCCGCGGTTACGGGGCCGCAGCGCGGGGTTGTAGGGGATCAGCGGCGGCTTGGCGGCGGCCGCGTCACCCAGGATCGTGCACAGCAGGCTGCGGGCATCGCGGGCGACACGCCGGGGAGACGCCGGTGCGGGCGGGTATCGAGTTCTCCCATTTGGTGATCTCCTCGGTGCTGAGCGAGTGCAGCTCACTGGCACCCCATGCGGGCCGCAGGAACCGCCGGATCAGGTACTCGCGGTTCTCGACCGTGCTGATGCCGACATCCTGCATGGCCAGCCACCGCTCGATCCACTCGCTGACCGTGATGTTCCCGGCGTTCGGATCGGCCCAGCGGCCCTCGCGCATCCTGTCCTCCTGGTCGCGTCCCCACGCGAGCGCGGCAACCTTGGTCCTGAACCCGGATTCGCTGACCTCCATCCCGCTGGGCAGCTTGTACTTGACCCGCCACGGCTCCGGGCCCTTCCCGCGCTTCTCCGCATACGCCACGGCTGCTCCTTCGTCTCGGGACGCCACTCAGGCGGTGCTGCGCCGCGATCCGGGCTGGCGTGAGGTGACCGGCTGGCGCGCCCCGGCCTTCATGATCTCAGCGATATCGCCATCGCTGAACCGCAGGTGCTTGCCGATGAATGTGCAGGGAATCAACCGGGCCGCGGCCTTCGTCTTGAGCCACGACTCGCGCACCTTGAGGATACCCGCGGCTTCTGCGGCAGTATGGAGTTCACCAGACATTATCAACCCACCTCGGCCTGTCCCCTGGAATGGCCCCGCTACCGGCGGCTTCTCCGTGTGCTCACCTGGCGCGACGGGATCGTGTCTCAAGTTATGCCAATAACCCTGTATCTCTGTCAAACAGCATGCGTGTAACAAAAGGTTGCCTCTAGTGAGGATTGGCACGGTTTAGTCCAGTCCAGTTCGGCGGAGTTCGCTGCGTGCCAGTAAAGGTTGCAGAAAATAGTTTCTGCTCATGGAATCGGCCGTCCGTAACCCATAGCCGATTGGCCTGTTTCGCTGTCAGCGCCTGGCGCGCTCGGTCACGACCGCCAGGCGGTCGCCAAGACGGCGGAACGCCTCCTCGATGCCCGCGCGGTCGAGCAGTGGCGAGGGATCGCTCACGCGGCGTCGATCTCGTAGTCGGCCACGAACACGCCCCGCCGGAACGCGGCCGGAGCATGCATGAGCGCCTGAGACGTTCAGCTGCTACGTACGACTACGCTCAGGCTGGAGAGTCCGAGCGACCCGGGTCACCCGGCGATAACCACACACGTTGTCCGTCCGGGCTCATTTCCCAGGGTCCGCTCCTGGTGCTGTCTCTGGTGCCGGGACCGGTCCGGGGTCATAGGTACGTGCCAGGTCAGGGAACTCTGCGTGCATTATGCCATCGCCTGCTCTCCCAGGAGCGGCACCTCGTCCTGCGCGATCTTCCAGACAACTGCCCAGTCAACGCTGAAGTACTTGTGCACCGCGAGGTTGCGGAAGGCCCGGATCTGCCGCCAGGCCACGTCGGGGTACCGATCCCGAAGGATGTCCGGAAGCGCGCTGGCGGTCTCTCCCAGCAGAAGCAGCCGGTAGAGGACCGCGTCCCGCCGAACCCGGTCCTGGTCCCACTGCTCGCGGCTTATGCCGTCCAGATACTCCCGGACAGCCCGCGTATTGTCTACAAGATCGGCGACGTACAGTTCGTCACGCCGCATACAGGACCTGCGCATCGGCAAGGACCTGATCCCGGATGACCCGGTGCAGGCCCTCCTTCGGGACGAGGTCAACACGCCGACCGAAGAGCTTTTCCAGATCCTCCTGCAGAGCGAAATACGATATGCCCAGGTCATTGCCGGGAACGCGCACGTAGAACAAGTCCACATCACTGTCCGCCCGCGCATCGCCGCGCGCAACTGACCCGAAGACCGACAGCTCCGCTATTCCGTACTTCTCGCACAGTTCGGCAAGGCGCAGCCCCAACGCCCTGATCTCGTCCAAGGTCACGCGTCACGCTCCTCCCCTGGCCTGTACAGGATTCTACGGCGCTGCCGCAGCGGACTCAGGGAACCGGACGCAACCGGACACGGAAACCGCAGGCCGACGCCCGCCACAACCGGACAGCCCGCGGACTACATTCACGCCGATGGGACAGTCTGGACATGGCACGAGCGATGGCATCTGGTCGGCGGCGTTCGCGACGGACAGCGGATAGTAGGCCGCATCCGCCTCCGTGCCTACGACCTCGTGACGCCCGCCACCGAGGAACCCTGACTACGACGTGCTGGGTGCAGCACGAAAGTGCAGCAGCCAGGTCACGTCACGGCCGACCTTTGATGACCGCTATCGACCAGGCGACCTGCGCAAGCACCCCTCAGTGATCTCGTGGCCGCGAGTTCGCATCGAGGGGGTCAGGGGTTCAAATCCCCTCAGCTCCACCCACCCATAACCGCAGGTCAGAACGCATGCTTAGCGTCGTAGTGATCGCCCGGAGATCATTTGTCACCGGATGTCACCCGAACCGGGCTGGCATAGTTGATATCTCGCGTCCCGAGCGGCATGACGGCATGCCCTGGCAGCAGCTCCGGCGAGGGGGCGACTTCAGCCAGGGAGTCGCGGCGACAGGCGGTCGGCTTGATGGAGCATCCCGTTGCGGTCTCGGAGCTTCTGGACGCCCGGCTGTACATTGGCGGCATGGAACGCTTGGATCGCATCACCATTGAGCCCGGCAAGATGGGCGGTCAGCCATGCATCCGCGGACACCGCTTCACAGTCGAGCACCTGCTGAACCTGGTCGGTGCAGGCTGGACGCTGGAGCAGATCCAGGCTGACTTCCCGTTTATTGAGGCGGCTGACATCCAGCAGGCGACCGCCTACGCCGCATTCTCGGTGCGGGAGTACCACCTGCCCGTTTCCCGCCCGGCATGAGGTTCCTGCTCGATGAGAACGTCTCCTACCGGGTCTGCCCTCACCTGAAGGCAGCCGGGCACGATGCGGTCCACGTAGGCGAGATCGGCCTCACCAGTACCGACGACCAGGTGGTCCTAGACCGGGCCCGCAGCCAGGACCGGGTACTGATTACCGGTGATCACGATTTCGTGCAGCTCCTGTTCTCCTCCGGAGATATCCGGCCGTCGGTCATCCTGGTGCGCGAAGTCGACGCCCTGCCGTCGGCAGCGCTCGCCGTGCTGCTGCTCGCAGCTCTTCCCGGCCAGCTCACCGAACTGCTCCTCGCTGGTGCTATCGCAACCCTGACGCCCGAGCGCGTCAGGGTCCGACCGCTCCCGCTCCGCCCAGGTCCAGGCAGGTAAGCCTTCTGCTATTGAGGCGGACGCGCTCCGTGACCAGTCATCCCGGCCAAGGCGCACATGGTATGAGTGGCGGCATCTGATCCCGGTGCTGGCTGGCCGGTACCGGGTGATCGCCCCTGACTTGCGCGGCTGGGGGAGACGGAGCGGCCCGAGGCGGTTGCGAGGTCGCGACCGCGGCGGCCGACGTCGCTCGCCTGCTGGATCGTCTCGGGGCCGGCGCCGCGCACGTGATCGGGCATGACTGGGGCACGCCGATCGGCTACTACCTGGCCGCGTCGGCCCGCGACCGGGTTGCGTCCTTCGTCGCGCTGGAGGCGAGCGTTCCCGGGGCCGGCGGCGAGGATCGCCCTGGTCTCATCCCACCACCCCTGCGATCTCGAGGCTGTCCGGCCCGTCATGGACTTCGAGGCCCTCCTGTCGCAGTACAAGTTCGTCGAGGGCATGGACGCCATCGCGGGCCTCGACAGCCGGCCCGACCTGCTCGCCGTGACGCCCACCGAGTTCGAGCACCTGGTCCGGCAGCTGCTCGAGGCAATGGGCATGAAGTCGTGGAACACACAGGCATCCAAAGACGGCGGAGTCGACGCCGTCGCCGTCAACGAAGACCCGGTCTTCGGCGGGCTCTGCATCATCCAGGCCAAGCGGTACCGCGGCGCCGTCGGCGTCGAGGCAGTGCGCGCGCTCGCCGTCGTGATGGAAGAGCAAGCACGCCACGAAGGGAATCTTGGTGACCACCTCCTGGGTCACCAAGATTGGCCACGCCTTCGCCGCCCGCCACGGCCGCATCCAGATCATGGAATGCGAAGAGATCAAGTACCTGTGCAGGTCCTTCCCGGCGCCGCGATGCGGCCGGCCGCGCCGGGCATTGACCCGGCAGGGGTCTCAGGTCGTCGTGTCCTGCTGACGATGCGTCTCGACGCACTTCTTGAGAGCCTGATTCTGCTCCTGGAAGCTAGCCTGGGCACCGGCGAGGGTCTTGCCGATAAAGGGCACGAGGATGCCGCGGAAGGTCTCGCTCTGAACCAGCCGGGTGCCCCCGCCGGCAGCAGTCAGCGCGAAGCGGTGCTCCCCGCTGAAGATGAGCCTGCCGAAGATCCCGGGGAGCCCGCCGAGCAATCGCCAGTCTGCGGCCGGCTCGGCGGCCAGGACCCTGGGGCGAATGGTGACCGGGCGGCCCCTGGGCGGGAACATCCTCAAGGTGAGCCTGCTGCCGGCGGTGACCTCCCCGGCACCTTCCCGGATGTGCGGATTCCACTCCGGGTAGCGGCTCAGGTCAGTCAGGACCGCCCAGACGTCCATCGGGGGAGCATCGATGTCGATCGTCGCAGCTATCGTCCTCATCTGTTGTACCGGCCTTCTGTGCCCTTGCTGAGCCGTCGCACGTGGCGGGCGAAACGCTGGTGCGCAGCCTGCCGGCTAATCCCGTACGCGGCACCGATGTCACTCCATGACATGCCCGCACGGGCGGCGGCCGCCGCCGCGTGCTCCGCGAGCGTGCGGGCCAGGCGTTCCAGCCGCGCTGCCTCCGACAGCGTCGCGAGCGGATCGGCACGGGCCACTTCGGCCAGCCCCCTCTCCACGGCATCAGCCAGCTCCGTGACCATCTGCCCAGCGCGAAAGCCGTGGCCGGCTCCCGAGTTATCCTCCATGGCTGTCAATGATCCTTGACGGCCAAGAGTATTGTCAAGGATCGTTGACGAAGAGGCCCCGGCGTTCCGGAGGCTGTGGCACGGTGCCTGAGCGTCAGCCGGATGTGGTGTTCAGGGCCAGGGTGCGCAGGCAGCACTCGCCCGTGATATCGCGCGCGCCCACCGCGAACACCAGGTGGCCGCCGGGGCTGGTGACGCCGGCGAGTGAGTCGTCGGGTGTCCGTCCCGTCGCCCCGGGGGCCGGGCTGGGTACCAGCTGCCATGCCGAGCCGTTGAACTGTTCCGTCACCGGCTCGATGGCGCCATCGAGCTGCTGGGTCTGGCCGACCGCCCAGATATCAGCCGTGCTCAGCGCGGAGATGCCGTTCAGCCGGCTGCCTTCGCCGCCTCGGTTGGGCGTCCTGACCAGCGCCCACTTCGCCCCGTTCCAGTGGAGCACGTAGGGCACGCTGAAGTTCTGGTCATTGACGTTGCTCTCGCTGCCCGAGGCCCAGGCGTCGGTGCGGCTGATCGCGGTTACCCCGGACAGCTCGTTGAGATCAAGGCTGGTCAGCGGGCACGACATCTGGACGGTCTGCCCCTGCAGGCATGGCGCGGGTGCGACAGTCCACTGCATCCCGTTCCAGTGGGCGATGAAGTTCGCGGTCGGATTTGGTTCCCGGACGGTGCCGACGACCCACACGTCATCCGGTGCTGTCGCCGTCACCGCTGCGGGATCGATAAAGCAGTCGCTCGCGTTCGGGTCACAGGCTGACTCCTGGGCGGGGAAGCTCACCTGCTGCCAGCTGGTGCCATTGAAATGCTCGAAGAGCACAGTCTCCTGCGAGTCGTCCGCTGACAGGGTGAAGCCAACCGCCCACAGGTCATCTGGTCCGGTTCCGCCGACGGCGGTCAGGTCGCCGGTCGCCCCTGCCGGAAGGGTGGCCCCGGCGACCATGGACCACTGGGTGCCGTTCCAGTGCTCGATCAGCGGCTCATCGTCGATATTGCCCTCGCCTGCCTGGCCGGCCGCGCTGGTGCCGACGGCCCACGCGTCGGACTGGCTCACCTCGTCCACGCCTGCCAGGCTGGCCTGCTTGCCGGCTGGCTCGGGCGCGCTGCTGAGTGTCCAGCGCGACCCGCTCCAGTGCTCGACCAGCGGGTGCCCCAGAGCGCTGGCGTCCATGAACTGGCCCACCGCCCACCCGTCGGTCGCGCTGACTGCCGACACGCCGGCGAAGGAGCTATTGGTAACCTGGGTTGCCTGCTGATTCACGCTGGGCACGACCTGCCAGATGCTCCCGGTCGCCGCGCTGGCGCCGCCAGCAGCGGAGACGGCGAGCAAGGTCGCGGCCACCCCTATGCCTAGCCATCGTGAATGCACTTTCGCCCTCCGTTGCCGCCAGCTGGGTCCCGACGCCCGGTACCCCTGGCAACGGCATGGATCACGCGCCGGTTCAAACGCGGCTCGCAGTCATCGTGATAGGCGGTCCCGCTGGCGTAAACCGGCGGGACCGCCGCGGCGGGTTTCGGATTCAGCTGTAGGGCAGGAAGCAGATGCCTGCCGTCGACACGCCGCCGCAGTACTGGCTGGCGCCGGAGTTGTCGCTGGCGATCCATAGTCCGGCGCTGGTGACCAGCATGTCGTCAGCGCCCAGGCCCCGGTCCCGGCTGTAGTAGCCGGCGGTGCCGGCCGCGTTCAGGTACAGGTTGCCGTTCGCGGGGCCCAGGCCCTCGATGCCCGGGGCGTTGTACCCGCCGGCGCCGAGCACGTCGCACGCCTGGCCGTTCATGGAGAACCGCTCGTGCCCGGCGAAGTAGGCCGCCTGCGAGTCCGCGGCGGTGGCGAACAGGGAGTCGCAGCCGGTCTGGTTGATCCACTCCGGGCTGACCGAGGACTGGGTGGCCGGGAGGGCCATCGCGGCGTCGCACGGGCTGCCCGCCGGGCGCGGCCCGTGCGTGCTGACGCCCGGCTCGTGATAGCCCGTGTCGGCCACGAACACGGTGGAGTCATCCTGAGACCAGGACGCCGCCCGGGCCCAGAAGGTGTCGGTGCAGGCGATGTTCAGGGTGGGCGACGTCCAGCCGGTCACGGCGGCCTTGGCGCCGCTCACGTTGAGCATTGCCACCTGCTGCCGGGGCTGCCCGTCCACCGAGGTGAACTGGCCCTCGATCAGGTCCAGCGTGCCGGAATGGCTGAGCTGCTGGTTGTACACCCGGCCGTTGACCGGCAGGCTGCTGAAGAACCCGTCGCTGCTGCCGGCGGCCGGGCTCAGGCTGGCCCAGTACGGGGCGGACGCGCCGTTGATGGTCGTGAACAGGCCGCCGGCCAGGATGTGCCCGTCCACGCCCAGCAGCGTGTCCACCTCGCCGCTGGCGTCGTGCCCGAAGCTGGTCACCACGTTGCCGGTCGTGGTGTCGATCTCGGCGATGTCGTTCACGCTGGTGCCGTTGACCGAGGTGAAGTTGCCGCCGATGTAGGCGTCGGCGCAGTTGCTGCCGTTGAACGCGATGGAGTTGATCGCCGCCGCGCCGAGTTCGTTGGTGCTGGTGCTGCCGATCACGGCCGGCGCCCAGCTCGTCACGGTGTACGGCGCGGTGGCGCTGAAGCTGAAGATGTCGGTGCGCGGGTACGTGGTGCTGCCCCGGACAACGGAGCTGAACGACCCGACGGCGTACATCGTGCCGCCGCACTGCACCAGCTGCCTGACCTGCTCGACCGGGCTGTCGTCAGTCGCCTTCAGGTGCGGCAGGCTGCTGGGCGGCGTAGCGGACACCACGCCGGCCGGCGGCTGCTCACCGCCAGTCCCGGTAGCCTGTGCAGCCGGTATGCCGAGCGCCAGCGCCGCAGCGACGCAAGTGAGCATGACCAGTATTCTCCGCACAGAACTGCTCCTTGTCGGCTAACCGCATCTGCGACCGTGAAAGCGACTCTACTGCCGCTTCAGTTGTCATCTGGCGTACAGAAGCAAGACGCGGACACGCCCCCTGGGGTTTGCCGGCCTGCCCGGATTTCTCGAGGCCAGGTATCGTTCCGGGGGTAACAGCGGAGGACGGCTGCTCTCCGCGAGAGGGCAGGGGTTCAGTCCGGGTGATCGTTCTCATCGGGTTCATGGGCGCCGGCAAGACCACGGTGGGCCAGGTGCTGGCCGGCCGGCTCGGCGTGCCGTTCCTCGACACCGATGCGGTCATCGAGAGCCAGGCGGGCCGCCCGATCCGGGACATCTTCGGCACTGACGGGGAGCCGGCGTTCCGCGCGCTCGAGCATGAGGTGATCGCCGGGCTGCTGCGCGGCGGCGAGGCCGTGCTGGCGCTCGGCGGCGGAAGCGTCGAGCATCCGGGCACCCGCCGCGCCCTGGCCGGCAGTCACGTCGTCTACCTGCACGTCAGCTACGCCGAGGCAATGGGGCGGGTGCGGCATGACGAGCTCCGGCCGCTGCTGCGGCGTCCTGACCTGGAGCAGGTCTACCAGCGACGGCAGGCGGGCTACCGGGCCGTCGCCACCCAGATTGTCGTAACCGACGGCCGTGAGCCCGCTGATATCAGCCTCGACATCATCGGGAAGCTAGATCAGCTGCCGTCCGCGCCAGCCTGAGCGGCCCGGCTGGCGACCGCTGCCATGAGCGCCGCCCGCATGGCATCGACCGGGCCGGGCAGCCCCGTCATCAGCCTGACCTGCTCGACCGCCTGATGCAGCAGCATCGACAGGCCGCTGACCACCGGGCAGCCGGCGGCGAGTGCCGAGGCGGCCAGCGGAGTCGGCCACGGCGTGTACACCACGTCCAGCACCGTCGTCCCGGGCCTCCACCGGGTCGCGCGCAGCGGGTCGGCCGCGCCGCCGGGCAGCGTGGAAATGACCAGGTCAGCTTCGGGAATCGGGGCCTCGAACAGCCCGCCGGAGACCTCCGGCGTCATCCCGAGCCGCTGGGCAGCCGCGCGCAGCTCAGCGGCCCGGGCTGGGTTGCGCACCAGCACAGCCGGCGACCGGCTGCCCAGCTCGCGCAGCGCGGCGAGGGCCGCCTGAGCGGTTCCGCCCGCGCCGAGGATCACCGCGTGCTCGCAGCGGCCGAGCCCGGCCTCCCGCAGCGCGGCTACGATCCCGGCCGGATCGGTGTTCTCCGCCCGCCGCCCGGCTGCCGGCCCGGCCGTCCCGAACACCAGGGTGTTCGCCGCCCCGATGGCCTGGGCCAGCGGCGACACCTCGTCGGCGGCGGTCAGCGCCACCCGCTTCAGTGGCATCGTCAGCGACAGGCCGGCCCACTCGGCGCCGAGGCCGCTGACCAGGTCCGGCAGCCCGGCCTCATCGCACTCGACCGCGTCGTATCGCCAGCCGCGCAGCCCGAGCGCCTGGTAGGCCGCCCGGTGCAGCACGGGCGAAAGCGAGTGCCGGATCGGGGAGCCGAGCACGGCCGCCCGCCGGGCCGGCTGTCCCGCCGCGGCCGGATGGGGATCGTCTGCGTTCATCCGCCATCTCGTCCTAGGGCGCTGGAGGCGACAGCGCTCAGCCCGCCCGGGCGGACAGCAGGTGCAGGCCGTGAATGGCGATCGCGTAGCCGTGCACGCCGAAGCCCACGACGATCCCCGCCGCCGCGGGGGAGATGAAGGAACGAGCCCGGAACTCCTCGCGGGCATGCACGTTCGAGATGTGGCATTCGACGACCGGCAGCCTGCAACCCATGATCGCGTCGTACAGAGCGATCGACGTGTGGGAGTACGCGCCCGGGTTGAACACTGCGCCGATGAGGCTGCCGGCCGCATGCCGGGTTGCGGCCTCCTGGATCCAGTCGACCAGGACGCCCTCGTGGTTCGACTGCCGGAAGTCGACCTCCAGGCCGTACTTCCCGGCCTCCGCGCGGCAGAGTTCCTCCACGTCGCCCAGGGTATGGCGGCCGTAGACTCCCGGCTCGCGCGTCCCCAGCAAGTTGAGGTTCGGGCCGTTCAGCACGAGAACTGTGGTCATGCCCCTTCACCGCATTCCGCCGGAACCAGCGCCGCCGGCTGCCCGGGATGCACCGCCCAGCTGTCGCCGGCCGGCCTGCGGACCCGGCAGCAGGCGGGCCCCATGCTAGCCCGGGCATGTGCAAGCCTCACCCGCGACCGGGCCGGCCCGGTCGCGGGGCGGGCAGCGGGGCAACGACGCCGCACGCCGGGCCGGGCCGGCCCGCTCGTCAGCCGATACGGACTAGGTGCTCGCGCCCGGCCGCGGCGGTCCAGCCCTGGCCACTGGCGCTGACTCCAATTACCCCGGTTAGCTGCGCGCATGCACGGAGAGCGCGACGCCGGCAGCACGGCCGGAAAGACGAGCGCCGCCCGGCCGCCCGGCCGCGGCCCGGCCGGCGTCAGGGTTCGCCGGAAAGCTCCCTGGCCTGCTCGGTCACGGCGCGGCGGACCCGGTCGTCGCGCAGGCCGAGCGCGTCGAGAACCGCGGCCGCCGCCTCCGCCAGCGGACGGTGCGCCAGGCCGGCCCGCAGCCCGGCGGCGGCCGGGTCGGTGACCGGCGCGCCGATCCCGCGCAGGTGCAGGACCCAGGCGGCCACGACCCGGGTCGCGCCCGCCGGCACCCGGCCGGCGGCAAGCTCGGCGCGCAGCACCGGCAGGATCCGGATCGGGATCTTCTGCGAGCCGTCCGCGGCGATCTGCGCCAGCAGGTGCCTGATCCGCGGGTTGCCGAACCGGTCCAGCAGGGCCGACCGGTAGGCTGCGATCTCGGCGGCCGGCAGCGGCAGGTGCCGCTGCGCGTCGTCCCACCACTGCCCGACCCAGCCGCGGACCAGCGGGTCCCCGATGGCCTGCGCGACCGTGTCCGCGCCGCGGATGGAGCCCGCGTAGGCCAGCAGCGAGTGCGAGCCGTTCAGCAGCCACAGCTTGCGGTTCTCCCACGGCTCCAGGTCGGCGGTGAACCGGGCCCCGGCCGACTCCCACCCGGGCCGCCCGGCCGCGAAATCGCCGCTGAGCACCCATTCGCTGAACGGCTCGGTCACGACGCAGGCGGGGTCGTCAATGCCGCTCGCGGCCAGCAGGCCCGCCCGGTCGGCGTGCGTGGCGCGGGGCGTGATCCGGTCCACCATCGTCGTGACGTAGCTGACGTGCTGCCCGATCCACGCGGCCAGCCGTGGGTCCGCCTCGGCCGCCAGATCGCCGACTACCCGGCGGGTCATCGCGCCGTTGCCGGGCACGTTGTCGCAGGGGACCACGGAGACCGGGCCCAGGCCGGCCGCCTGGCGCGCCTGGAAGCCCGCGACGAGCTTGCCGGGGGCGGTTCGCAGGGCGCCGGGCGGCCGGGCGCGCAGCGCCGCGACGTCGGCGGCGACCTCCGGGTCGGCCAGGTCCAGGCCGCCGCAGGGCGCGCGGTGGTAGCCCGCCTCGGTCACGGTCAGCGTGACCACGGCCAGGCCGGGCAGCGCGAAGACCTCCCGCCAGCCGCCGAGCCAGGCCGAGCCGGCGACCCGGGATAGCGCGGAAATCACCTGCGGCCGGTCGGCCTCCGGGCCGCGGACCAGCAGTGTGTACAAGCCGTCCTGGGCGGCCAGGTCGCCGGCCGGCCCGGCGCTGCGGCCGGTGAACGCGGCGATGCCCCACTGCGCCGCGTCGGCTGCCTGATCGGTGCAGGCCGCCTGATGCGCTCGGAAGAAGTTGCCGAGCCCGAGATGCGCGATGCGCACAGGCGGCGCCGGCCGGCCGTCCCGTTCCCGGCTGAGCCGCCGTCCGGTCGTGCTCACCGGGCCAGCCTGAACGCCCGGCGCGGGCTGACCGCGGCCAGGTCGTGCGCCGTCTGCGCCGCCTCATCCTCGTCCAGCCGGTGCGCGGAGACCAGCTCGGCCAGGTAGCCGCAGTCCAGCCGCCGGGACATGTCGTGCCGGGCCGGGATCGAGCAGAATGCCCGGGTGTCATCGACGAACCCGGAGGTGCGGGTGAACCCGGCGGTCTCGGTGACGGCCCCGCGGAACCGGCGCACGGCGTCCGGCGCGTCCAGGAACCACCAGGGCGCGCCGGCGTAAACCGACGGGTAGAAACCGGCCAGCGGCGCAATCTCCCGGGAGAGCACCGTCTCGTCCAGCGTGAACAGGATCAGCTGGAAGCCGGCGGCCGTGCCGAACCGCGCCAGCAGCGGCGCGAGAGCCCGGGTGAACTCCACGGCGACGGGGATGTCCGCGCCGACGTCGGGGCCGAACCGCTCCCGGGTGGCCGGGTGATGGTCGCGGTACACCCCCGGGTGCAGGGTCATCACCAGCCCGTCGTCGGCCGACATGCGGGCCATCTCCAGGACCAGGTGCCGTCGCAGCGCGGTCGCCTCGTCCGCCGTTGCGGTGCCGGCCCGGGCGGCGGCGAAGATCCGGCGCGCCTGCCCGGGCTCCAGCGCGAGGGTCACCGCGTCGACGTGGCTGTGGTCGGCGGACACCGCCCCGTGCCCGATGAAGTAGCGGCGGCGGGACTCCAGCGCGGCGATGAAGCCGTCGTAGCTGCCGGTGTCGGTGTCCGCGGCACGGCCGAGAGCATCGGCCAGATCCGGCCAGCCGGGCGCGCCCGGCTCCAGGTAGCGGTCGGGCCGGAACGTCGGCAGCACCCGGGTGGCGACCGCCGGGTCGTCCCGCACTGCGCGGTGATAGCGCAGGTCATCGCACGGATCGTCGGTGGTGGCCAGCACCGAGATGGCGAACCGGTGCAGTAGCGCGCGGGGCCGGAACGCCGGGCTGGCCAGCCGGGCGGCGATCGTGTCGTAGATCGCGTCAGCGGTGGCCGGGCCGGGGCGGACGGTGACGCCGAAGATCTCCGCCAGCTCGTTTTCCAGCCAGTACCGGGACGCGGTGCCGCGAAAGGCCGGCCAGTGCTCGCAGAGGATCCGCCAGGCCCGCCGGGCCTGTGCTTCGGTGCGCTGTGCTTCGGTGCGCTGGGCCGCTGTGCGCTGGCCGGCGCCGACGCCCAGCGCGTCCAGCGGCACGCCGCTGGCGTGCAGCAGCCGGGTGACGTAGTGGTCGGGCGTGATCAGCAGCGACGCCGGGTCGCCGAAGGGCGCGTCGTCGGCCAGCAGCTGAGCGGGCACGTGCCCGTGCGGGGAGATGACCGGAAGGCCGCGCACGCCCGCGTACAGCCGCCGGGCCACCTCCCGGGTCCCGGGGTCGGCGGGCAGCAGCCGGTCAGGGTGCGGGGCCAGGGCCGCGGCGGCGTTCATGCCCTCCATCATCGCGGCGCGGCGCAGGTCAGCGCGGGCGGGCCAGCGCGGGCGCGCCCGGCAGTAGCCGGGGCCGGCGTGCGGGCGGCCAGCGGCACGGCGCACAGTGAGGGCATGACCCTGACCGGCGGCCCGCGCGACGCGGCCGCCTCCGCCAGCCCGGCCGGGGCTGCCCGGATCGGCGGCCCCGGCGAGATCCTGGCCCCGGATCAGGTCGTGTCGTTCATCGCCGGGCAACTGGGCGCGCTGCCGCTGGACGGCCGCAGCGTCTGCGTGCTCGTTCCGGATGCGACGCGCGCCTGCCCGCTGCCGCTGCTGGTGCGGGCCGTGCACAGCGCGCTGCACGGCCGGGTGTCCCGGCTGACCGTGCTGATCGCCCTGGGCACGCACCCGCCGATGAGCGAGGCGGCGCTGGCCGCGCACCTCGGGTACCCGGCCGGCCAGCTGGCCCGCGCCTATCCGGGGATGACCGTGATCAACCACGAATGGTGGCGGCCGGAGTCCTTCGCGGACCTCGGCACGATCCCCGCCGCCCGGGTCACCGAGCTGTCGCAGGGGCGCCTGCGCACCGACGTGCAGGTGCGGCTCAACCGCGCCGTCGTCGAGCATGACGTGGCCCTGGTCGTCGGGCCGGTCCTGCCGCACGAGGTGGTCGGCATGTCCGGCGGCAACAAGTACTTCTTCCCCGGCGTCGCCGGCCAGGAGATTATCGACGTGTCGCACTGGCTGGGCGCGCTGATCACCTCCGCGCAGATCATCGGGACCACCGGCGGCACGCCGGTGCGGGCGCTGATCGACGACGGCGCGGCGCTCATCCCGGCCCGCAAGCTCGCCTTCAGCGTGGTCACGGGGGCCGGCCCGCCCGGCGACCGCGGGCCCGCGCTGCACTCGGTCTCCTTCGGCGAGCCCATCTCGTCGTGGGCCAGCGCCGCCGAGGTCAGCGCCGCCACCCACATCACCTACCTGGACCGGCCGGTCAGCCGGGTGCTGTCGCTGGTGCCGCAGATGTATGACGAGATCTGGACCGGGGCCAAGGGCTTCTACAAGGTCGAGCCGGTGGTGGCCGACGGCGGGGAGGTCATCCTGTACGCCCCGCACATCCGCGAGCTCGCCTCCAGCCATCCGCAGATCCACCAGGTCGGCTACCACTGCCGGGACTACTTCACGGCGCAGTGGGACCGGTTCTCCGCAGTCCACTGGGGCGTGCTCGCGCACTCCGCGCACCTGCGCGGCGCCGGCACCTACGACCCGGTAACCGGGCAGGAACGGCTGCGCGTGCAGGTCACGCTGGCTACCGCGATCCCGGAGAGCGTGTGCCGCGCGGTGAACCTGGGATACCTCGACCCGGCCGCCGTCGACATCCCGGCCTTCGCCGCCGATCCGGGCACGCTGGTGGTGCCCCGGGCCGGCGAGACCCTGTTCCGGCTGCGCTGAGCGTGCCCGGGCCGGCGGCGGCTAGGTGGTGGCGGCGATCAGGACTCGGCGTTCGAGCGGCTCGGCCGGCTCGCCCTGGAGCACCTGTACGGCAGCCGCTGATCCGGCGGAGCCGGCGCAGCCGTTCGGCCGGGACGTTAGTCCCTACTGGAGCGCGGGCTGCGTGGCCAGGCTCGGCCTGCGAGCCGGGCGCGGGCCCGGGCACCGCAACCGGACATCAAAGGAGGCTGCGCCGTGCTCCGACGGTCCCGACTGCGCAACGGCAAGACGCGCGTTACGTTCATCCTGCCGATCGAGGAGCCAGACGGCGCGGTGAGCGTCGTCGGGGACTTCAACGACTGGCGGCCGGGAAGTCACGTGCTGAGACGGCGCAGCAACCAGACCTGCAGCGTCTCAGTGGATCTTGACCCGGGCACGTACGTGTTCCGCTACCTGGCCGCTGGCGGCGTCTGGCTGGACGACCCGGCCGCCGACCGGATCGGCGACACCGGGTCGGTCATCGAGGTCTGACCGCGCGAGGTCTGACTGCGCCGCGCCGCGTCGTCCGGTTGCGCTGCGGCGGCGGCCGGGCGGGTCAGTGCGCGAGCCGCACGTCGCCGGGCGCGAACCCGTGCGCGGTCCGGGTGACCGCGGCGTCCCAGCGGGCCTTCTGGCTGGCCGGGTAGGTCCACTGCAGGGTGTCGATGGACCCGCGGCCGACCACGTCCCGCTGGTACACGATCGTCGCGCCGTCGCCGAAGAGCCCGCTGACGGTGACGATGTCCCCGCTGACCTGGCGGTAGGTCACCGTGAGGCCGCGGGAATCGGCGCTCTCGTCGCGCCGCGGCGAGTAGCCGGAGGTGTTGTTGGTCCCGTAGGCGGACATGGTGACCCGGCCGTCCGCCGACCTCCACGCCTGCCCGTCACCGTCGGCGGGTGGCGACTGCGCCCGCAGCGCCGTGGGCCAGAGCGTGCTGAAGCCGAACCGCGGGTTGGCGTACCGGCCGTAGGCCAGCCCGGCCGGTACCCGGGCGCTCTCCGGCTGGGAGCGGCTCGCGGCCGGTACCGGGGACGACGAGCGCGCGGCCGGAGCGGAAGACGCCGTCGCGGCCGCAGCCGTGGCGGCAGGATGAGCCGGGGCGGCCGAGCAGGCCGCCGGCAGCAGACCGGCCAGGCCGAGTAATGCCAGCCCCGCGGTGCGAGCACATGTCACGGGTCCATCATCGCAGCGGCGGGCGGCGATGCCCGGCACCTTGCCCGGCGCGGGCAAGGGCCCTGGCTCAGCCGAACCGGCCGGCCAGGGCGCGGAACATCCCGGGAGCCGCGCCGTGCAGCCAGGCGGGGAACCGCATCCAGCCGGGCACGAACACCACCGCGCGGTCCTGCCGGGCCGCGCCGACGATCGCCGCCGCCACCTTCTCGGCGCTGACCGGAACGGGCCTGCGCCGGTCGTAGGGGCGGCCTCGCCGCTCGAAGAACGGCGTGTCCACCACCCCGGGCACCACCAGCGATATGCCGACGCCCGTGCCGGCCAGCTCATAGGCGAGGCTCTCGGCGAAATAGCCCAGGCCGCCCTTGGCCGCGGAGTAGGCCGCCTCGCCGCGCACCCCGGTGGCCCCCGCGATAGACGAGACGAACACCACCCGGCCGCTGCCCCGCTCGGTCATGCCCGGCACCAGCAGCGCGCAGAGCTGGATGGGGGCGGTGAGGTTCACGGTGACCAGTTCCTGCGCGGTCTGCTGCGGCAGCTCGCCGACCGGACCCGCCCAGCCGATTCCCGCGTTGCTGACCAGCAGGTCCACCCGCCCCGCGGCGTCCAGCGCCGCCCGGGCCAGGCCTGCCGGGCCGCCGGGGGCCGCCAGGTCGGCCCGCAGCGGCGTGCCGCCGGTCTCAGCGGCAAGCTCGGCCAGCCGTCCGGCGTCCCGGCCGGCGATCAGCAGCCGGGCGCCCGCCTGGGCCAGCGCGCGCGACGTGGCCGCGCCGATGCCCGAGGATCCGCCGGTGACCAGTGCCACGCACCCAGCTAGCCGCATGGCGCCCCACTCTCGCGCGCAGGCGGCGGCCAGCGCAAACCGGCGGCTAGCCGGCCACCCCGGCTGGCTGGCGCGCGGCGGACCAGCAGCGGACGATATCGCGCATGGACAGCAGGCCGGCGACCTCACCGCCGTCCAGGACGACAAGATGCCGGAAGCCGCCGCGGACCATCGTGCCGGCCGCCTGCTCCAGCGTCCACTCGGGTGACGCGAACACCACGGCCGCGGTCCGGTGGTCGGCGACCCGCTCGGCGTCCGGGTTCTGGCCGGCGCCGATCGAGTCGAGGACGTCCCGCTCAGTGAGGATGCCGATGCCCGCAGCGTCGTGATCGCTGACCACTGCGGCGCCGACCCGGTGCGCGGACATCAGCCGCGCTGCCTCGCGCAGGGTGTGCGCTGGCCCGATGCTCAGCACCACCGCGGTCATGCCGTCGCGTACCTTCATGCTGGCTCACCTTTCCAGGACGCCGCCCTGCCCAGGACGCCGCGGGGCCGCGGGCGGCCGGGCCCCGGCGCGGAGGCCGGCCGGCCCGGTGCGAAGCCAGGCCACGCGGTGCGGAGCCCGGCCGCCGAGCAAGCGGGGCCTGCTTGTGAACTTGTGATTGCCGCTGAGGTACAGGATCCGCGATGACCGGCCGCACGGCAATACCCAGCGGCCAGGTCGACCGGCGCTCTTTCAGCCGCCGCTGCTTCAGCCGCCGCCGCGCGGTGCGGACAGCAATTCCAGCACCTCATCGTGCAGCTTGCCGTTCGTGCAGACCGCGCTTCCGCCGTCCGGGCGGGCCGCCCCGCCGAGGTCGGTGAACCTGCCGCCGGCTTCCTCGACGATGACCTGCAGGGCGGCCAGGTCCCACAGCGACACCTCAGACTCGGCCGAGATGTCCGCCGCCCCCTCGGCGACCAGCATGTGCGACCAGAAATCGCCGTAGGCGCGGGTCCGCCAGACCTGCCGGGCCAGGTCCAGCAACTGCGGCAGCCGTCCGCAGTCGTCCCAGGTGGACAGGCCTGAGTAGGACAGCGAAGCGTCTGCCAGGCTGCTGACGCCGGAGACCCGGCAGGAAGCGGCCCGGGACAGGCTCCGTCCGGTCCACGCCCCGCCATCGCGGCCGGCCCACCATCGCCGGCCCAGGGCCGGAGCAGAGACCACGCCGACGGTGACCGCGCCATCGGCCATCAGCGCGATGAGCGTGGCCCAGACCGGGACGCCGCGCACGTAGTTCTTCGTGCCGTCGATCGGGTCGATGACCCAGCATCGGGGGCTGGACCCGGTCCGGCCGTACTCCTCGCCGAGCATGGCGTCCCTCGGCCGGGCCCGGCTCAGCACGTTCCGCAGCGACTCCTCGGTGGCCAGGTCGGCGTCGCTGACCGGGGTGAGGTCGGGCTTGGCCGTCACCTTCAGGTCGAGGGCGCGGAACCTGCGCATGGTGATGTCGTCCGCCGCGTCCGCGAGGACGTGCGCGAAGCGCAGGTCATCGTCATAGCCCGCCATGGCGGGAAACCTATCGCTAACCAGGGCACAGCGCGCGCAGTGGGGGGAACGGCCAGCGCCGGCCTGCCGGCGAACGGCCAGGGCGGCCAGCAGAGCTGGCAGCGACGGCCCCGGCCGACGAGCACGGTCGCGGCCTGGTACTGGCGGACTCGCTGGCCGGCTGCTGGGCACCCGGCGGTCGGCGGACGGCAAGGTGGCGTGGTTCACGGCGCTGACCTCAGCCGGGATCGAGGCCTTCCCGGCTGCGCAGCAGGCGGCGCAGCGAGTCGAGCCGGGCGGCCAGAGCCGGGTCGCCGCCGCGCTCGGCCGCCCACTCGCCCAGGCCGCAGTCGGCACTCAGGTGCGAGCAGCCTGGCGGGCACAATGCCACCCCCTCGGCCAGGTCAGGGAACGCGCTCACCACCCGGTCGGCCGCGATGTGGCCGAGGCCGAAGCTGCGCAGCCCCGGTGTGTCGATGATCCAGCCGCCGCCCGGCAGCGGCAGCGCGACAGCCGACGAGGAGGTGTGCCGGCCCCGGCCGGTGACCGGGCTGACCGTGCCCACCGCCCGGTCGGCGTCCGGCAGCAGCGTGTTGACCAGGGTTGACTTGCCGACGCCGGAGTGGCCGACGAGCACGCTCACCCGGCTCGCCAGCCGGGCGCGCAGCTGCGCCAGCGCGTCAGGCGTCAGCGGCCTGCCGGTCACCACGGCAGGGACGCCCAGCGGCTCGTAGGCGGCCAGCAGGTCCTGCGGCCCGGCCAGGTCGGCCTTGGTCAGGATGAGCAGCGGATCCAGCCCGGCGTCGTAGCCGGCGACCAGGAAGCGGTCGATCAGCCGCGGCCGCGGCGGCGGGTCGGCCAGCGCGCAGACGATCCCCAGCTGGTCGGCATTGGCCACGATCGCCCGCTCGACCGGATCGGCGTCATCGGCGGAGCGGCGCAGCACCGAGCGCCGCGGCGCGATCCGCACGATCCGGGCCAGCGTGCCCGGCTGCCCGGAGACGTCCCCGGCCAGGCTGACGCTGTCCCCGACGACGACGCTGCGGCGGCCGAGCTCGCGAGCCTGCATCGCGGTCACCGGGCGGTCGCCGTGCTGGCTGAGCACGCACCGGTACCGGCCGCGGTCTACCGCGGTGACCAGGGCATCGGCGGCGTCGGCGTGAGCGGGGCGGCGCCGGGTGCGCGGCCGCGAGCCGCGGCCCGGTCGCACCCGGACGTCGTCTTCGTCCAGCCGCGCGTGGCTGGACGGCCTGCTCAGGACGGTCCGCCCACGAGTTGCTCCCACAGCCGCAGGAAGCCGGGGAAGGTCTTGCCGACGGTGGCCGCGTTGGCCACCCGCAGGCCGGGCACGACCAGGCCGAGCACGGCCGCGGCCATCACCAGCCGGTGGTCGTCATGGCTGGCGAACGCCGCGGGGCCGGCCTGCAGCGGCCGCGGCACGATCGCCAGCCCGTCGGTCAGCTCGGTCACGGCACCGCCGAGTGCGCCGATCTCGGCCGCGAGCGCCGCTAGCCGGTCGCATTCCTGGTTGCGCTGGTGGCCGATGCCGGTGAACTCCGACGGCGAGCTGGCCAGCGCCGCGACCGCAGTCAGCACCGGCGACAGCTCGCTGATGTCGCGCAGGTCGGCGCAGGTCCCGCGGATGGTGCCCGAGCCGGTCACCGTCAGGCCGGCCGGGCCGAGCTCGCACCGGGCGCCCATCTCGGTCAGCACCGCGAGGATCTGCCCGGCCGGCTGGAGGCTGGCGCGCGGCCAGCCGGAGATCGTGATGCTGCCGCCGGTGACCAGGGCGGCGGCCAGGAACGGCGCAGCATTCGACAGGTCGGGCTCGATGTCGATCGCCCGCGGATCCAGGCTGCCCGGATGCACCCGCCAGATGTCCGGGACCCCCGGCCGCCCGCCCGGGCCTGGCGCCTCCCGGGCGTCCTCGCTGACCTGCGCGCCCGCCGCGCGGAGCATCGCCACCGTCATCGCCAGGTGCGGCGCCGACGGGACCGGCGGTCCCTCGTGCCGGATCTCCACGCCCTTGTCGTAGCGCGGGGAGGCCAGCATCAGGCCGGAGACGAGCTGGGACGAGGCTGAGGCGTCGAGGGTGACCGAGCCGCCGGGCAGGCCGCCACGGCCGCGGACCGTGAACATGACCCGGCCGTCGCCGTCATCGATGACCGCGCCGAGCTGCCGCAGGCCGTCGAGCAGCGGCCCGACCGGCCGCTGCGCGGCCCTGGCGTCACCGCTGAACCGGACGTCGGCCGTCGTCAGCGCGGCTGCCGGCGGGACGAAGCGCAGCACGGTCCCGGCGTTGCCGACGTCCACCGCCGCCGTCCGGCGCGGCGACGGCGGGCCGGCCAGCACGGCCGGGGTCACCCGCAGGACGGGGCGGCCGCCGTGCGCCGCCGTGCTCGCACCCGGCCCGGTATTGTCCCCGCCCGGCTGGCAGCCTGCCCCGGGCGGGCTGCCCGGCCCGGGAAAGCCGCCTGGCCCGGGAAGGCCGCCCGGCCCGGGAGGGCTGTCCGGCTCGATGATTGCCCCCAGCTCACCCAGCGCGGCGGTCATGAGCAGGGTGTCCCTGGCCGCCAGCGGCCCGGTGATCAGCGTCGGCCCGCTGGCCAGCGCGGCCAGTACCAGTGCGCGGTTGGTCATGGACTTGGACCCGGGAAGCGCGAGCACGCCGTCGCACGGCCCGGCGGCCGCCGGGGCGCGCCAGTCGGGAGCGGGGCCAGCCGGGGCGGCAGATGCGTCCATGCAGGCAGGGTAGCCCAGCGCGGGCTGGCGCCGTCCCCGCCGGGCACGGGCGGCCGGGCCCGCGGCGCAGGTGCCGGCGGCGGCGAGGTTTGACATCTGCCGTTCGCGGCTATGAACTGCCTCAATCTGAGAATGCCCCCTGCTTCTCTCGTGACGTCAAGGTGAGGACATGTGCGGCCGGTATGCGTCCGCGCGCAAGCGCATCGAGCTCCTCGAGGAGTTCGGCGTGCAGCGCGACCGCGTCAGCGAGCCGCTGGAGCCGGATTACAACGTCGCCCCGACCAAGCCGGTGTACGCGGTGCTCACCCGCCGCGACGACGAGCACGGGCGCGCCGAGCGCGAGCTGCGGGTGGTCCGCTGGGGCCTGGTGCCGTTCTGGGCCAAGGACATCTCGATCGGCAGCAGGATGATCAACGCCCGGGCCGAGACCGTGGCCGACAAGCCGGCGTTCCGGCGCGCGTTCGCCCGGCGGCGGTGCCTGCTGCCGGCCGACGGGTATTACGAGTGGCAGCGCCTCGACCAGGCCGCCGCCCCCGGCCAGGTCGTCGGTGATTCCGGTCCGCAGCGGGTGGCGGCGGGCGGCGGGACCGCCGGCAAGGGCGCTGGAAAGCAGCCGTATTTCATTCACCGCGCTGACGGGCGGCCGCTGGCCTTCGCCGGCCTCTATGAGCTGTGGCGGGACCGCGAGGTGCCGGAGGACGACCCGGCCGCCTGGCTGTGGACCGCGACGATCATCACCACCAGCGCGCCGGACGAGCTGGGCCGCATCCACGACCGGATGCCGATGATCATCGATCCGGGCAGCTGGCCGGACTGGCTGGACCCGGAGGTCACCGATCCGGCGCAGTTGCGGCCGCTGCTCGCGCCGGCGATCTCCGGGCTGCTGGAGTCGTATCCGGTCTCGACCGCGGTCAACTCCGTGCGGCATAACGGCCCGGAACTGATCGAGCCGGCCGCCGCGGCGACGGGCCAGCACGGCCAGTTAGCCGCGCTCTGCCGGGCGGGCGGCGCCGTGACCACGACGGCAACCTCAGGCAGCGACGGCAACGCGCTGCGGTGAGCAAGCGGGCTGACCGGGCAGCGCGAGCCTTATTCCTCGCGCTGCCCGGCGATCCCGCGATAGGGAGGTGCAGGCGGAATGGATACTGCGATGGCGCGCAAGCGCCTGGAGGTGATACGTGCCGAGCTCGGCCGGTCCATTGCCGTGCTCGACCGGGCGGACGCGCAGCGCGACGTAGCCGCGGAATACCCGCAGGATCCGGCCGACGCCGGCGCTAACCTCTCCGAGAGCGACCGGTCCGAGGCGGTGCTCGCCGTCGCGCGGCGTCAGCTCGGCCTGGTGGTCGATGCGCTGTCG
>JBKQSL010000282.1:0-31073 GCA_052143655.1 Streptosporangiaceae bacterium | reverse complement strand
GACGACGGGACCAGGAACACCTACCTGGTGGCTAAGTTCCGCCGCTCCAACCAGGGCACCTGCTTCAACCCGAAGCCGGTGGTCGCCGAGGGGCAGCGGATCGAGGTCGGCCAGGTCATCGCCGACGGGCCGTGCACCGACCAGGGCGAGATGGCGCTCGGCCGCAACCTGCTGGTCGCGTTCATGCCCTGGGAAAGCCACAACTACGAAGACGCGATCATCCTGTCCCAGCGGCTGGTCCAGGACGACGTCCTCTCCTCGATCCACATCGAGGAGCACGAGGTCGACGCCCGGGACACCAAGCTGGGCCCGGAGGAGATCACCCGGGACATCCCGAACGTCTCCGAGGAAGTACTCGCGGACCTGGACGACCGCGGCATCATCCGGATCGGCGCCGAGGTCGTCACCGGCGACATCCTGGTCGGCAAGGTCACCCCGAAGGGGGAGACCGAGCTGACCCCGGAGGAGCGGCTGCTGCGGGCCATCTTCGGCGAGAAGGCGCGGGAAGTCCGCGATACCTCGCTCAAGGTGCCGCACGGCGAGTCCGGCAAGGTGATCGGCGTCCGGGTGTTCACCAGGGAGGACGGCGACGAGCTGCCGCCCGGCGTGAACGAGCTGGTCCGGGTCTACGTGGCCGCCAAGCGCAAGATCACCGACGGGGACAAGCTGGCTGGCCGGCACGGCAACAAGGGCGTCATCGCCAAGATCCTGCCGATCGAGGACATGCCGTTCCTGGAGGACGGCACGCCGGTGGACATCGTGCTGAACCCGCTCGGCGTGCCCGGCCGGATGAACGTCGGCCAGGTGCTCGAGACGCACCTCGGCTGGGTCGCCAGCTCGGGCTGGCAGGTCGACGGCGAGGACGCGGACTGGAAGAAGCGCCTGAAGCTGATCGACGCCGACGCGGCGGCACCGGGCACCCCGGTGGCCACGCCGGTGTTCGACGGCGCCAAGGAGGAGGAGATCACCGGCCTGCTCGACAGCACGCTGCCGAACCGGGACGGGGTCCAGCTGGTCCGCGCGACCGGCAAGGCCAACCTGTTCGACGGCCGGACCGGCGAGCCGTTCACCGAGCCCATCGCGGTCGGCTACATCTACATCCTCAAGCTGCTGCACCTGGTCGACGACAAGATCCACGCCCGGTCGACCGGCCCGTACTCGATGATCACCCAGCAGCCGCTGGGCGGTAAGGCGCAGTTCGGCGGGCAGCGGTTCGGTGAGATGGAGGTATGGGCCCTGGAGGCCTACGGTGCCGCCTACGCGCTGCAGGAGCTGCTGACGATCAAGTCCGACGACATCCTCGGCCGGGTCAAGGTCTACGAGGCCATCGTCAAGGGCGAGAACATCCCCGAGCCCGGCATCCCGGAGTCGTTCAAGGTGCTGATCAAGGAGATGCAGTCGCTCTGCCTGAACGTGGAAGTGCTCTCCAGCGACGGCGCTGCGATCGAGATGCGCGACACCGACGAGGACGTCTTCCGTGCGGCCGAGGAACTCGGCATTGACCTGTCCCGGCGCGAGCCGAGCAGCGTCGAAGAGGTCTGATCCGATCCACCATTAGGGGACAGAAAAAGTGCTAGACGTCAACTTCTTTGACGACCTCAGGATTGGCCTGGCCACGGCCGACGACATCAGGACGTGGTCACACGGCGAGGTGAAGAAGCCGGAGACCATCAACTACCGCACCCTGAAGCCGGAGAAGGACGGCCTGTTCTGCGAGAAGATCTTCGGTCCCACCCGGGACTGGGAGTGCTACTGCGGTAAGTACAAGCGGGTCCGGTTCAAGGGCATCATCTGCGAGCGGTGCGGCGTCGAGGTCACCCGGGCCAAGGTGCGGCGCGAGCGGATGGGCCACGTCGAGCTGGCGGCCCCGGTTACCCACATCTGGTACTTCAAGGGCGTGCCGAGCCGCCTCGGCTACCTGCTGGACCTGGCGCCGAAGGACCTGGAGAAGGTCATCTACTTCGCCGCTTACATGATCACGTACGTGGACACCGACGCGCGCGACCGCGACCTGCCCTCGCTCGAGGCGAAGATCACGGTCGAGAAGAGCCAGCTGGAGCAGCGCCGGGACGCCGACATCGAGGCCCGGCAGGCCAAGCTGGAGAAGGACCTGGCCGAGCTGGAGGCGGCGGGCGCCAAGGGCGACGCGCGCCGCAAGGTCCGGGAGAGCTGCGACCGGGAGTGCCGCCAGATCCGCGACCGCGCGCAGCGCGAGATCGACCGGATCGAGGAGGTCTGGAATCGCTTCCGCAACCTCAAGGTCCAGGACCTCGAGGGCGACGAGCTGCTCTACCGGGAGATGCGCGACCGGTTCGGCCGGTACTTCCGCGGCGGCATGGGCGCGCAGGCGATCCAGGAGCGGGTCGGCAGCTTCGACCTGGAGGCCGAGGCGGCGAACCTGCGCGAGATCATCCGCACCGGCAAGGGCCAGCGCAAGGCCCGGGCGCTCAAGCGGCTGAAGGTCGTCTCGGCGTTCCTGAACACCACCAACAGCCCGCTCGGCATGGTGCTCGACTGCATTCCGGTGATCCCGCCGGACCTGCGGCCGATGGTCCAGCTGGACGGCGGCCGGTTCGCCACGTCGGACCTGAACGACCTGTACCGGCGGGTGATCAACCGTAACAACCGGCTCAAGCGGCTGCTCGACCTCGGCGCGCCCGAGATCATCGTGAACAACGAGAAGCGGATGCTGCAGGAGGCCGTGGACTCGCTGTTCGACAACGGCCGCCGGGGCCGGCCGGTCACCGGGCCGGGCAACCGGCCGCTGAAGTCGCTGTCGGACATGCTCAAGGGCAAGCAGGGCCGGTTCCGGCAGAACCTGCTGGGCAAGCGCGTCGACTACTCCGGCCGCTCGGTCATCGTCGTCGGCCCGCAGCTCAAGCTGCACCAGTGCGGCCTGCCCAAGGAGATGGCGGTCGAGCTGTTCTAGCCGTTCGTGATGAAGCGGCTGGTGGACCTGTCGCACGCGCAGAACATCAAGTCCGCCAAGCGGATGGTGGAGCGGGCCCGGCCGGTGGTCTGGGACGTGCTCGAAGAGGTCATCACCGAGCACCCGGTGCTGCTCAACCGCGCGCCGACGCTGCACCGCCTGGGCATCCAGGCCTTCGAGCCGCAGCTGGTCGAGGGCAAGGCGATCCAGATCCACCCGCTGGTCTGCACCGCGTTCAACGCGGACTTCGACGGCGACCAGATGGCCGTGCACGTGCCGCTGTCGGCGGAGGCGCAGGCCGAGGCCCGGATCCTGATGCTGTCGACCAACAACATCCTCAAGCCGGCCGACGGCAAGCCGGTGACCATGCCCACCCAGGACATGATCATCGGGATCTACTGCCTGACCCGGGAGAAGCCGGATGCGCCCGGCAACGGCCGCGCGTTCGCCAGCCTGTCCGAGGCGCTGATGGCCTACGACCGGCGCGAGCTCGACCTGCAGGCCCGGATCCAGATCCGGCTGCCGAACGTGACCCCGCCGGCCGGCTACGAGGTGCCCGAGACCTGGGCGCCCGGCCAGCCGCTGCGGATGAGCACCACGCTCGGCCGCTGCCTGTTCAACGAGACCCTGCCGGCTGACTACCCGTTCGTGAACTACGAGGTCGGCAAGAAGCAGCTGTCGACAATCGTCAACGAGCTGGCCGAGAAGTACCCGAAGGTCGAGGTGGCCGGCGCTCTGGACAAGCTCAAGGACGCCGGCTTCCACTGGGCCACCCGGGCCGGGGTCACGATCGCGATCGAGGACGTCGTCGCGCCGCCGAACAAGCGCGAGATCCTGGACGCCTACGAGAAGCGGGCGGACAAGGTACAGCGCGAGTACGAGCGCGGCCTGATCACCGACGACGAGCGCCGTCAGGAGCTCATCGAGATCTGGACGCACGCGACCGCCGACGTGGCCGAGGATATGGAGAAGGCCTTCCCCGAGACCAACCCGGTCTGGATGATGGTCAACTCCGGTGCCCGCGGTAACCCGATGCAGGTCCGGCAGATCGCCGGCATGCGGGGCCTGGTCTCCAACCCCAAGGGCGAGACGATCCCGCGGCCGATCAAGTCCAGCTTCCGTGAGGGGCTGTCGGTGGTGGAGTACTTCATCTCCACCCACGGCGCCCGCAAGGGCCTGGCCGACACGGCGCTGCGCACCGCCGACTCCGGGTACCTCACCCGGCGCCTGGTGGACGTGGCGCAGGACGTCATCGTCCGCGAGGAGGACTGCGGCACCGACCGGTCGCTGGCCATGCGGATCGCGCGCAAGGACGCCTCGGGGACGCTGCGGCGGCTGCCCAGCATCGAGAACACCGGCACGGGCCGGACGCTGGCTGAGGATGTCGCCGACGCCGACGGCAACGTGCTGGCCACGGTGGACAGCGACATCACCGAGTCCATGATCGACGCGCTGGTTGCGGCGGGAGTGGAGTCAGTGCGCACCTTCAGCGTGCTGATCTGCCAGGCCAAGACCGGCGTGTGCGCCAAGTGCTACGGGCGGTCGCTGGCCACCGGCAAGCGGGTCGACGTGGGCGAGGCGGTCGGCATCATCGCCGCCCAGTCCATCGGCGAGCCGGGCACCCAGCTGACCATGCGGACGTTCCACACCGGCGGTGTGGCGGGCCTGGACATCACCCACGGCCTGCCGCGCATCCAGGAGCTGTTCGAGGCGCGCATCCCCAAGGGCATGGCACCGATCAGCGAGGTCGAGGGCACGGTCCGGATCGAGGAGCCGGAGAAGGCCCGCAAGATCGTGGTGGTGCCCGACGACGGCTCGGAGGAGATCGCCTACCAGGTCTCGATGCGGGCCCGGCTGCTGGTGGCCGACGGCGACCACGTCAAGGTCGGCCAGCAGCTGATCGCCGGCGCGGTCAACCCGCACGAGGTGCTGCGCATCCTCGGCTCCCGCGAGGTGCAGCTGCACCTGGTGCACGAGGTGCAGGAGGTCTACCGGTCGCAGGGCGTGTCGATCCACGACAAGCACATCGAGATCATCATCCGGCAGATGCTCAAGCGGGTGAACGTGCTGGAGTCCGGCGACACTGACCTGCTGCCCGGCGAGCTGGTCGAGCGGCCGAAGTTCGAGGAGGTCAACCGCGCCATCGTGGAGGCGCGCGGGACGTCCGCCTCGGGCCGCCCGGTGCTGATGGGGATCACCAAGGCGTCGCTGGCCACCGAGTCGTGGCTGTCGGCGGCCTCGTTCCAGGAGACCACCCGGGTGCTGACCGACGCGGCGATCCACGCCCGCTCGGACTCCCTGGTCGGCCTCAAGGAGAACGTCATCATCGGCAAGCTCATCCCGGCGGGCACCGGCATGCAGCGCTACCGGAGCCTGCGGGTCGAGCCGACGGAGGCCGCGAGGTCCGCGGTGTACCCGGCGCCGTCCTACGACGCCCAGCCGGCCGAGTACTCGTTCGGCCAGGGCACCGGCTAGGCGATCCCGCTGGAGGAGTACGACTTCGGCGCCTACAACCGGTAGGCCGCTGAGTCAGCCAGCCGGGCGGGCCGTCACTGCGCAGTCAGTGGCGGCCCGCCCGCACGTTCCGGGCGGTTCTGGTGACGGCCGGGGCGCCCGGGGGCGTGGCGCCCGGCCCCCGTTCGGTGAACCCGTTCAGTAGCCCGTTCATCGGCTCAGGTGCCGCTCGATGGCCCGTCCATCGGGTTGCCGGGTGCGCCGGGCGCAGGCCGGCTGAGGTGAGTAAGGTGGGTGGCGGCAGGCAGGTCGCGGCGGCGGAAAGGGCGCGGCGGGAAGAAAAATGGCCACGGCGCGGTTACGATTCTTGACTCGCTTTGACCAGCCCGCAACAGCCCTGTAACCTAAGTGATCGTGCCCGTCGCTGACGGGTACGTGCGCGCGTGGGCCCGGGCGCCGCAGCCGAAAGGCAGGCGGCAGCCGGCGGCCAGCGCGAAGGCCTCCCACTCCGATGTGCCGAGCCCTTACGGGCGCGGGATACCGTGATGACGGCGACACTCCCGACCACGGGGGTCGAAGAACGGGCCGAAATCGCAGGTCAGAGAAGGCGAAATTGCCTGGCAGCCGCCCCCGGCTGCCGGGCACCAGTATGAGCAGAGCACGCAAGGCTCGGCAGAGCAGGACCGACCGGGGCGCCCACGGGCGCCCGCAGCAGACGAAGACGGAGACGCGGTGCCCACGATCCAGCAGCTGGTCCGCAAGGGCCGGCAGGACAAGGTAGCCAAGAACAAGACCCCGGCGCTCAAGGGAAGCCCGCAGCGTCGCGGGGTCTGCACGCGCGTCTACACCACTACGCCCAAGAAGCCGAACTCGGCGCTCCGCAAGGTGGCGCGGGTCCGGCTGACCAGTCACATCGAGGTGACCGCCTACATTCCGGGGGTCGGCCACAACCTGCAGGAGCACTCGATCGTGCTGGTCCGCGGCGGACGGGTGCGGGACCTTCCCGGCGTGCGCTACAAGGTCATCCGCGGCTCCCTGGACACCCAGGGCGTCCGTAACCGCAAGCAGGCGCGTAGCCGCTACGGCGCGAAGAAGGAGAAGAGCTGACATGCCGCGCAAGGGCCCCGCGACCAAGAGGCAGCTCGTCACCGACCCGGTGTACGGCTCCCCGCTGGTCACCGCGCTGGTGAACAAGGTGCTGCGCAACGGCAAGCGGTCGCTCGCCGAGCGCATTGTCTACGGCGCCCTTGAGGGCGCACGGGACAAGACCGGCAACGACCCGGTGGTGACACTCAAGCGCGCGCTGGACAACGTCAAGCCGACCCTCGAGGTCCGCAGCCGCCGGGTCGGCGGCGCGACCTACCAGGTGCCGGTGGAGGTGCGCGCGTCCCGCAGCACCACGCTGGCGCTGCGCTGGCTGATCACGTACTCGCGGCAGCGCCGGGAGAAGACCATGACCGAGCGGCTGATGAACGAGCTGCTGGATGCCAGCAACGGCCTGGGCAACAGCGTCAAGCGCCGCGAGGACACCCACAAGATGGCCGAGTCCAACAAGGCGTTCGCGCACTACCGCTGGTAGCAGCGCCGCCTGACGAACACAGCCAAAAGCTAAGAGCACGCAAAGCCGGAACGAACCGTCCCGGCGACTCACAGGGGAACGAGGATCGCAGAAGTGGCTGCCACGCAGACCGCCACCGAGCTCGCCAAGGTCCGCAACATCGGGATCATGGCGCATATTGACGCGGGCAAAACCACGACGACCGAGCGGATCCTGTTCTACACCGGCATCAACTACAAGATCGGTGAGGTCCACGAGGGCGCCGCCACGATGGACTGGATGGAGCAGGAGCAGGAGCGCGGCATCACGATCACGTCGGCCGCGACCACCACGAGCTGGCGCGACCATACGATCAACATCATCGACACGCCCGGCCACGTCGACTTCACCGTCGAGGTGGAGCGGTCGCTGCGCGTCCTGGACGGCGCTGTCGCGGTGTTCGACGGGGTGGCCGGGGTCGAGCCGCAGTCCGAGACGGTCTGGCGGCAGGCCAACCGGTACGGCGTCCCGCGAATCTGCTTCGTCAACAAGATGGACCGGGTCGGCGCCGAGTTCCACCGCTGCGTCGAGATGATCTCCGACCGGCTGGGGGCCACGCCGCTGGTGGTCCAGCTGCCGTGGGGCGTGGAGTCCGACTTCCGCGGCGTCATCGACCTGATCGACATGCGCGGCCTGCTCTGGCAGACCGAGGGCAAGGGCGACAAGTTCGACGTGGTGTCCATCCCTGAAGATCATGTCGAGGCCGCGCGCGAGTGGCGCGACCGGCTGGTGGAGGCCATCTCCGAGAACGACGAGGAGATGATGGAGCTCTACCTCGACGGGACCGAGCCGGACACCGAACAGCTGGTGGCCGCGATCCGCCGGGCGACGGTCTCCGGGGCTGTCACCCCGGTGCTGTGCGGCAGCGCGTTCAAGAACAAGGGCGTCCAGCCGATGCTCGACGCGATCGTGGACTTCCTGCCGAGCCCGATCGACATCCCGTCGATCAAGGGCCACGAGGTCGGCCACGAGGACGTCCTGATCGAGCGGCACGCGGACCCGTCCGAGCCGTTCGCCGCGCTGGCCTTCAAGATCATGTCCGACCAGCACCTGGGCAAGCTGACCTACATCCGGGTCTACTCGGGCCGGCTGGAGATCGGCAGCTCCGTGCTGAACTCCACCAAGGGCCGCCGGGAGCGGATCGGCAAGATCTACCAGATGCACGCCAACAAGCGCGAGGAGCGCCCGGCGGCGATCGCCGGCCAGATCGTCGCGGTGATGGGCCTGAAGGACACCACCACCGGCGACACCCTGTGCGAGCAGGCCCGGCCGGTCATCCTGGAGTCGATGACGTTCCCCGCCCCGGTCATCAACGTGGCCATCGAGCCGAAGACCAAGGGCGACCAGGACAAGCTGGGCACGGCGATCCAGCGGCTGGCCGAGGAGGACCCCACCTTCCAGGTGCGGACCGACGAGGAGACCGGGCAGACCATCATCTCCGGGATGGGCGAGCTGCACCTGGAGGTGCTCGTCGACCGGATGCGCCGGGAGTTCAAGGTCGAGGCCAACATCGGCCGCCCGCAGGTCGCCTACCGCGAGACCGTGCGCAAGAAGGTCGAGAAGATCGAGTACACGCACAAGAAGCAGACCGGCGGCGCGGGCCAGTACGCGAAGGTCGTCATCAACCTGGAGCCGACTGGCGGCGACGGCGGCGGCTACGAGTTCGAGAACAAGATCACTGGCGGGCGGGTGCCGCGGGAGTACATCCCGTCGGTGGACGCCGGCTGCCAGGAGGCCGCCGAGTTCGGCGTGCTGGCCGGGTACCCGATGGTCGACCTGAAGGTGACCCTGACCGACGGGGCCTACCACGAGGTGGACTCCTCCGAGCTCGCCTTCAAGATCGCCGGATCGATGGCCTTCAAGAAGGCAGCGGGGTACGCCGACCCGGTGCTGCTGGAGCCGGTCATGGCGGTGGAGGTGCGGACTCCCGAGCTCTACATGGGCGAGGTCATCGGCGACCTGAACAGCCGCCGCGGCCAGATCCAGGCCATGGAGGAAAGGTCGGGGGTGCGGGCCGTCAAGGCTCTCGTGCCGCTGTCCGAGATGTTCGGCTACGTGGGTGACCTGCGCAGCCGCACGCAGGGCCGGGCGGATTACAGCATGCAGTTCGACTCGTATGCCGAGGTCCCGCCCAGCATTGCCAAGGAGATCATCGCCAAGGCACGAGGCGAGTAGGCAGCAGGCCAAGGAAACAGCAGCAGCCCAGGCAGCCGGCGCGAGCAAGGAGCGCGCAGATCGCCTGGCCCCACCGCGGTGGGGAAACGATCGTAACGAGGAGAGACCAGTGGCGAAGGCCAAGTTCGAGCGGACCAAGCCGCACGTCAACATCGGCACCATCGGTCATATCGACCACGGCAAGACGACGCTGACCGCGGCCATCACTAAGGTGCTGCACGACAAGTACCCGGACGTGAACCCGTTCACGCCGTTCGACCAGATCGACAACGCGAAGGAAGAGAAAGAGCGCGGCATCACGATCTCGATCTCGCACGTCGAGTACCAGACCGAGAAGCGGCACTACGCGCACGTCGACTGCCCCGGACACGCGGACTACATCAAGAACATGATCACCGGTGCCGCGCAGATGGACGGCGCGATCCTGGTGGTCGCGGCCACCGACGGCCCGATGCCGCAGACCCGCGAGCACGTGCTGCTGGCCCGCCAGGTCGGCGTGCCCTACATCGTCGTGGCGCTGAACAAGGCCGACATGGTCGACGACGAGGAGATCCTCGAGCTCGTCGAGCTGGAGGTCCGCGACCTGCTGTCGTCGTATGAGTTCCCCGGCGACGACCTGCCGGTGGTGCGGGTATCGGCGCTGAAGGCGCTGGAGGGCGACGCCGAGTGGGGCGAGAAGGTCGTCGAGCTGATGGCGGCCTGCGATGACAACATCCCCGAGCCGGTCCGCGAGACCGAGAAGCCGTTCCTGATGCCGGTCGAGGACGTGTTCTCGATCACCGGCCGCGGCACGGTGGTCACCGGCCGGATCGAGCGCGGTGTCATCCACACCGGCGAGACAGTCGAGATCATCGGGATCAAGGAGAAGGCACAGAGCACGACGGTCACCGGCGTCGAGATGTTCCACAAGATCCTGGACGAGGGGATGGCCGGCGACAACGCGGGCCTGCTGCTGCGCGGCATCAAGCGCGAGGACGTGGAGCGCGGCCAGGTCGTCATCAAGCCGGGCACCAACACCCCGCACACCGAGTTCGATGCGCAGGTCTACATCCTGTCCAAGGACGAGGGCGGACGGCACACGCCCTTCTTCAACAACTACCGTCCGCAGTTCTACTTCCGGACCACGGACGTGACCGGCGTGGTGCACCTGCCCGAGGGCACCGAGATGGTGCTGCCGGGTGACAACACCGAGATGAAGGTGGACCTGATCCAGCCGATCGCCATGGAAGAGGGCCTGCGGTTCGCCATCCGCGAGGGCGGCCGGACTGTCGGCGCCGGCCGGGTCACCAAGGTGATCAAGTAGGGGATTAGGGCTCGGGGCCCTAGCGGACTCCGGGCCGACGCGCAGCGCGGTCGGCCCGGACCACTAGGACCCCAGGCTGGACAGAGCACGGGTGAGTCCCGGGCCAGACCGGGCCGGGACGTGGATCACCCTGGGGCTAGGTAAGACAGAGACTGGCAGACAGCGCAGTACGGAAGAGGACGAGGCCCCCCATGGCGGGACAGAAGATCCGGATCAGGCTTAAGGCCTATGATCACGAGGTCATTGACAGCTCGGCGCGGAAGATCGTGGATACGGTCACGCGGACGGGCGCGAAGGTGGCTGGGCCGGTGCCGCTGCCTACCGAGAAGAACGTGTACTGCGTGATCCGGTCGCCACACAAGTACAAGGACTCGCGCGAGCACTTCGAGATGCGCACGCACAAGCGGCTGATCGACATCATCGACCCGACGCCCAAGACGGTCGACTCGCTGATGCGCCTCGACCTGCCGGCCGGCGTCGACATCGAGATCAAGCTGTAGAAGGACGCACCGACAATGACCAAGCAGATCAAAGGCGTCCTGGGCACCAAGCTCGGCATGACCCAGGTCTTCGCCGACGACGGGAAGATCGTGCCCGTTACCGTGGTGTCGGCCGGCCCCTGCGTGGTGACCGGGGTACGGACCCCGGACGCCGACGGGTACTCGGGCGTCCAGCTCGGCTACGGCGAGATTGACCCCCGCAAGGTGAACAAGCCGCGGGCCGGTCATTTCGCCAAGGCGAACGTGACGCCGCGGCGCTACCTGGTGGAGCTGCGCACCGACCTGGCGGCCGAGTACACCCTCGGCCAGGAGGTCACCGCCGAGGCGTTCGCCGCGGGCGAGCGCGTCGACGTGACCGCCACCAGCAAGGGCAAGGGCACCGCCGGCGTGATGAAGCGGCACGGATTCAAGGGCCTGTCCTCCTCGCACGGCACCCAGCGCAAGCACCGCGCCCCCGGGTCCATCGGCGGCTGCTCCTACCCGGGCCGCGTGTTCAAGGGCCTGCGGATGGCCGGCCGGATGGGCGGCGAGCGCACCACCGCACAGAGCCTGACCGTGCACGCCGTGGACGCCGGCCGCGGCCTGCTGCTGATCAAGGGCGCGGTGCCCGGCCCGGCCGGCGCGCTGGTGCTGGTCCGCAGCGCCGTCAAGACCCCGCTCGCCCCCGGCGGGCGCCCGATGACGAGTGAGGCACGATGAGCCCGGCCACGACAGCCGCCGCGCAGGGCGCGGCCGAGCTGCCCGCGGAGATCTTCGACGGCACGGTCAACGTGCCGCTGATCCACCAGGTGGTGGTGGCACAGGAGGCGGCGGCCCGGCAGGGCACGCACGCCACCAAAACCCGCGGCGCCGTGCGCGGCGGGGGCAGGAAGCCCTACCGGCAGAAGGGCACCGGCCGGGCCCGGCAGGGCTCGATCCGGGCCCCGCAGTTCGTCGGCGGCGGCGCCGTGCACGGTCCGCAGCCGCGCTCCTACGTCCAGCGGACGCCCAAGAAGATGAAGGCCGCCGCGCTGCGCGGCGCGCTGTCCGACCGGGCCAGGCACGGCCGGGTGGCAGTGGTCGAGCAGCTGGTCGACGGCGAGGTGCCGAGCACGAAGGACGCGCTGGCCGCCGTGATCGCGGCCACCGGCGCGACCGGCGCGCAGGTGCTGGCCGTTGTCCCGGCCGCCGACAAGGTGACCTGGAAGAGCCTGCGCAACGCCCGCGACGTGCACCTGCTCGACCCCGGTCAGCTGAACACCTACGACGTCCTGGTCAGCGACTACGTGGTCTTCACCAGGGCCGCGCTGGATGCTTTCGTCGCCCGGGCGCTGCCCGGCACCAGGCGCGCGGGGTCTGAGGAGGAATCGCAGTGAACAAGACCTCCAACCCCCGGGACATCCTGCTGCGGCCGGTGATCTCGGAGAAGAGCTACCGGCTGCTCGATGACGGCAAGTACACCTTCATCGTCGCGCCCGGCACGAACAAGACGCAGATCCGCCAGGCGGTCGAGGCTGTCTTCGGCGTCAAGGTGACCAACGTCAACACCGTGAACCGGCCTGGCAAGCGGCGCCGGACCCGGTTCGGCTGGGGCAAGCGGCCGGACACCAAGCGCGCCATCGTCAGCCTCGCTCCCGGCGAGCGGATCGACGTCTTCGGCGGCCCGGTCGGTTAGCCGGCGATCTTCCACAGGAGCTTGAGCAGACATGGCTATCCGTAAGTACAAGCCGACCACGCCGGGCAGGCGGGGCGCGAGCGGCTCGGACTTCTCCGAGCTGACCCGCACCGAGCCGGAGAAGTCGCTGGTGCGCCCGCTGAGCAGCCGCGGCGGGCGGAACGTGCACGGCCGGATCACCACCCGGCACCAGGGCGGCGGCCACAAGCGCGCCTACCGGGTCATCGACTTCCGCCGGAACGACAAGGACGGCGTGCCGGCCAAGGTCGCGCACATCGAGTACGACCCGAACCGCACGTCGCGGATTGCGCTGCTGCACTACGCCGACGGCGAGAAGCGGTACATCCTCGCCCCCCAGGGCATGACGCAGGGGGACCGGGTGGAGAACGGCCCGACCGCCGACATCAAGGCCGGCAACTGCCTGCCGCTGCGCAACATCCCGACCGGCACGGTCGTGCACGCGATCGAGATGCGGCCCGGCGGCGGCGCCAAGATCGCCCGGTCGGCCGGCTCAGGCGTCCAGCTGCTGGCCAAGGAAGGCAGCTACGCGCAGCTGCGCATGCCCTCGGGCGAGATCCGGCGGGTCGACGTCAGCTGCCGCGCCACTGTCGGCGAGGTCGGCAACGCCGAGCAGGGCAACATCAAGCTCGGCAAGGCCGGCCGCAGCCGGTGGAAGGGACGCCGCCCGAGCGTGCGCGGCGTCGCGATGAACCCGGTGGACCACCCGCTCGGCGGCGGCGAGGGCAAGACTTCCGGCGGCCGCCACCCGGTCAGCCCGTGGGGCGTGCCGGAGGGCCGCACCCGCCGGGCTAACAAGTCCAGTGACAAGTTGATCAGCCGCCGGCGCGGCAAGAAGAAGCGGTAGGAGCAGCTGCACATGCCTCGTAGCCTGAAAAAGGGCCCGTTCGTGGATGACCACCTGATCAAGAAGGTGGACCTGCAGAACGACAAGGGCTCGAAGAACGTCATCAAGACGTGGTCGCGCCGCTCCATGATCGTGCCCGCGATGCTCGGCCATACGATCGCCGTGCACGACGGCCGCAAGCACGTGCCCGTCTTCATCACCGAGGCGATGGTCGGGCACAAGCTCGGCGAGTTCGCGCCCACCCGGACCTTCCGCAGCCACGTGAAGGACGACCGCCGCAGCCGCCGCTAGCGCGGCGCCGGGTCCACGAGCAGGAGCTGAAAGGCAGTTACTAGCAATGGCTCTGCTAGCCCGGGGGGCCACCCCCGGAACCCCCGGGCAGGGTCCACGAGCAGGAGCTGAAAGGCAGTTATTAGCAATGGAAGCTAGAGCGAAGGCGCGGTACGTCCGCGTCACGCCGCGGAAGGCCCGCCGGGTGGTGGACTTCATCCGCGGGATGCCCGCCGAGGAAGCGCAGGCGGCGCTGGCCTTCGCACCGCAGTCGGCGAGCGACCCGGTCGGCAAGGTACTGGCCAGCGCCATCGCCAATGCCGCGCAGGCCAGTCAGGTCGACGCCGGCTCGCTGGTCGTCCGGGCGGCCTGGGTGGATGAGGGGCCGACGCTCAAGCGCTTCCGGCCGCGCGCCCAGGGCCGGGGCTACCGGATCAACAAGCGCACCAGCCACATCACGGTGATCGTGTCCGATGAGGGCGGCACCGCGGGCCGCGGCCCGGCCGGCCGCGCCGCCGCCGGCCGCCGTGCATCGGCCAGCAGGGAGAGGACCCGCTAGTGGGCCAGAAAGTGAACCCGCACGGGTTCCGGCTGGGCATCACCACCGACTTCAAGAGCCGGTGGTATGCCGACAAGCTGTACAAGGACTACGTGGCGGAGGACGTCGCGATCCGCCGGATGCTGCAGCGCGGCATGGAACGGGCCGGCATCTCGAAGGTGGAGATCGAGCGGACCCGGGACCGGGTCCGGGTCGACATCCACACCGCCCGGCCGGGCATCGTCATCGGCCGCCGCGGCGCCGAGGCCGACCGGATCCGGGGCGACCTGGAGAAGCTCACCGGCAAGCAGATCCAGCTGAACATCCTCGAGGTCAAGAACCCCGAGATCGACGCGCAGCTGGTGGCGCAGGGCGTGGCCGAGCAGCTGTCCAGCCGGGTCTCGTTCCGGCGGGCCATGCGCAAGGCCATGCAGACCGCGATGAAGGGCGGCGCCAAGGGCATCCGGGTGCAGTGCGCCGGTCGCCTCGGCGGCGCTGAGATGTCGCGCTCGGAGTTCTACCGCGAGGGCCGGGTCCCGCTGCACACGCTGCGCGCCGACATCGACTACGGCTTCTATGAGGCCCGCACCACCTTCGGCCGGATCGGCGTGAAGGTGTGGATCTACCGCGGCGAGGCCGCGCAGACCAGGGCCGAGCGCGAGGCGGCCGCGGCAGCCCTGCGGGCTGGCCAGCGGCCAGGCCGCGACCGGGACCGGCCGCCGCAGCGGCGCCGCCGCGGCGGGGACGGGGCTGACCGCCCGGCGTCCGGCGGCGCGGCACCAGCTAGCCAGGATGCGGCTCCGGCTGACCACTCCGACCAGGCCCAGGCGGCCGCCGCTCCGGCGGCGCAGGCCGCCGGGCCGGCGCCGCACGAGGGGAGCTGAGCCATGCTGATCCCGCGGCGGGTCAAGCACCGCAAGCAGCACCGCCCGGACCGCCATGGCGCGGCCAAGGGCGGCACCAGGGTGACGTTCGGCGAGTACGGCATCCAGGCCGTCGAGCACTCGTACGTGACCAACCGGCAGATCGAGGCCGCCCGTATCGCGATGACCCGGCACATCCGGCGTGGCGGGAAGGTCTGGATCACGATCTACCCGGACCGGCCGCTGACCAAGAAGCCGGCTGAGACCCGGATGGGCTCGGGCAAGGGCGCCCCGGAGTGGTGGGTGGCCAACGTCAAGCCCGGCCGGGTGATGTTCGAGCTGTCGGGCGTGCCCGAGCCGGTGGCCCGCGAGGCGCTGCGCCGCGCGATGCACAAGCTCCCGATGAAGTGCAAGTTCGTGAAGCGAGAGGTTGGTGAAGCCTGATGCACGCGTGCACAAGCTGCCGATGCTCCGCTCATGAAGGGGCAAAGTTCGTGAAGCGCGAAGTGGGTGAGGCGTGATGGCCAAGGGACTGGCAGCCGCTGACCTGCGGACCTCCACCGAGGAGGAGCTCGACGGCAAGCTCGCCGAGGCGAAGATCGAGCTGTTCAACCTGCGCTTCCAGGCGGCCACCGGCCAGCTGGAAAGCCACGGGCGCCTGCGGGCGGTCCGGAAGGAAATCGCGCGCATCTACACGGTGAAGCGTGAGCGCGAGCTCGGCATCGTGACCGTGGCGCAGGAGGCGGACGAGGATGAGTGACGAGCAGAGCGTGACGGTCTCCCGCGGTTACCGCAAGGTCCGCGAGGGGCTGGTCGTCAGCGACAAGATGGACAAGACCGTCGTCGTAGAGGTCGAAGACCGGGTCAAGCACCCCAAGTACGGCAAGGTCATCCGGCGTACCAAGAAATACAAGGCTCACGACGGCGAGAACGCCTGCGGCGTCGGCGACCGGGTTCTGCTGATGGAGACCCGGCCGATGTCGGCGACCAAGCGCTGGCGAGTCGCGCAGATCTTGGAGAAGGCCAAGTAACGAAGGTGCCGGCGGGAGGCTTCCCGCCCGGTCCCGCCAGGATCCGCCCGGCCTGGAGCACAGGCCGGAGCGCTAGCAGCAGGAGTTGACGTGATCCAGCAGGAGTCGCGGCTCAAGGTCGCCGACAACACCGGAGCCAAGGAGATCTTGTGCATCCGGGTGCTCGGCGGCTCTGGCCGGCGATACGCAGGCATCGGTGACGTCATCGTGGCCACGGTGAAGGATGCCCTGCCCGGGGCCGGGGTGAAGAAGGGCGACGTGGTGAAGGCCGTCGTCGTCCGCACGCGCAAGGAGCGCCGCCGCGGTGACGGCTCCTACATCCGCTTCGATGAGAATGCGGCCGTCCTCATCCGGGACGGCGGTGATCCGCGCGGCACCCGCATCTTCGGGCCGGTTGGCCGCGAGCTTCGGGAGAAGCGGTTCATGCGGATCATCTCACTGGCTCCGGAGGTGCTGTGATGGCTCGCAAGACCGCTGCGTCCGGCAAGGCCCAGCCGCGGAAGGCGCCCGCCATGAAGATCAAGAAGGGCGATCGCGTGATCGTCGTCGCGGGCAAGGACAACGGCCGCGAGGGCACCGTGATCGCCGCGTTCCCCGACAGGCAGAAGGTGCTTGTCGAGGGCGTCAACATGATCAAGAAGAACACCAAGGTGAACTACCAGGGCCAGCGCGGTGCCAAGGAGGGCGGCATCGTCCACCAGGAGGCGCTGATCCACGTGAGCAACGTCGCGCTGATCGACCCGGAGACCAAGAACGCCGTCCGGGCCGGCTACCGGCGCGACGAGGACAACAAGAAGGTCCGGGTCACCCGCCCGGGCGGTAAGGAAGTCTGATGGCTGCGACCAAGACCCGGCAGCCCGACGCCGACGCGGCGGGCTCCGCTGCCGCCGACGGGGCCGCCGCGGATGGCAGCGCCAGCCACCCCCGGCCCCGGCTCAAGGAGCGGTACCTGAGCGAGATCGCGCCCGCGCTGCGCGAGGAGTTCGGGCACCCGAACGTCATGCAGGTCCCCGGCCTGTCCAAGATCGTCGTCAACATGGGCGTCGGCGAGGCTGCGCGGGACGCCAAGCTCATCGAGGGCGCCGTGCGGGACCTGGCGATCATCACCGGGCAGAAGCCGGCCGTGGCCCGCGCCCGCAAGTCGATCGCGCAGTTCAAGCTGCGCGAGGGCATGCCGATCGGCGCGCACGTCACGCTGCGCGGCGACCGGATGTGGGAGTTCTGCGACCGGCTGCTGTCCCTCGCGCTGCCCCGGATCCGCGACTTCCGCGGACTGTCGGACCGCCAGTTCGACGGCCGCGGCAACTACACCTTCGGGCTGACCGAGCAGCTGATGTTCCACGAGATCAACCCCGATCAGGTGGACCGGCAGCGCGGCATGGACGTGACCATCGTCACGACCGCGACCAACGACGCCGAGGGCCGCTCGCTGCTGCGGCGCCTGGGCTTCCCGTTCAAGGAGAACTGACCAGTGGCGAAGAAGAGCCTGATCGCCAAGGCCAAGCGCACCCCGAAGTACAAGGTGCGCGGCTACACCCGGTGCTCCCGGTGCGGGCGCCCGCGTGCCGTCTACAAGCGGTTCGGCCTGTGCCGGATCTGCTTCCGGTCGATGGCGCACCGCGGCGAGCTGCCGGGCATCACCAAGTCCAGCTGGTAACCGTGCCGCAGCCGGACACCGCGGCAGGCAGCGGTAACCGGCTGCAGCCAAGCACCCGGCGCGCGAGCGCCGGCCAGAAGATCCACCTGGGCGCCGACGGCGCCCACTGACCACGCCGCAGGTCCTGCGGGAAACCGCGGCGAGGAGGGCCACCAGGCCATGACCATGACTGACCCGGTCGCAGACATGCTGACCAGGCTGCGCAACGCCAACTCGGCTTATCACGACGCCGTGTCGATGCCGCATTCCAAGATCAAGGTGAACATCGCCGAGATCCTCCAGCAGGAGGGCTACATCGCGGGATGGCGCGTTGAGGATGCGGAGGTCGGCAGGAACCTCATCCTCGCGCTGAAGTACGGCCCGACCCGCGAGCGGTCGATCGCCGGCCTCAAGCGGGTTTCCAAGCCGGGCCTGCGGGTGTACGCGCGCAAGGACAACCTGCCGCGGGTGCTGGGCGGCCTGGGCGTGGCGATCCTCTCCACGTCGTCCGGGCTGATGACCGACAAGCAGGCCAAGAAGAAGGGCGTGGGCGGGGAAGTCCTCGCCTACGTCTGGTAGGGAGGCCCGCGATGTCACGAATCGGACGCATGCCGGTCGTCGTACCCCAGGGCGTCGACGTCACGATCGACGGCCGCCAGGTCATCGTCAAGGGCCCGAAGGGCACCCTGTCGCTGGAGGTCGCGGCGCCGATCGAGGTCAGCCAGTCCGACGGCACGATCACCGTCACCCGGCCCAGCGACGAGGGCGAGATCCGCGCGCTGCACGGCCTGTCCCGGTCGCTGATCGCCAACATGGTCACCGGCGTCACCGACGGATTCCGCAAGACGCTGGAGATCGTCGGCGTCGGCTACCGGGTCCAGGCCCGCGGCAGGGACCTGGAGTTCGCGCTCGGCTACAGCCACCCGGTGCCGGTGCGCGCCCCCGACGGAATCACGTTCCGGGTCGAGTCGCCGACCAGGTTCATCGTCGAGGGGATCGACAAGCAGCAGGTCGGCGAGGTGGCTGCCAATATCCGTAAGCTCCGCAAGCCCGACCCGTACAAGGGCAAGGGCGTGCGGTACCAGGGCGAGCAGATCCGCCGCAAGGCCGGAAAGGCCGGGAGGTAACCGATGCCTGGCACCAAGACCCGCGCGCACGGGCACGTCACAGGCAGGACCGCGGTGCGCATCTCCGCGCGCCAGCGCCGCCACCTGCGGGTGCGCAAGAAGGTCCACGGCAGCCCGGCGCGGCCGCGGCTGGTGGTCACCCGCTCGGCGCGCAACATCTTCGTGCAGCTGGTCGACGACGTCTCGGGCACCACGCTCGCGGCGGCCTCGACCCTGGAGCAGTCCATCCGCACCGCGGAGGGCGACAAGACCGCCAAGGCCCGCCAGGTCGGGGCGCTGATCGCGGAGCGCGCGGCGCAGGCCGGCGTCACCGCGGTGGTGCTCGACCGCGGCGGGCATGCCTACCACGGCCGGATCGCCGCGCTCGCCGACGGCGCGCGCGAGGGTGGCCTGGCCCTGTAATGAGCACGGTAATGAGCACCCAAGCAGTCCTGCTCCCGGGCCGGACGCCGCGGCCGGCAACGCCGGCCCAGGCCGGCCGCAGCGGGGAATCCCGGGGATGGTTCTCCGGGGCAATAGAGAGGAATTCCTGATGGCAGCAACCGCGCGGCGCGGCTCCGGCGGCGGCGAACGGCGCGACCGGCGGGATGACCGCCGCGGCGGCGCGGCCGACAAGGGCACCGCCTACACCGAGCGCGTCGTCGCGATCAACCGGGTCGCCAAGGTCGTCCAGGGCGGCCGGCGGTTCAGCTTCACCGCGCTGGTCGTGGTGGGTGACGGCAACGGGATGGTCGGAGTCGGCTACGGCAAGGCCAAGGAGGTTCCCGCCGCGATCGCCAAGGGTGTGGAAGCGGCGAAGAAGGCCTTCTTCAAGGTGCCCAGGATCGGCGGCACGATCCCGCACACCGTGCAGGGCGAGGAGTCGGCAGGCGTGGTCCTGCTCAAGCCGGCCAGCCCCGGTACCGGCGTGATCGCCGGCGGCCCGGTGCGCGCCGTGCTGGAGTGCGCGGGCATCCACGACGTGCTGTCGCGCTCGCTCGGCTCGTCGAACCCGATCAACGTCGTGCACGCGACCGTCGCGGCGCTGAAGAGCCTGTCCCGGCCCGAGGAGATCGCGGCCCGGCGCGGGCTGCCGATCGAGCACGTCGCCCCGGCGGCGATGCTGCGCGCCCGCGCGGCCGCGGCCAGCGCCCCTGCGTCCGGAAACAGCTGAGCGGGAGCACGACATGGCACAGCTCAAGGTCACCCAGACCAAGTCCAAAATCGGTGGCAGCCAGCCGCAGCGCGACAGCCTGCGGTCACTGGGCCTGCACCGGATAGGCGACACGGTCATCAAGGCAGACCGCCCCGAGATCCGCGGCATGATCCAGGCGGTGCGCCACCTGGTCACCGTGGAGGAAGTCGACTGACATGGCAGACACGCAAGGTACCGACGCTGGCGCCGCGCCGGGCGGCCAGGCCGGGCTGAAGATCCACCATCTGCGGCCTGCGCCCGGCGCGCGCACGGCCCGCACCCGGCTCGGCCGCGGCGAGGCGTCCAAGGGCAAGACCGCGGGCCGCGGCACCAAGGGCAGCAAGGCCCGCACCCAGGTCTCGGCCGCGTTCGAGGGCGGCCAGATGCCGCTGCACCGGCGGCTGCCCAAGCTCAAGGGCTTCTCGAACCTGCGGTTCAAGACCACCTACCAGGTGGTGAACACCGGCCGGCTCGCCGCGCTGTACCCGGACGGCGGCGACGTGACGCCGGAGGACCTGGTGGCCCGGGGCGCGGTCCGGCCCGGCGAGCCGGTGAAGGTGCTCGGCCAGGGCGACCTGACCGTGCCGCTGCGGGTTTCCGCGCATGCGTTCTCCGCCTCGGCGGCGGAGAAGATCACTGCGGCCGGCGGTAGCACCACCGAGCTGTGACGTGGCCGCCGCGCCGCCTGCACGCCTCAGGCCAGGCCGTTCCCGGCCCGGCCTGAGGCGCGCGCAGCCGGGCCGGCGCCGTCGCAGCGGGCTGTCGGACCTGCCCCGGCACGTTAGACTGCGGGAGCACGTCGTGCGCCCGCGGCCGGTCCTGCCCGGGCCGCAGGCAGCCGCTGACGTTGACCCAACGATCTGAGGACGGCGCATGCTGACCGCGTTCATCCGGGCGTTCCGGACGCCCGACCTGCGCAAGAAGCTGCTGTTTACGCTTTTCATCATCGCGGTGTTCCGGCTCGGCTCGACGCTGCCGACGCCCGGGGTGTCGCAGAAGAACGTCAGCTACTGCCTCGGTGTCGCCTCTAACAGCAGCGGCGGCGTACTGCAGCTGGTCAACCTGTTCAGCGGCGGCGCGCTGCTCAAGCTGACCGTGTTCGCGCTCGGCATCATGCCCTACATCACCGCGAGCATCATCCTGCAGCTGCTCGCCGTGGTGATCCCCCGGCTGGAGACGCTGCGCCAGGAGGGCCAGTCCGGCCAGGCCAAGATCACCCAGTACACCCGCTACCTCACGGTCGGGCTGGCGATCCTGCAGTCCACCGGGATCGTCGCCCTCGCCCGTAACGGCACCCTGCTCGGCAACTGCTCCAAGCCGCTGATCCCGAACGACTCGGTGTTCACGATCGGCACCATGGTCATCTGCATGACCGCCGGCACCGCGGTGATCATGTGGCTGGGCGAGCTGATCACCGACCGGGGCGTCGGCAACGGCATGTCCCTGATGATCTTCACTCAGGTGATCGCGGTCATCCCCGGCGAGCTGGAGCGGATCTACCTGGGCAAGGGCACGTTCGTCTTCACGCTCGTGCTGATCGTCGGCGTGGCGGTCATCGCGTTCGTGGCGTTCATGGAACAGGCGCAGCGCCGGATCCCGGTGCAGTACGCCAAGCGGATGGTCGGCCGCAAGATGTACGGCGGCACCTCGACCTACATCCCGCTGAAGGTCAACCAGGCCGGTGTCATCCCGGTCATCTTCGCGTCGTCGCTGCTGTACATCCCGTACCTGGCCGCGCAGATGTTCGGCAAGTCCACGGCCACCAGCGGCTGGTCGGCCTGGGTGCAGCAGCACCTGGCCGTACAGGACGACCCGTATTACATGATCACGTTCTTCGTGCTGATCATCTTCTTCACCTACTTCTACGTGTCGATCACCTTCAACCCTACTGAGGTGGCCGACAACATGAAGAAATACGGCGGCTTCATCCCCGGCATCAGGCCGGGCGCGCCGACGGCCGGCTACCTGAGCTACGTGCTGAGCAGGCTCACCGCACCAGGCTCGCTGTACCTGGGCGTGGTAGCCCTGATCCCCATGGTCGCGATCGGGCTGGTCGGAGCCTCGTCGCAGTTCCCGCTCGGCGGGACGAGCATCATGATCGCGGTAGGAGTGGGATTGGACACGGTGAAGCAGATCGAGAGCCAACTCCAGCAGCGCCACTACGAGGGCTTCCTGCGGTAGTGCGAATCGTCCTCGTCGGGCCCCCCGGTGCGGGCAAGGGGACCCAGGCCCAGTTCATCGCCTCCCACCTGGCCGTCCCGAAGATCTCGACCGGGGATATCTTCCGGTACAACGTGACTCACGGAACGGATCTGGGCCGCCGGGCCAAGGCGTTCATGGACCGCGGCGACCTGGTGCCGGACGAGGTCACGATCGCGATGGTCGACAGCCGCCTGCAGGAGGACGACGCGCAGGCCGGCTTCCTGCTCGATGGCTTTCCCCGCAACGTCCCGCAGGCCGAGACGCTGAAGAAGATGCTCGCGGACACCGGCACCCGGCTGGACATCGTGCTGGAACTAGTCGTCGACGACGACGAGGTAGTACGGCGGCTGTCGGGCCGGCGCACCTGCCGCCGCTGCGGGCACATCTGGCACGTGCTGTTCGACCCGCCGTCGCGGCCGGAGACATGCGATGAGTGCGGCGGCGACCTGTTCCAGCGCGACGACGACCGGGAGGAGACCATCCGGCACCGGCTCGACGTCTATCAGCAGCAGACCGCGCCGCTGATCTCGTTCTACGCCGACGAGGGGATCCTGCTGGGAATCGACGCCACCGGGCCGGTGGACGAGATCACCGACCGGTCGCTGTCGGCGCTGCGCCGCTTCATCAGCTGACCCGCCCGGCTGCCGGCGGGCCCGGCGCGCGCCGGGGCGGCTCGCCCCGCCCGCAGCCGCGGTCACCGGCGGCGCTGACGCCCCTGGCAGCCTTGCTCGGGACGCGGGAGCGCCAGTGCGGACAGGTACGGTGGAAGTGACGTAGGGCGCACGGGAGGCGCGGATGAGAGTGCGGCCGGAACCGCCGATCGAGATCAAGACTCCCGGCCAGCTTGCGATCATGCGCGAGGCCGGGCTGGTTGTGGCGGGCACGCTGCGGGCCGTGGCCGCCGCCGCCGAGCCGGGCATCAGCACTGCCGAACTCGATGCGCTCGCCGAGCAGCAGATCCGCGGCGCCGGCGCCACCCCGTCGTTCCTCGGCTATCACGGATACCCCGCGACGATCTGCACCTCGGTCAACGACGAGATCGTGCACGGCATCCCCAGCCCTGCGGTCACCATCGCAGCCGGGGACCTGCTGTCGATCGACTGCGGCGCGATCGTCGGCGGCTGGCACGGCGACGCGGCGGTCACCATCGCGGTCGGCGAGGTCCCTGCGGAGGCAGCCGCGCTGCTCGACGCCTGCGAGCGGGCGCTGTGGGCAGGCCTGGCCCGCGCCGTGCCGGGCGGCCGGCTGACCGATATCTCGGCGGCGGTGCAGGCCAGCGCCGAGGCCAGCGGCCAGTACGGGATCGTGGCAGAGTACACCGGGCACGGAATCGGCACCGCCATGCACATGGATCCGCCGGTGCCTAACTACGGCAGGCCCGGCCGGGGTCCGCGGCTGGCCGAGGGAATGGCCCTCGCCGTCGAGCCGATGCTGGTGCTGGGCCGGCCGCGGACCCGGCTGGCCGATGACGACTGGACCGTGCTGACCGCCGATGGCAGCCTGGCGGCGCACTTCGAGCACACGGTAGCGATCACCGCGGACGGCCCCTGGGTGCTGACCGCGCCAGACGGCGGCGCCGAGGGTCTCGCGCGGCTGCGCTCCGGCGCGGCCGCGGCGGCTGGCCCGCGGCAGGGCGCCGGCCCGGATGCCGGGCCCCAGGGCGGCTGGACAGCCAGGCCGGCGGCAGCCGGGGACACGCGGCCGGGCGCGGCACCGGGCGGCCCGTCCGCATCGGTGCCGTCCGGGCGCTCGCGGCGGGGATGAGGAGGGCCGATGGCGGCAGATCCCAGGATCCGGGCGTCTGACGACGACCGGGACCGGACCGCCTCGCTGCTGCGCGAGCACCACGCCGCCGGCCGGCTGGACCCGGCGGAGTTCAACGAGCGGCTGGATCGCGTCTACGAGGCCAAGACGCTCAGCGAGCTGGACGAGCTGCTGTCTGACCTGCCCGCGATCGACCTGTACCGGCTACCGGACGCCGGCCTGCAGCGCCGCCGCCCCACCGGCGCGCTGCCGGCCACCGGGGCCGGGCCGGTGGCCGAGCGCGGCATGCGCTCCCCGGCCTGGCGCGCCGCCTGGGGCTCCTGGCTGACGGTCACTGTGATCCTCGTCGTGATCTGGGCCGTGGCCGGCGCGGGCACGCCATGGTTCGCCATCCCGGCGGGAGTCTGGGGCGCCGTGCTGCTCGGCCGCTGGATCAGCGGCAGCGGGCCGCATGACCGCGGTCGCGGCCACGGGCCGCATGACCGCCGTCACGACCGCGGGCCGCGCCGGGACCTGCCGGGGGATCAGGACCAGATCGGCGGGCCTTCGCCCGGCTGAGCCCGCTGCCCGGGAATAGCCGCACCCGGTGCGGCGTTAGGATGGCAGCTGTCCTGGATCCGGGAGTCCGGTTCCGGTTCGCGTTGAGCGCTGCCGTGAAGTACACTCGTCTGCGGCCCATAAACTGCCGCGAGTCACGCCAGTGCAGGGACGTGATTGGCAGTTTTCCAGCGGGCCGCCCCGGATCGGAATGCGTGCGCGAGCACGAGTTGCATCCGCGGGGGAAGCCACCCGTTGACCGCAGGTGATCTGCTGCGGCACGGCCAGTGATGGCCGGGCTGCGGGCCGGGTCGCCACGAGAAACCTTAACCACCAGCACCAGCTAGCACGACATGACCGGCTGGCCGATAACAGCGAAGCGCGGAGGATATGCCCAAGAAAGACGGCGCCATTGAGATCGAGGGCACGGTAGTGGAATCGCTGCCCAATGCCTTCTTCCGGGTGGAGCTGGACAACGGGCACAAGGTCCTGGCCCACATCAGCGGGAAGATGCGGATGCACTACATTCGTATCCTCCCCGACGACAGGGTCGTCGTAGAGCTGAGCCCCTACGACCTCAGTCGCGGGCGGATTGTCTACCGGTACAAGTAACGAGCAGGCGGTGCACGGGCCGCGCAGCGGCCCCGAGCGCCTGAGGAGAACCATCGATGAAGGTCAAGCCGAGTGTGAAGCGGATCTGCAGCAAGTGCCGGGTCATTCGCAGGCATGGCCGGGTCATGGTCATCTGCTCTGACCCGCGGCACAAGCAGCGGCAGGGCTGAGCTGAGCCCTAAGCAGCACAGAACGGCAAGACGCGTACCGCAGTCCGCCGTCGGCCTCGCCGGCGGCGGATAGCCCCCGGAGGAGGCCGGGGCCGTGTCCGGGCAGGGACGCGGAGGCGGCGCGCAGGACCTCATGAAGCGAAGGAGAACTGCCCGGATGGCACGACTGGTCGGAGTCGACCTACCGAATGAGAAGCGGCTGGAAGTCGCTCTCACCTACATCTACGGAATCGGCCGCACCCGCGCGCTTGAGACGCTGCAGGCTACCGGCGTCAGCGGAGATTCTCGCGTGCACCAGCTCGGCGACGATGACCTCGTGCGCCTGCGGGACTGGATCGAGGGCAACTACCGAGTCGAGGGCGACCTGCGCCGGGAAGTCCAGGCTGACATCCGGCGCAAGGTCGAGATCGGCTGCTACCAGGGCATCCGGCACCGTCGCGGGCTGCCCGTGCACGGTCAGCGCACCCAGACCAACGCCCGGACCCGCAAGGGCAAGAAGAAGACCGTGGCCGGCAAGAAGAAGGTCGGCAAGAAGTAGTCCGCCGCGCGACGGTCGGCCGCCGAGCCGGGCCGTCGCGCCAGCCGGACCGATCACCTCCAGCTGAGGAGCACAATGCCCCCGAAGAGCCGTACCGGCACCAAGAAGGTGCGCCGGAAGGAACGCAAGAACGTCGCGCACGGGCACGCGCATATCAAGAGCACGTTCAACAACACCATCGTGTCGATCACCGACCCGGCCGGCAGCGTCATCTCCTGGGCCTCGTCGGGCCAGGTCGGGTTCAAGGGCTCGCGCAAGTCCACGCCGTTCGCCGCGCAGCTGGCCGCCGAGGCGGCCGCCCGCCGCGCGATGGAGCACGGCATGCGCAAGGTGGACGTCTTCGTCAAGGGCCCCGGCTCTGGTCGCGAGACCGCCATCAGGTCCCTGCAGGCGACCGGCCTTGAGGTCGGTTCCATCCAGGACGTCACCCCGGTTCCGCACAATGGCTGCCGCCCGCCGAAGCGGCGCCGGGTCTGAGGAGTAAGCACGAGATGGCTCGATACACCGGTCCTGACTGCAAGCGGTGCCGCCGCGAGAAGACCAAGCTGTTCCTCAAGGGCGCAAAGTGCGAATCGCCGAAGTGCCCGATCGAGATCCGGCCCTACCCGCCGGGTGAGCACGGCCGCAACCGGCCGCGGGAGAGCGAGTACCTGCTGCAGGTGCGGGAGAAGCAGAAGGCCCGCCGGGTCTACGGCATCCTCGAGAAGCAGTTCCACAACTACTACGAGGAAGCCGCCCGCAAGCGCGGCAAGACCGGCGAGGCGCTGCTCCAGATCCTGGAGAGCCGGCTGGACAACGTGCTGTACCGGGCTGGCTTCGCCAAGAGCCGCGACATGGCCCGGCAGCTGGTCCGGCACGGCCACGTCCTGGTCAACGGCCGCAAGGTGGACATCCCCTCCTACCGGGTCAGCGAGAGCGATATCGTCGAGGTGGCGCAGAAGTCCCGCGAGCTGACCCCGTTCATGGTCGCGCGCGCCGAGGCCGGCGAGCGTCAGGTCCCGGCCTGGCTGGAGGTCATTCCCGACCGGATGCGGATCCTGGTGCACTCGCTGCCGGTCCGGGCGCAGATCGACACCCTGGTCTCTGAGCAGCTCATCGTCGAGTATTACTCGAAGTAGCAGCAGGCCCGGGCCCGCCGACGGCGCGGCCCGGGGCACCTGGCGGCAGCCGCCGCCAGCTAGTCGCGACTGTCATATAGCGGGCAGCGCGGAAAGGGAGTACCCATGCTCATCGCCCAGCGCCCGAGCCTCACTGAGGAGCAGGTCGACGAGTTCCGGTCCCGGTTCGTTCTCGAGCCGCTGGAGCCGGGCTTCGGATACACGATCGGCAACTCGCTGCGCCGCACGCTGCTGTCCTCCATCCCTGGTGCGGCCGTCACCAGCATCCGGATCGAGGGCGTGCTGCACGAGTTCTCCACCGTGCCCGGGGTCACCGAGGACGTGACCGACATCATCCTGAACCTCAAGGAACTGGTGGTCTCCTCCGAGCACGACGAGCCGGTGCACATGTACCTGCGCAAGCAGGGCCCCGGCGTGGTCACCGCGGCCGACATCGCGCCGCCGGCGGGCATGGAAGTGCACAACCCCGACCTGCACATCGCCACGCTGAACGCCAAGGGCAAGCTGGAGATGGAGCTGACGGTCGAGCGCGGCCGCGGCTACGTGTCCGCCGCGCAGAACAAGCAGGTCGGCCAGGAGATCGGCCGGGTCCCGATCGACTCGATCTACTCGCCGGTGCTGCGGGTGACCTACAAGGTCGAGGCCACCCGAGTCGAGCAGCGTACCGACTTCGACCGGCTGATCCTGGACGTGGAGACCAAGCCGTGCATGCGGCCGCGGGATGCGGTCGCCAGCGCAGGCAAGACCCTGGTTGAGCTGTTCGGCCTGGCCAGGGAACTGAACGTGGACGCCGAGGGCATCGACATCGGCCCGTCGCCGACCGATGCCGCGCTCGCCGCCGACCTGGCGCTGCCGATCGAGGAGCTGAACCTCACGGTCCGCTCCTACAACTGCCTCAAGCGCGAGGGCATTCACAGCGTCGGCGAGCTGGTCGCCCGCAGCGAGCAGGACCTGCTGGACATCCGCAACTTCGGCGCCAAGTCGATCGAGGAGGTCAAGCAGAAGCTGATCGACATGGGCCTGGCGCTGAAGGACTCGCCGCCCGGATTCGACCCCGGAACCGCGGCCGACAGCTATGGCGCCGACGACGACGACGACGGTTACGTCGAGACCGAGGAGTACTGAGGGGCCAGCAGGCCCGTCAGGCAGTAAACCGAGGAGAAGCTTTCGATGCCCACGCCCACCAAGGGTCGCCGCATGGGCGGCAGCTCGGCTCATCAGCGGCACATGCTGGCGAACCTTGCCACGGCGCTGTTCGAGCACGGCAAGATCACCACGACCGAGTCCCGTGCGCGCCGGCTGCGGCCGGTGGCCGAGCGGCTGATCACCTTCGCTAAGCGCGGTGACCTGCACGCCCGGCGCCAGGTCCTCGGCGTGGTGACCGACAAGAGCGTGGTGCATACGCTCTTTGCCGACATCGGGCCGAGCTTCGCCACCCGGGACGGCGGTTACACCCGGATCACCAAGATCGGGCCGCGCAAGGGCGACAACGCCGCGCTCGCGGTCATCGAGCTGGTCCGCGAGGACGCCGAGGCCAAGCCGCGCCGTCGCCGGCCCCGCCGCGGCCAGATCGCGACGGCTCCGGCCGGCGGCCGGGCCGGGCGCGGCACCGGCCAGGCCGCGCCCGCTGCGGACGCTGAGACCGCCGCGGCCACGGAGGCCGACGTGACGTCTGCCGCCGGAACCGAGGCGGCAGACGCCGAAGTCACCGGCACAGAGGCGGATTTCACGGACGCGGCCACCGAGGCGGAGCCGGCATCGGCCGCTGCCGAGGCACCGGAGGCCGAGGCTGAGGACGCCCAGGCCGAGGACGAGCCGACGGCCTAGCCGTTCCATGATCACGGAGTGCCCGCTGCGGACAGCCGCAGGGAGCACTCCGTGATCAGCCATGCCCGGCCCCAGCCAGCCAGGCCCAGCATGCCCGCAGCCCCCGCATCCGGGGACGCTGGCCCCGGCGGTTCTGGCCCCGGCGGTTCTGCCGCCGGCGGTTCTGGCCCCGGGGGCCCTGCATCCGGGGGCCCTGCACCTGGGCGTGCTGCGTCCGGCGGCGCTGCATCCGGGCCCGCACCCGGCGGCCTGCCGACGGCGCTGAGCGGCACGCCTGCGGCCGATCAGCCCGCCGGTGATGCCGGGCAGCCGGAGCCGCCCGGCGGGCGGCTGAGCGGGGGCGAGCCTGCTGCCGGAGCACCCGACCTGACCCGGCTGCGGCTGGATCTGAGCTACGACGGCTCGGCCTTTCACGGCTGGGCGGCTCAGCCGGGGCTGCGCACGGTACAGCAGGTCCTCCAGGAGGCGCTGAGCCGCGTTCTGCGCCTGCCCGGGCCGGGGCTGCCCGCGGTGCCGGAGCTGACCGCGGTGCCGGAGCTGACCGTGGCCGGGCGCACCGACGCCGGCGTGCATGCCCGCGGCCAGGTCGCGCACGCCGACGTCCCGGCTCCAGCCTGGGCTGCTGCCAGTTCCTCGGCGCTGCGCCGCCTGGACCGGGTGCTGCCCGGTGACGTGCGGGTCCGGGCGATCACCGTCGCCCCGGACGGATTCGACGCCCGGTTCTCCGCCCTCTGGCGCCGGTACTCCTACCGGGTGTGCGATGACCGGGCCGCCGCTGACCCGCTGCGCCGGCACGACACGCTGTGGCACCCGCGCGCCCTGGACACCGACGCGATGAACGAGGCGGCTCAGGCGCTGCTGGGCGAGCACGACTTCGCCGCGTTCTGCCGCCGCCGCGCGGGCGCGAGCACGGTCCGGGCGGTGCTGGCTGTGCAGTGGTCGCGGCCCGAGCCCGGGGTCGCGGTCGCTACCGTGACGGCCGACGCGTTCTGCCACAACATGGTGCGGTCCCTGGTCGGGGCGATGCTGGCCGTCGGCGACGGCCGGGCCGACCCGGGCTGGCCGGGCCGGCTGCTGGCCGCGCGCGTCCGCGATCCGGCGGTGCGCGTCGCCCCGCCGCACGGGCTGTGCCTGGAGGAGGTCCGCTACCCGCCGGACGCTCACCTGTCCGCGCGGGCGGCCGCGACCCGCCGCTCGCGCCGGGCCCCGGCGACCGCCACGGCCCGCGCCGCGCCCTGACCGCAGCCACCGCCAGGGGCCGCCCGTCGCCACCGCCCGCGCCGGGTCTCGGCACGGCCACGCCCACCCGGGCCCGCGCGCCGGCCCGGCGGGTGACGGGCGCCGCGGCGCTCAGGTCCTGGGCGAGGCGGACGCGGAGGCGGAGGCGGAGGCGGACGGCGTGCCGTTGACCATGCGGTTGGTCAGGCTCACGTTCGCGGTCTTGTCGATCAGCGAGCTGAGGAACGCCTCCAGCAGGCCGCGCTGGTAACGGCTGTGCGGCCCGTGCAGGTCGGTGAACTCGCCCCACACAAGGATCAGGTAGTGGCCCTTCACCGCGGCTTCCTCGATGCCGGTGCCGCTCGTGAGCTTCTTGGTCAGGCCCGTCTTCCCGGGCAGCTGGGCGATGAACTGCGACGGGCCGACGGCCCGGCCGGCCTGCGCGGCCCGGGTGGAATTGACCAGGTTCAGCACGCCGATCGTGCCCATCAGCTTCCGGCCCGTCGACAGGTAGCTGGCGCGCAGCACCTGGTCGCAGCGGGCCTGGCGGACCGCTCGCTGCAGCCGGCTGCCGACGATCGCAGCCGGGCAGCTGGTGCCCTTGCGGCTGACGGTCCGGGCGAAGCTCGTGCCCTCGGCGGTGAACGTGACCGGGAACAGTTCGGCCAGCGTCAGCGGAACCGGGTCGATGCTGCGCGCGGCGATGTGCTGCCACCGGCCGAGGGTGATGCTCGGCGACGGGCTCGGGGGCGTCGCCGACGTGCTGGCCGTCGGCGAGGTGCGGGGGCCCGCGGCTGCCCGGTGCCGGGCTGGGCCGCCGCTGCCGAAAGCAAAGTACGCGGCTGCTGCTACCGCGACCACCAGCACGACGCTCGCCGCCAGCAGCACCAGGCCGCGCCGCCGCCGGGCCGCGCGGCCGCCGGGCCGTGCACGGCCGCCCGCGCTGTGTGCGCCGCGGCCCCGGCCCGCTG
>JBKQSL010000281.1:0-6174 GCA_052143655.1 Streptosporangiaceae bacterium | reverse complement strand
GAACACGAGCGCGGCGGTGGTCTCGAGTTCGCTGCGCAGCAGGCTGGCGGGGCCGGTCGCCTCGAATCCCAGGGTCCACCAGTCCTGGCCGCTCGTGTGGACCTCAGTAAGTTCCACCTCACACTGCGGCTCCTGGCCCACCCCCGGGCCGTGCGCCACGACCGGCCCGCTAGCCAGTGAGAAGCGGCTGATGCGCCGCCTCTTGCGGACCGGCATCCAGCCGGGCGGGTCGCCGCTGCCGGGGCGGAGCGGGCTGAAGGGAAAGGACCACTTCTGCCAGGACTCCATGTGCCCGCGGGCGCGGCCCGCCACCTCCAGGATTCCCGGGCTGCCACGGTAGGCTTTCACCTCCAGTGCCCCGTCCCCGCGGATCTTCACCGACAGCCCGGGCAACTTCGGATATAGCAGGTAGGTGTCCTCGCGTGACTCCGTCCCGGCCGGGAACCGCCCGAACCATCGGGCCACCGCGGCCTCCAGCTGGCCTGGGAAGATCCAGCGCACCTCCAGGCTGCGGACTCGTTCGGTGACCAGGCTCTCAGGCGGTACACCCGTCATCGGCTTCTGCTCCTGACACTGCTGGCCGGTCGGGATCTTGCCTGTCGGGTTCAGCGGTTTCGGTCCCGATGCGACGGCGTCAACCAGCGATTTGCGTAGACGGCGATCAGGCCGGCGTGGCCTTTCGTCAGCGCCGTAGCAGCCGGGCTCGCCCCAGCCGAGGTTGTCCCAGAAGAACACGATGTCCGGCTGCTTGCTAGTCACGAGGTGGCCCGCTCAGTCCGGAATCCGCTGGCCAGCGCCGCCGCAGCCGAGGCGGGTGCCGAAGTGCCGCGCAGCGCGTTTGTGTTCTCGCCCGATCCGCTCGGCGCGCAGCCGTGGAACCCGGACACGATGACCCGCCGGTACGAGCGGTACGCAGACCAGGTGGGGATCACTAGCTCGCTGAAGGAGCTGCGGCATTACTCGGCGACCCAGTTGCTGTCGAATGGCGTGGACCTGCGGACGGTCGCTGGGCGGCTCGGTCACTCGGAAGGCTCGACGACCCTGCGGTTCTACGCCCAGTTCGCCAAGCCTGCGGATCAGCATACCGCCGCGGTCATCTCCGGGCAGCTCGCCGACCTCCGCGAGAAGGAGCAGCTCCGTGAACTGCTCAGCCAGCAGGCTGTTGCTGGCCACGCCGGGTGACCTGCCGGCGGTCGCTGAGGCTCTCGCGCCAATCGCAGGTGTTGAGCCTGCGGCCGCCCGCGCTTGTATCGCTGAGTTCAGCGGCTGAGACGGATGGTCTGGGCCTGGATGGCGCAGCTTCCAGCTGCCGGCAAGATGCCCGCACCACGTCCCCAGCATCGCGGCGCGGGCTCCCGCCGTGCCTTGCCAGTATGCGAACAAACCTTCGAATTGTCGAGCGCTGGGCTCGTGATGTAAAGGTGCGTTCGGATCCCACGCCGTTCAACTTCACATGGCGGCGGCTTTCAAGACCCGTCCGGGAACTCGTCTGACCTGCGCGGACGATGTTGCCAGTGACAATCTGGGCATGTATTCGGCACGCTCAAGCTTGGCGGGGGCTGCTTCACTAACATGCGGCCCTTTGCGGTCTTCCTGCGGCGGCTATCGAGCCGGACTAGGAGGGGCACGCAGTTAACGAGGCTGGGGGCGGCGGGCTGGCCTGTGTGCTGGACCCGCGAAGCTGCCCGGGCGCTGGCGGGCGAATGGCCGTACGGTGGGTCCGTGGAGGTGCGGCTTTTCGGCCAGCTCGAAGCGGTGCAGGAGGGCGTGGCGGTGCCAGTCCGGGGCACCAGGCAGCGGGCTCTGCTGGCCCTGCTGGCGCTGCAGCGGGGGCAGCCGGTCAGTGCCGACCGCCTGATCGATGCCCTGTGGGGTGACGGGCAGGCGGCGAACCCGGCCAACGCCCTGCAGGCGCAGATCGGCCAGTTGCGCCGCACCTTCGGGGCGGCGGCGATCGTCACCACCGAAGCCGGCTATGCCCTTGCGGTCGGTCCCGATGAGGTCGATGTCGTCCGCTTCGAGCAGCTGGTGGCGAAAGGACGACGGCTGGCCGCCGACGGCGAGATGGCGCCGGCGTCGGCCGCCCTGGGCGAGGCGCTTGGCCTGCGGCGCGGCGAGCCGCTGGCTGAGTTCAGTTATGCGGGCTTTTTTGATACCGAACGGGCGCATCTGGGCGAGCTGACCCTGGTGGCGATCGAGGCCCGGGCCGGGGCCGACCTGGGACTGGGGCGCCACGGTGAGCTCGCCGGCGAACTAGAGGCCCGGTGCCGGGAGCACCCGCTGCGGGAGGGCCTGTGGGAGCTGTTGATCCTCGCCTTGTACCGGGCCGGGCGGCAGGCCGAGGCGTTGCGCGCCTATACCGAAATCCGTGATCGTCTGGTCAGCGAGCTGGGCATCGACCCCGGCCCGGCGTGCTGTTCCTCTCATTCACGGTCACCTTCTTCATAGGTAACACGCTGATCCATTCATACTTCTCCAGCGCGGCCAAGCCCGCCGGCACCCTCATCACCGGCGTGCTGCTGATCGGCCTCAGCGGCCTGGCGGACGCTGCGGTCGGCCTGGCGATGCGCCCGGTCTTGGCGCCCTGCGCACCGGTGCGCTCGCAGGTCTACTTCGTCCTGAGAGTGGCGGAGGGCCTCGCGGTCGTGGCGGCGTGCGCGTACTTCCTGGCAAGCCGCAGTCAGTGGCACGACTACGCGCTGCCCGCCTACGCGCTCTCCGCCGTGGCCGGGCTCGTCCTGACGCCGGTCTTGCTGACGTCGAGGCTCGTGCCGCGGAGCCTGTCCGTGCTGGGCATCGCCGGCTACGCGTTGCTCCTGGCCGGGGTCGTCTGCGATCTGCTCGGGATCGCCGATATCGGCTGGCGCGTATCCCCCGCCGGAATCGTGTTCCTCGCCCCCGGTGGCCTGTTCGAGCTCTTGTTCCCGCTCCTGTTGATCGTCCGGGGCTTTTCCGCTGGAAGCCGGGCCGCGCCCCGGGCCCGTTCGCACGGATAGTGCCCGGCACCGGGACGTCAAGGCCGCATAGGGAAACCCCGGCGCGGCACCACAGGCCCTGGTCACGGTGGCAGCTCACACGAAGGGACCGCCCCCATGCTTCTAACTCTTCCCCCAGCGCTCCCCGGGTGCTCGGCGACTTCGGGCCATTCCCCAGCCCAGGGCGGGCCGGTGACCTGTCAGGACCCGCTACTGGCGGTTACAAAAGCGTGCCGTGCTGCTGCCCGGCCATTGTCTCGCCCGCGTCCCGGCCGTACCGTGCAAGCAGCCAAGCCGAGGTGGCCTATGGCAGCACCAGCCGAGCATCAGCATCAGGTCTTCGCGGGAACTGCCGCACCTCCCTACTGGGCGTCTACCACTACGCGCCGCGCCCCGACGTTACGTCGAGCTGCTCACCGACACCTATCCGCCGCTCCAGCTGGCGGCCCGAGATAGCCAGGGCGCAGAAGCCACCGCCCTTCACCCGATATCGACCGAAAGGGACGACCATGAATACACCGACAGGCCCGCCCGCGCAGTCTGAGACGCATGCCGGGGATGGCAGCGGGGCCGCGCCGCCAGCGCCGCCGCGGCAGACGATGCAGGCGATCGTGCAGGCCGGATACGGCTCCGCCGACGTACTACGCCGCGCAGAGATCGACAAGCCGGTAATCGGAGACGACGAGGTCCTGATCCGAGTCCAGGCCGCCGGCCTCGACCGGGGCACCTGGCACCTGATGACCGGCCAGCCATACCTGATCCGCCTGGTATCCGGCCTGCGCACCCCCAAGAGCCCCGTTCCCGGCCTTGACGTTGCCGGCACGGTCGTTACCACCGGCGCAGCCGTGACCAGGTTCCAGGCCGGTGACCAGGTCTTCGGCATCAGCAAAGGCTCTTTCGCCGAGTACTCGCCAGCCCGCCAGGACAAGCTCGTCTCCAAGCCCGCGAACCTGTCCTTCGAGCAGGCCGCAGCCGTCGCGGTCTCCGGGCTCACCGCGCTGCAGGGCCTGCGCGACGCCGGTCACCTCCAGCAAGGCCAGCACGTACTGATCATCGGCGCCTCGGGCGGGGTCGGCACCTTCGCCGTCCAGATCGCCAAGGCCCTCGGAGCGGAAGTCACCGGCGTATGCAGCGCGGCGAAGACCGGCCTGGTCGCCTCGATCGGCGCCGACCACGTCATCGACTATGCCAAAAACGACTTCGCGGATGGCACCCAGCGCTATGACCTCATCCTCGACCTCGCCGGAAACACGCCGCTACCGCGGCTGCGCCGGGCACTGACGCCGGCCGGAACGCTCGTCATCGCCGGCGGCGAAGACGCCGGCCGCTGGGCCGGGATGGGCCGCCAGGTGCGGGCCGTGGCACTGTCACCGTTCGTGCACCAGCGGCTCACCTCGCTGCTGTCCAGGCAGCGCCAGGCTGACCTTGAGCATCTCGCCCAGCTCATCGAAGCCGGCCAGATCACCCCGGTCATCGGCAACACCTATCCGCTGCACCAGGCCCCCGACGCCATGCGCGACCTGCGAGCCGGACGCGCCCGCGGAAAGCTCGTCATCACGGTTGCCCATACCGGATGAGCCGCCGTGAGCCCCTGCCCGCGCAACCGAACCGCCACCCACCGCCCGATACCCTTCGGATGAGGAAAGCGATGACTGAGCACTCGCCCGGCCCTATGGCTGGCCAGACCGTACTGGTCACCGGCGGTACCGGCGGTATCGGCAGGGCCACCGCCGCCGGCCTGGCCGCGCTCGGCGCCCGCGTCGGCATCACCGGCCGGGACAATGCCCGTACTCAGGCCGCCGCCGCCCAGATCGCCCACCAGGCCGGCAGCCCTGCCGTGGACGCCTTCGCCGCCGACATGTCCTCCCAGGCGGAGGTACGCAGCCTCGCCGCCGCGGTCTTGACCGCATACCCGCGGCTGGATGTGCTGGTGAACAACGTGGGCGGGTTCTGGGCCACCAGGCATGTCACCGCCGACGGGCTTGAGCACACCCTCGCCGTCAACCACCTCGCCGCGTTTCTGCTCACGGACCTGCTCCTCGGGCGGCTTAAGGCCAGCGCCCCCGCCCGGATTGTCACCGTCTCCTCCAACGCCCAGGCCATGGGCAAACTCGACTTCGGCGACCTGCAAGGCCAGCGCAGCTACTCCGGGTCGCGGGCCTACAGCCAGTCCAAGCTCGCCAACGTCGTGTTCACCTACGAGCTCGCCCGCCGCCTGGAAGGCACCGGCGTCACCGCCACCGTGCTGCATCCCGGCCTGGTGCGCACGGCGTTTTCCGCCGAGGATCCTTCGCCGCTGGCGAAGGTGATGATCCCGTTGCTGCGACCGTTCATGAAGACACCGGCCCGCGGCGCGGTCACCCCCATCTACCTGGCATCCGCCCCCGAGGCCAAGAGCGTCACCGGCCGGTATTTCGCCAAATGCAAGCCGAAAACCTCGAACAAGGCTGCCTACGACACCGCCGCCGCAGCGCGGCTCTGGCAGATCAGCGCCGACCTGGTCGGCCTCACCACCGAACCATAACCGCGGACGGGCCTGGTTACCTGCCTAACTGGTCGGCAGTTTCGACCGCTTAAAGACTCAGCCTTCCGTCCGGCCCGGTACAAGGCGAGGATCAGCAGCTCCCACGTGCGCTCGCGCAGCGGGTGCTCCCTGCACACCGCCTCCAGCCCGCCGGCGGGCTTGCCGTCGGTGGTGATGCCCCAGGCGGCCAGCACCGGCTCGGAACAGGCACGGGTGTAGGTCCGTGCCTTCGATGAGTTGGTAGCTCTTGAAGGGGAACCTACGCCCGTCGTCTTATTTACACCGGATCTTGGACGCGACCGCGCCGGGCATGGACCCGGCTGCCGCTCACCAGGGATCTCGCGCTTGCGAGGACGACGCAGCAGACCAGGATCACAGCAGGGCCGTTACACTACAGGCTCCCTTTGAACTGGCCCGTGTGCTGTCAGGTATCCAGGTTTTCTGCGGACCATTGCCTGTCAGGAAATGCGGTGCGAGGGCGGGAGCCGTTAGCAGTAATACTGCTCCGGCCCCGGCAGTTCAGAAAGCCTGGGGCGGCGCCTGCCCGGGCGCCATTCGAGGGTCCTCGTCTCCGGTCCGTCCCGCACGGCCCCTGGCCTCAGGAGGTCCAGATGAGCGCTCGGAAAATTGTCCTTGCTGCGACAGCCTGCACGCTGTTCGGCGCGGCCGGGGTGG
>JBKQSL010000280.1:0-13780 GCA_052143655.1 Streptosporangiaceae bacterium | reverse complement strand
CGGTTCCGGATGACCCTGACGGATCCGGGGTCACCGCCGACCGCGCGGCCGCACCCGCGACGGCCCGCGCATCAGGCCCGCCCGGTCAGTCGTAGCCCGCCTCGATCAGCCACTGGCCATCCTGCAGGACGGCCAGCCAGGCCCCGCCGTCCTCGGTGACGAGCTGGAACCGGGCTCGCCTGCGGGCCAGGGACGGATCCCACCACCGTTCGGTAACCGGCCATGGGCCAGCCCAGGAAGTGATCGCCACCGGCGGCCCGCCGGCCACCGAGAGCCGGGCTGGCGGCGCGGATACCTCCGCCCGCGCGCTGACCCCCACGAGCCTTCCGCCCTCGTCGGTCACCGCGGCGGGCAGCGGCGCCGGGCAGGTCACCGCGGGCGCCGGCGCGGGGAGCTGCCCCGGCCAGGGCCGGTCCGGGGGACGCGGCGGCGGCTGCGCGTCGCCGAAGGGGACCAGCAGCGCCTGGTCGGCCGGACTGCGGCCGCCGGACAGCACCGGCCGGGTCACTGCGTCGTGCCCGAGCATCGCCTGCACCCGCACGGCAGCACGCGCCACCCGGTCGCTGACCACCGCCTCGCCCCACAGCCCGAGCTGCCGGCCGTGATCGCGGACCACCTGGTCAGGGATCAGCCGCAACAAGGTGACCCCGCCGGTCAGCGCGGCCGCCCGGTCCGGGTCCGCCCGCTCTTCCTCCGGGGCGGCCTGACCGGGGCGCCAGCCATCGAGCTGCCAGCGGACCCGCTGCGCCACGGCGAGCGCGGAGAGCAGCCCGTCGTGCCGCCACAGCCGGGTTATTTCCTGCCCGTCCGCGCAGATCGCCTGGACCGCGATGCGCACGCAGGCCAGGCCGCGCGCGGCGAGGGCGGCGTGCAGCTGGTCGGCGAGCGCCTTGGCCGCGAACACGACCGGCTCGGACTGCCCGGCCGGCGGGTCGAACTCGCGCTCGGCCGTCAGGTCGGCCGCGGGCGGCCGCAGGTCCAGCGGCCGGGGATCCAGTCCGCGGGCGGCGCGGTGGGCGAGGGCACCCTGCGCGCCGAACCGGCTGGCCGCCTCGGCGGCCGGAAGCGCGGCGAACTCCCCCAGCGTGGTCAGGCCGAGCCGGGGCAGCAGGTGGTCGAGTTCGGGGACCTCCAGCACCGAGACCGGGAACGCGGCAAGGAACGCCGCCGTCTGCCCGGGCGGAACGATCGTCCCTGCCGGCCGCCCGCTTCCCGCCAGGCCGGTCCGGCCGGGATCGCTCCGCAGGCCGCCAGGCCCGGCCGCCGACCAGCCGGCGGCGGCCAGCGCGGCTCCGGACAGCCGGGCGCCCGAACGCACGGCCCCGGCGGCCAGCAGCGCGGCGAACAACCCGTCAGCGATCCCCGTCCAGCAGGCGATGCCCCGGCGGCCCAGCGCTTCGCCGATCTTGCCCGCGAGCGCGGCCTCGCCGCCGAAGTACCGGGCCGGTCCCCGGGCGGCGATGGCGCAGATGCCGGGCCGCACTACTTCAACCTGCGGGCAGAGCTCCTCTACCAGGCCCACGACCTGCGCGAATTCGGCTGCTCCCAGCGGCGGTGGCGGTCGGCGGCGGGACGGCGGGACGGCCGGGTCGGGGCTGGTCACGCCCGGAGCCCAGTCCGGGCAGTGCACCACCAGGACGCGCCGGGCCGCGCCGTCCACCCGCCAGGCCGCACCGTCGGCCGTGCTCATTCCCGGCTGCCCGTCACGGCCAGCCGACGGCCGCGCCGGTGTCACTGGCCCCGCCGACCTCGCCGACTGCGCCGGTTCTGCGGTCCCAGGGCCCGCCAGCCCCGCCGGTCTCGTCGCCGCCGGTCTCGCCGGCCCCGGTGTCTGCGGTGGTCACGCTGCCATCCGGGCCGGGCAGCCAGAGCCACCGCGACCGCGGCCGGGACCACGCACCGCGCCCGTCCGCGACCACCTGCGCCCGGCGGGCGCGCAGCCGTCCGTGCCCGGAACCGATCCCCGCCCACTCCCGCCGTGTCACCCGCAGCCGGGCGGCTGCGCCATCCCAGTCCCCGGCAACCACCAGGATCCCGCCGTGCCGCCGGGCGGCAGCCTCGATCCGCCGCCGCAGCCCGGCCGCCGGCCGTTCCGGCGGGCGCAGCAGGACGATCTCGCAGCCGTCCAGCAGCGAGGCCACCACCTGGGCCCAGCCGGGCCCCGGAGCGGCGACCAGCAGCAGTCGGTCCGGATCCACCCCGGCGTCGGCGGCCGCCCGGACCCCGAACTGCGGCAGCCCGGCGACCGCACACCAGGCGCCGTCGGCCGACGCGGCGGCGACCAGCGCCGGGCAGAGCAGGCCCCAGCCGCCCGCCGCCACCACCGAACCGCGGCGCAGCCCGCCGTCCGGCAGCAGGTCACGCAGGGCGGGCAGGACCGGCAGCACCCCCTCCCCCGGCACCGCGGCCCGGGCCCGGACCAGCGCAACCTCACGAGTCAATTGCGATACTCCAGCCCCCATGAGTACCACTATCGAACAAGATTTCGAGTAATGTCAAGCGCGGCACGCAGTGACCTGAGTCTCCCGGCTGTTAGCCGGGAGACTGTTCCGGCGATCGCGCCGGCCAGCCCAGACTGCCCGGCACCCGATGGCGGAACGCGTAAATGGCGTCTATTAACCATTTTCTTCCGTTCCGATTGACCCGTACCGGCGTCGGGAGTACATCTTCCGGACATGACTTCTGGACCAGGCCGGTACCGGCCGCCGCACGCCCGGCGGGCCGCCCGCATCGCCGTCCTGCTGGCCATCACCGCGACCGGCGCGGCTAGCGCGGTCAGCGCCAGTGCCGCCGTGACGACCGAGACCGCCGCCGCGGTCACCGCAGGGCGCACCACGGCGGCACCCGCGGCCGCGCCAGCCGGGCTGTCGGCGCTCGCGGACTCCGGCCTGATGTCCGCGCCGCTGCATTTCCGCACCCTGCGGCCCGGCGCGAAGCTCCCGTCCGGGGCGCAGTGCACCCGCTGGGTGCATGCGTCGCCGCGCGGCGGGGAGGTCAGGCCCGGTAACCGCCGGTACAACCACACCACCGGCCAGCGGCTGCCCGCCAGCTTCCTGTCCGGCGACACCGCCGCGGCCAGGAAGCTGGTCCGCCGGGTCAACGGCTACTTCACGGGTACCACCCGGCAGATCCTGCGCTGGGCGGCCTGCAAGTGGGGCATCAACCAGAACATCGTCTTCGCCCAGGCCGCCGTGGAGAGCTGGTGGCGGCAGACCACGCTCGGCGACTGGGGCACCGTCGCCAGCGCCTGCCCGCCCGGGCATAAGCCCGGCGCCGACGGCAAGCCCGGCCAGTGCCCGCAGAGCTACGGCATCCTGCAGAACCGCTACCCCTACGAGCGGGGCAGCTGGCCGGGCATCGGCCGGTCGACGGCGATGAACGCCGATACCGCCTACATGATCTGGCGATCCTGCTACGACGGCTACGAGACCTGGCTGAACACGGTGCCGCGGGGCAGCCAGTACCACTCCGGCGACGCCTGGGGCTGCGTCGGCCGCTGGTACGCCGGGCGCTGGCACACCGCTGCGGCCAACGGCTACATCCGCCGGGTCCAGCAGTACCTGCGCGAGCGGATCTGGACCACGGCAGATTTCCGCAACGCGGGCTAGCCAGGAGGTCCAGGCGGGCGCTTGCGCACTGCCGCCTGCCTGCCACACTGGCAAGATGCAGTACTCGGTCCCAGCCCGGCCGCTGGGGTCGCTGCCCGAGTCAGCGGGCACCGCGGCGCGGGCGTTGCATGCTGGCCTGGCAGCCGCGTTCGGCGCGGATCTGTGCGCGCTGTACCTGTACGGCGCCGTGGTGTTTCCCGAGACGTTCGCGGCGAGCGATGGCGAGCCCGCGGTCGACCTGGATTACCACGTGATCCTGACGTGCTGCCCGAGCGCCGCGCAGCGGGCCGCGCTGACCGAGCATGCGGCCGAGATGGCCCGGTGCCATCCGCACTACGGCCGTGACCTGGACGGCTGGTTCATCCTGCTGGCCGACGCCCGCCGAGCCGCTCCGCCCGGTCATCTGCTCCGCCCGGAACTGCGGGATTTCGCCTGGCCGCTGCACCGGGCGCACTGGCTAGCGGGCCGGTGCGTGATCCTGCACGGGCCCGATCCGGCCCAGATCGTGCGGCCTCCCGACGTCGCGGAACTGCGCACGGCGCTGAACCACGAGCTGGATTTCGCCGCCCGCGACCACAGCGACGCGTACGCCGTGCTGAACGCATGCCGCATAATTCACAGCGTGGCACTCGATGACGTCGTGCAGTCCAAGTTCGGCTCGGCCGCCTGGGCTCTGGAGCACCTGCGCGCCGAGCACCACCCGGCGATCCTCGCGGCGCTGGCCAGCTACCAGGGCCGGGCCACCGAGGCGGACCGCAAGGCCCTCGCGGCCGGGCGCCCCGCGCTGATCACCCTGGCCGCCCGCGAGCTAGGCCGATGATCCCGTGAGCCGAGCACGGTCGCTGCTGGCCCGGTATGCGGTCGCCATCAGCTACCTGACCGCCTTCGTCGTCGCCGAGGTGACCTGCTACCTGCTGTCCGGCGCGGACCAGTCCGCGGTGACCGGCTGGGCCAGCACCAGCGTGGCCAACCTGGACCATGACCCGCTCGGCTGCCTGGTGGTCTCTGCCTTCATCCCGGCGCAGGCGAACGACTGGGCGGCGCTGCTCTACTGGCCGGTGCTGATCGCGCTGGCCCTGTTCGGCGCGAACCGGGCCCTGGGCAACGCGCGCACCGCGCTGGTCCTGGTCGCCGGGCACGTGATCGGGACGCTGGTCAGCGAGGGCATCGTCGACTACCGGGTGACGCACGGCCTGCTGCCGGGCAGCTATGACCACCTGACCGACGTCGGCCCGTCCTATGTCGTCGTATCGGCCATCGCGGTCGCGGTGCTGTGCGGATCCTGGGCTGCCCGTATCGCCGCAGTGGCTGACCTGGCCATCCTGACCTTCGGCGGGCATATCTTCAGCGGGCTCTCCAGCCTGCACGTCGCCCCGGTCGGGCACACCACGGCGATCACGGTGGCTGTCCTGCTCGGCAGCGCCCTGGCCTGGCGACTGAGCCGCCGCCGGCGCCGGGTACCGGCGCCTGTCCCGGCTGCCGCCAAGCCGCTCAGCCAGCCAGCAGATCCTCCGGCGTGCTGACCGGGAACCCGTACGGGTCGATGACCACACCGGCGACGCTGGCGCTCAGCGCGAGCGCCGCCTCGGCGAGCGTCCGCCGGATCTGCGGGCTCGCGGCAGCGGCCGGGTGCTTGGTCCGCAGCTCCCACCGGCACGGCTCGCGGTCAGCCAGGTCACCGAGGGCCGGCGGGGCCGGCTGCAGCGGCGACCGGGCGAACCGCGGCGGCCAGTAGACGGTGATGAACCGGGGCTCTTCCTCCGACACCAGGAAGTAGGAGCCCGGCGCCTGCGGATAGTCGTCGACGAACAGCCGGTCGTCGGTGAACGGCTGCAGGACGCTGATCACCTGGTCGGGCGGAACGGGTGCCGCGCAGTACACCGAGACCGACATGTCCAGGTCGATCGGCTCCTGGCTGTGCACGGTGCCGCCCAGCCGGGCGGCCAGGCCGCGGACCAGCCGCTCGGCGTCCCTGAGCTTGGCCGAGTCCGGCCGCGGTCCGCGGCCAGCGTCGGCGATCTCCGCGTAGTAGGCCGCCGGCGGCTCCGCACCTGGCGGCTGCGCACCCGTCGGCTGCGCGGCTGGCGGCTCTGCGCTGTCCGCCAGGCCGGCCTGGGCGGCCAGTTCCGGGGTCAGCAGCACCGGGCCGTGCAGCCGGACGCCGTTGCCGAAGTCGAACTGGTCGCCGCGGGCCCGCACGCCCGGGTCGTAGGCCAGCAGCGCCTGCGCCACCGCGTCCGCGTCGTCAGCCGGCAGCACCAGGGTGGGCCCGGCGGCCAGGCGCTTCGCGCGGCGATCGGCACGGTCGAACAACCCCATCTGCGCTCCTGCCTCCGGACCCGGCCGGCCGCCTGATCCGCCGGCGCCGTATGCAGATTACGACCTGATGCGGTTCGGCTACGCCAGCGCCGGGGCGCGCCGCGCACCGCGGCGGTCGCGCAGGCTGGTCCAGGCCCGCCCGGCCGCGTAGCACAGGGCACCGAGCACGCCGACGAAGAACCCGACAGGCCAGTTGGTGACCAGCGACGCGGCGATCGACGTCCACACCACCACGACCGCGATGAGCACCGACCCGGCCAGCGCGCGCAGCGGGCTGGCGGTCAGCGACCGGGCCGCCGCCGGCGGCCCGGTCATCAGGCTGAAGATCAGCAGCGCGCCGACGACCGGCAGCGTCATGCTGGTGGCCAGCGCGACGATGACCAGGAACACCAGGTCCATCCGGCCGCCGCGCACTCCGCGCGCCTCGCCGAGCTCGGGCATCAGCGAGTTCAGCATCAGCGGCCGGAAGACCGCGCCGATGACCAGCACGCAGACCACGCCGCCGATCGCGATCGGCAGCACCTCGCCCGCACTGACCCCGAGCACCTCGCCGAACAGCAGGGAGAAGATCTCCGGCGCGTACTCGGTGGTGAAGCTGAGGAACAGCGCGCCGAGGCCGAGCAGCATCACCAGCGTGAGCGCGGTCGCCACGTCGCCCCGCCCGCGCCTGCTCAGCCAGCCGATCAACAGCGCCCCGGCGAGCGCGAACACGCCGAGCCCGGCGAGCGTGGACACGCCGATGAGGCTGGCCCCGGCCGCTCCGGCGAACGCGCCCTGCGGCACTGCGTCGGCGACGAACGCGGCACCGCGCAGCACCACGAAGAACCCGACGACCCCGGCCACCACCGCCACGATCGTGGCGACGATCCAGGCGTTCAGCAGGAACGGCGCGAACACGGCTAGGCCCGCGTTCCCGGTGCGGTCGGCGTGAGCGAGGCCGGCGCGGCCGGCCGCGCGGCTGCGGCCGGCCGCAGCCGCCGTGCGGCCAGCTGGCTCCACGCCTGCACCAGCAGGTAGAACACGAATACCAGGACGACGACGAAGAAGCTGACCGGCCAGCCGGTGTGCTGCGGCGGCCAGGTGAAGCTGTCGTAGGACAGCAGCACGCCCAGCCAGGTGGCAGCCAGGCCGAGGCCCGCGGCCCAGCACATCGCGATCCCGGGCCGGCTGGTCAGCCGCAGCGCGGCGGCGGCCGGGCCGACCAGCAGGGCGGTGGACAGGATCGTGCCGATGGACAGCGCCGACAGCGCCACGGCCAGCGCGATGGCGATCAGGCACGCCAGGCCGACCAGCCGGACCCGCGCGCCGCGGGCGAAGGCCAGCTCCGGGCTGACCGAGCTGAGCAGCAGCTGGCGGTAGCTCAGCCCGATGATCAGCAGGGTGACTGCGCTCAGCGCCAGCACGACGGGGATCACCGACTCGCTGATGGTGAACATGGAGCCGAAAAGGACCGTGATCGTGGCTCCCGAGCCGGTAGCCGATGTCGTATCCCAGTACAGGAAGAGGGCCGCGAGGCCGAGGCCGGCGCCGCGCACGATGCCGGTGGCGAGGTCGCGGCCGCGCGGCCGCCGGATGCCGATCATGTCCATCACGGCGGCCGCGATCACGCCGGTGCCGGCGAATCCCCACAGCGGGCTGATCCCGAGCAGGAACGACGCCGATCCCCCGGTCACGCTGAGGTCGGCGAGCGCGTGCCCGGCGTAGGACTGGCCGCGCAGCACGGCGAACGTGCCGACGACGCCGGAGACGACCGCGGCCAGGCCGCCGACCGCCAGGGCCAGGTGCACGGGCCCGCTGGTGAAGAACCCGGGCGCGAAGACCGCCCCCAGCACGCCACTCACGGCCGACCCGCCCGGCCGTCCCCGTACTGGTCGTCCCCGTGCAGGCCGTCCCCGCGCAGGCCGTCCCCGCGCAGGCCGTCCCCGCGCGGGCCGTCCCCGCGCGGGCCGTCCCCGTGCAGGCCATCCTCGTCCAGGTCATGCCCGCTCGGCCCGGCGGCGCTGATCCCGGTGTGGCCGTTGCCGCGCCCGGCCACGACCAGGATCCGGTCGTGCACGGTGATGACATCGACGTGCTGGCCGTACAGCGCGGACAGCACGTCGGGCCGGACGACCTCGGCGATCGGGCCGCTGGCGGCCCGGCCGCCCGCCAGGTAGATGAGCCGGTCCATCACCGGCAGCAGCGGGTTCATGTCGTGGGCGGACATCAGCACCGCGATGTGCTGCTCGCGGGCGATCCTGGCCAGCAGGTCGATGATCTCGGCCTCGCTGCGGATGTCCAGGTTGGCCAGCGGCTCGTCCAGCAGCAGCAGGTCGGGTGAGCTGATCAGCGCGTGCGCGATGAGCACCCGCTGCTGCTCGCCGCCGGACAGGTTGCCGACCCGGTCGTCGGCGAACCGGTAGGCGTCGACTGCGCGCAGCATCTCGTCGACCAGCGCGCGGCGGCGGCGCGACGGCAGCGGCACGCCGAGCCGGTGCCCGTCCAGGCCGAGGCCCACCAGGTCCCGGGCACGCACCGGGAGGTCGGGGTCCAGCAGGATCTTCTGCGGCACGTAGCCGATCCGCCCGGCGCCGGACCGCCGGCCGGCCCCGGGCCGGCGACCGGCCGCCCGCGGGCCGCCAGTTCCGACCCGGACCTGGCCGCTGACGGGTTCCTGCAGGCCCAGGATGACGCGCAGCAGCGTGGTCTTGCCCGCGCCGTTGGACCCGATCAGGCCGACGAACTCGCCGCGGCGGATCGCGGCGGACACGTCGTGCAGCACTTCCCGGCCGCCCATCCGCACGCAGACGCCGTCGACGGCCAGGACCTCGGCGTCGGCTCCGGTCATGGTGCCTGCCGCCGTCGCAGCTGCCGGCTCGATCATCACAGCCTCACAGTGGAGATCCGGCTGGCCACCGCCCGGCGCAGCGCCCGGGTCTCGGCCAGCATCCAGGACTGGTAGGTGAATCCGGCCGGCATCGTCTCGTAGACGCCGACTACGGGCACCCCGGCCTGCCGCGCCGCGGCCAGGAACGCCTCGGTAACCGAGCTGACGACCTGCTGGTTGTAGAGGAACACCCGGACCTTGTGCGCACTGAGCAGGTTCTCTTCCAGCGTCACGTACTGGGCGGGCAGGTCGACGCCGTTCATGATGTCGGCCTGCAGGCCGAACGGGGTGCGGATGTCGGTGCCCGCCGCAGCCAGCAGGTAGTCGCCGACCGGCTCGGTGACCGCGACGGGGACGCCGCGGTACCGGGCCCGGAACGCGGCCAGCGCGCGCAGCCACGGCCGCAGCGAGGTACGGAACCGGACCAGGTTCGCCCGGAAGTAGGCCGCGTGGGCAGGCTTCAGCGCAGCCAGGTCGGCGGCCACCGCAGCCGCGACGGCGGGCATCGTGACCGGCGCGTACCACAGGTGCGGGTTGGCCGTGCTGTCCGGCAGGCGCAGGAGTTTCTGCACGTCAATGACTTTTCTGCCCGAACTCGGCGCGGCGGCTTCGATCGTGTTCATGAACGAGTCGTAGCCCAGGCCGTTCTGCACCACGAGCCGGGCCGCGCCGATCGTCTCGCTGACGCTCGCGCTGGCCTCGAACGAATGCGGGTCGGTGTTGGGGTTGCTCAGCACCGCCACGACGGTCACGTATCTCCCGCCGATCTGCGAGATCACGCTGGCGTACTGGTTCTCCGCGCCCACCGCGAGGATCCGGCCGCTGGCGGCCGTGACAACAGAGCCCGGGCCGACCGAGCAGCCGGCCGCGGCCAGTGCCGCCAGCCCGGCCAGTGCCGCCAGCCCGGCCCGTGCCGCCAGCCCGGCCCGTGCCGCGCGGCCGGCGCGCGCGCGCCGGACCGCAGCAAGGGCGGACGTCAGCGCGCGCTGAGGCATGAGGCACGTTCCCGTCGTCGGGGCTGGCATGCTGCGACGGCCCTGGACCGGGCCGCCGGGACGGCCGCGGCAACCGCCGCCATCCAGCTCTTATTGAAAACGAGAATCAGTTTACCTCAGCCGGTCAGCCGGGCGCGTGTAGTGCCGCTGGCTTGCATGATCGTGGAGACTTTTCCGGTCTATTCGCTGAAAACTCTCCGCGTTAACCGAGGCGTCAGGCACCCGGCGGCCGGGTCCGGGTCACGTCCCAGCCGGGCCCCTCGTCCCGGGCCCCTCGTCCCGCAGGCCCTCGTCCCGCAGGCCCTCGTCCCGGACGTCGGCGGGGTCCTTGTCGAACCGCAGCCCGCGCCAGGCCGCGTGCCGCAGCCGGCCGTCCGCGGTCCGCGTGCCGTAGCGCACCTCGCCGACCAGCACTGGCCGCACCCAGTGCGCCGCGGCCACCTCGGCGCGCTCCAGCGGGTCGGCGAACGGGCTGACCGCGCTGGCCAGCGAGGCCAGCCGGCGCAGCAGGTCGGCCCGGGCCGCGGCGCTGAACCCGGTGCCCACCTTCCCCGCGTAGCGCAGGCCGAGCTCATCCGGGATGCCCATGAGCAGCGCGCCGAGTGATCCGGCCCGCTGGCCCTCCCCCGCGGTCCAGCCGCCGAGCACGATTTCCTGGGTGATGAAGTTCTTCACCTTGCGCCATCCGCCGCTGCGGCGGCCGGGCCGGTACGGCGACTCCCGGCGCTTGGCGACGACCCCCTCGAAGCCAGCCCGGCGCAGTCCCTCGGCCAGTTCGCGGCCGGACACCTCACGGTGCGAATCGCCGGTCACCACCGACCGGCCCGCCAGGCCCAGCGACTCCAGCCTGGCCCGCCGTTCGTCGTAGGGCAGCGGCAGCAGCGACTCGCCGTCCAGGTGCAGCAGGTCGAACACGACGTAGCCGGCCGGGATCTCCTGGGCCCGGCTGGCCACCCTGCTGGCGCCGGTCAGGTGCATGCGCTGCTGGAGCAGGCCGAAGCTGGGCAGCCCGCCGGGACCGAGCGCGATGACCTCGCCGTCGAGGATCGCGCTGTGGCGGCCGAGCAGCGCGGCCGCCTCGGCCAGCTCGGGGAAGGCAGCGGCCAGGTCGCGGTCGCCCCGGCTGAGGGCACGGACCCGGCCGTGCTCGGCGTAGACGATTGCGCGCACGCCGTCCCACTTGACCTCGTAGGCCCAGCCCGCGTCGGTGAGCGGAAGTTCCCCGGCGACCGCGAGCATGGGAGCGATCCGGCCGGGCAGCGCCGCCGTCGCGCTGGCCCGATCACCGGGTTCACCAGGGTCGTTCCGCGTCACCATGATCACAGGACTTACCCCGGGTAACGCCGGCGCACGCCCGGTGCCCGCCCGCGGAAGGCGCGGCCAGTCTCACCTCCAGCGCTTACCTCCTGGGCTGGGCGCGGTTGCCGCGGATCGTGTTCCGGTGACCGCGGTTGCGCACCGCGCGGCCGGTGTTCGGCAGGGAGCGGCCGAGCCGGCCCAGGCCGATGTAGTTCCGGATCACGGAGTTCCCGGTGGTGCCCGGGCCGAGGGTCACGCCGTTGCCGATGTTGCCGCTGATGATGTTGGCCGGCAGGCGCCCGCGGTCGCCGAGCGTGTTCCGGTACGCCCGGCCGCCGATCCAGACCCCGCCGCGATGGTTCGGCTGCCGCTCGGCGCCAAGGATCTTGGTGCCGACGAAGCTGGTGAACACCCGGTTGCCGTGCGCGTGGCCGGCGATCGCGATCCCGTAACCGTAGTTGCCGGAGAAGGTGTCCTGCGGGATCACCGAGCGCAGCGTGCCGCCGATCACGTTGCCGTGCGCCCGCCCGTCGATCAGCAGCCCGTCGCCGTGATTGGGCAGCGCGGTCTTGCCGTTGGTGGTCAGCCCGGCGATGTCGGGGTCGACGGTGACGCCGGTCGCGCGGCCGGCCAGCTCGATGCCGTTGCCCCGGTTGCCGGAGAACACGTTGGTGCGGACCAGGTTGTCACCTCCGGTGGAGGTGATCAGCAGGCCGTCGCGGCCGTTCGGCGCGGCGCCCTTGAAGGCCAGCAGCCCGCCGAAGGTGTTGAACGTGATGAACCCGTGCACCCGGCCGGTGACCTCGATGCCGTTGGCGCCATTGCCCGCGGACACGTTGCCCAGCGGGATCACCCCGCCGACCTGGGTGTTCTTTGAGTTCCCGTCGACCAGGATGCCGTCGCGGCGGTTGCCGAGCAAGGTGGTGTTGTTCGCGGCGATGCCGAAGAAGTTGCCCTGCACGACGACGTTGCCGGAGTCGGTGATCCGCACCCCGTTCTGCCGGTTGGCGCTGATCACGTTGTAGTAGACGAACGGGTTGTTGACGAACTTGCAGCCGGTCAGCGAGTTGCGGCTGGCGTGGTCGATCAGCACCCCGTTCCCGCCGTTGCCGAGTGCCGCGTCGCCGGAGGCGGTGGTGCCGATGAAGTTGCCGTTCAGCATCGTGCCGCGCGGCCCGTTCTTGATCAGCACGCCATTGCCGTTATTGCCGGAAATGAGGTTGCCCAGCGCCGGAACGATGAAGACCGGCGTCACCGTGCCCTTGCTGCCGGTCGGGTTGTTGGCCTGCCCGGTCTTCGGGTCGGTGTAGTCGGTGCCGCCGATCTCGTTGCTGTCGGCCCGGCCGGTGATCATGATTCCGCTGCCGCCGTTGCCCCGGGCCGAGGTGCCGGCCGGGCTGGTGCCGATCCGGTTCGCGGCCACGACGTCGTTCGAGGAGCCGGACAGGACCACGCCACTGCCGCCGTTGCCGGAGATGACGTTGGCCACGGTGCCCGGGTCGCCGGAGGAGTTCAGCCCGACGTGATCACCGGAGGACCCGGCGGACAGGAACACCCCGTCGCCGCGGTTGCCCGCCGCCTGCCCGTTCGGCGTGAGGCCGATGTAGTCGGAGTTGAGCGTGATGTCGCCCGCGCTGAGCGTCACGCCGTTGCCGCTGGCGTTGTCCACTGCGACTCCGAGCAGCTCAGATCCCCGCGAGCCGACCGCGAACAGCAGGCCAGCGTGACCGCGGCAGTTGATCGCGACGACCGGCGCAGCGCCGGCCGAGTTGCCCGGCGCCGTCGTTCCGTCGATGGAGACGTCCGCGGTGACGGCGGGCAGCGCCGAGGACAGCGTGATGGTCCCGCTGATCGAGAAGTTGATGACCGAGGGGCTCCCGGAAGAATCGGCCTGCTGGATGGCCGCGCGCAGCGACCCGGCGCCGGCATCGGCCATCGTGCTGACCGTGTACGGGGACCCGGCGGGCCTCGCGGCGTCGGCCGGGCGGGACGAACGGGCCGGGCGCAGCAGGCGGGACCGGGCCGATGATGGCGCCGCGTGGGCCAGCCCGGCTGCCGGGCCGGCCCACGCGGTCGGCGCCACCATGGCCGCCGCGCACAGGGCGACGCAGGTCGCGCTCCCGATCCGGAACACCGGGCCCGGGCCGGCCGGGCGCACCCGGTGCCGTCCTCCGGGCTCTGTTACCGGCCGCCTGATGAAGGCAAGCATTTCCGGCTCACTTCCCTCGCTCACGGGCCGCGATCGGGCCGACCCTGGAATGGGACAAGGGCGCCGGAACAGGACTGGCCCAGCCCGCTGCGGAGCCGTCCGGTGCCGACGACGACGCCCAGCCTGCTTTCGCGCAGAGCCGTGGAGGCGTTACAGTCAGCGATCGCGTCGGCGGTGCCGCGGGAGATCTTCGAGTTACCGGGTTGGAACGCAGCGAAGACGATGACATTGAGGCCGCTGGCGAGCTGTCCCGGCCCGGTCCCCGTCAGCGGGCCCACGAGGTACCTTGGGGCTGGCTACCCTGCTAGCGGCAGCTCATCCGGCCTTTCTGGGTGAGCACCGAGGCCCGGCTGATCAGTGCACTTCTGGTTCTCAGCCAGCGCTGCGCCAATCGACAGCCGGCGCTGAGGTTAGCCGCGGCCGAGCGGGTAAGCGGAGGGGCATGTTTCTCGCGGTCACCCTGCTCGCGGCGCTGCTGACCGGC
>JBKQSL010000279.1:0-27802 GCA_052143655.1 Streptosporangiaceae bacterium | reverse complement strand
TCAGTGGCCTGGCAGAACGCAGCGAATTCGGCCGGGGTGTACTGAAGCCTGTCTGATGAGCTGGATAACTGTGCAGGACAACGTTGCTACCGGTTGCGAACTGCCCAATCATCCCTGGGTAACCCGCTGCAAGCTCGCAGCGGCCATGCCCAAGACTTACGCATTTGCTGTCACGCCGCCGTCACCGAGCCGACGGGACAGGCCATCATGGGTTTCATCGATCAGCTTGTCCATGGAGGGTGAGGGCCGGACGCCGATTTCATCGTCGAGCAGCCGCGCATAGCTCCGGTACTGGCGGACAGCTTCAACGGTATTGCCCTCCGTCAGGTGCACGCGGACGACCTCCCGCTGGGCGCTCTCGCGCAGCGGCTCGCAGGCGACCGCGGCCAGGCCGGCCTCCAGGGCCAGCGCGTATTGCCCGAGATCCGTCAGCCGATGGCACATCGTCTCCAGGGTGCGCAGCCGCAGCTGGCGGTACCGCTCTCGGTCGGCGAGAACCCAGTCGTCGTACCAGTCGGGCAGAAGATCGTCCCCGAGCAGGCGCAGCTGATCACGGAGATTGCCCGCCCGCTCGAGCCCGTCGGCGTGGTCTAAAACCATCTCGGCGCGCGACACGATGTCGCGGAAGTCGACATGCACCGCAGGATTCAGCCATAGGTGCGTCCCCGATGCCTCGACCAGCTGCTGACCGCCGGGCGCGGGTGCGCGCCACAGGGCCGAGCGCAGACTGGAATTCGCCTGCCGCTCGGGCACATCAGTCCAGAGCGTCCCGCTCGCATGCGGCCGCCGCACCGCCCTGTCCCGGAGGGCCACGAAGGCGACTAGCCGCTGGGCGCTGAAGACCATCGGAACGACCGAATCGCCGCTCCGGAACTCGAAGCCGCGGATGAGCGTAAGCCTGAGGTCACGTTCGGCTACCGCCTGGGATGAGTTGTTCATGATCGCCTGCTCCCTGCGCCCCGCGGCGGCCAACTGCAGATAGGTGCATCAACCGGCTTTAGAGCATGCCCAGTGATGTTGCTTGCGACATTCGGCACTCGTCGGCCCGTATCCCCGTTCATCGGTGACGATCCATGTCTGGGGAATGGGTGTCAACCGCCATCCGCGGCCGATGTCTGCGGGACGGCCGGCAGACCGCGGCGGGCTGCACAGCGCTAGTCCCCCGGCGGCGCGGCGGGGCCTTGGCCGCCGCTTTCGCGCGGGCGCGGGACGCGCGGCAAGCGCACGGTGTCTTCGCGCACCCGGCCTGCACGCTGCGTCCCGGCCTCCGCGGGCGCTCCTGGCTGGTCAGTACCGGCTCCGCGTTCTCCGTCGGGGTCAGGGCCGGTGCCGCCAGCCAGGGCGGGACCGGCGCCGGGGTCCGCCGGCGCGCTCTGGCTGACCGGGTATTCCCGGTCAGCCAGCAGCCGGATCCCCGGGCTGAGGTGGATCAGTCCGGGCAGGTCAAGCTCGGCGTGCCTGGTGGCCACCTCGGTGTCCTCGATAATCAGCGTGGCCGTCACGTCGCAGCGGCCTGAGTGCACCGCGGTAAGCCGACCGCCGCTGACGCCCGCCACCAGCCCGCTGATGTCGAACTGCAGATCCAGGTCCAGATGCACGGTGGCGACCCGCTTGCCGTCGAAGAGCACGGAGATGGCGGGCCGCTGCGTCGCGGTGACGCAGTGCGCGGCCAGCTGAACCAATTCGGTACTGCCCTGGGCGGCCAGCGTGCGGCTGGCAGCGGACGTGAGGTCGTGGTACTCACGCCAGCCGGAGATAATCACTCCAGCCAGGGTCACGTCCAGCACGTCGGCCGCCGCCGCGGCGACCTCGCGCACGGCCGCCGCCCGGGTAACGTCAGGCAACTCGCCCAGCCTGCCTGCCAGGCCGTCGGCGATCTGCACCGCCAGCAAGCTCTGGGCGGCTTCGCCCGCCCGAATCCGGCTCGGGCCGGCCAGCAGGGCCAGAGCCGTGAGCGGCGGCGTGGGAACGGCATTCACGACCCGGTTTTCCTGACTTTCGTGATCGGAGCGGCGGCATGTCGTTCGATGCGCACGGTGCGCGTCCGGCCGATTCCGGTGGTGTGAACGCTGACGGCCGGCGCAGGTGCCGGTGCGACGACGGCGCGGACTTCCGGCCGTCGCCGGCGCCCCGCTCAGCCTGCGCCGCCTGCCCCGGATCCAGATCGCAGCACCGGCGGCGGCCGCCAGCCCGATGACCGCAATGATGAGCGAACCGGACGGCAGCCCGCGCCCGCGGGCCGCCGCGATGACCGTCACGGACGGTGCCGTGGTCAGGGCGGCCCCGCTGACGGCCCGGCTGGGCCGCTCGAAGTCGGCCGGAATCACCACCGTCACCTCGGTCGCCGGGCGCAGCGCGACGTGCGGCGCGGCCCTGTAGCTGAACGTCAGCGTCGCGGCGCGGCCAGCTATCACGCTGGCCGGATGGACGATCACGCTCCCGGTACCGCCTGCAGGCGTGCTGCTGATGGACGGGGTGGTGCCGGCGGCCGGGATATCGGCAACGGACGGGGAGGCGGCCAGTGCCGTCAGCTGGCCGGCCCGCGCGGACTTTTCTGCGGCGGAGAACTGGTAGGACCCGGTCGCCGCGGGCGCCTGGGCCAGGTAGGTGATGGTGATCGGGCTTCCTGCGGGGAGCGCGCTGCCGAATCCGACAGTGATCCTCATCCCCGATATCGCGGGCGTCCCGGCGCCGGCGACCGTGGTGGATCCGGGTTCCCCGGTCGCGGTGACCGGAGTGGGCCAGCCCGCTGGCACCGTCAGCGTGAGAAAGCCGCCCTGCTCGATGCCGCAGCCTGCCGCCGTATATGTGAAGGCGAGTTGCGTGGTCTGCGCCGCCATCGCCGTATCCGGTGCCACGACCATCGTGCCGGTGCCGTCAGCGCATGGTGTCACGGTGATCGCCGGGGACTGGGCCAGTTCTGCGGGCGGCAGCTTGCCTGATCCCGACGCGGCCGCGGTGAACGGGTAGCCAGCCGCGCTGTCGGGCACCGGCGCGGTGTAAGTGATGGTGAAAGAGCCGCCGACGCCCGGAAACAGGCCGCTGACGGTGATCAGCCCCGGGCCGAAAGTCAGCTGTCCCGCGAAGCGAGGCGAGCACCGCCCGATCGCGATTGTGGACCGCCAATGCTCACTTCGCCGGACTGCGTGCGACCGCGGATGCCGGGATCGGCGACGCGCCCCCTGGGTCATCACGCCGTCTTGACGCTGCGCTCACGCTGCCGTGACAGCCCGGTCACGGCCTGGTCTCTACGTTGATCGCGCCGGGGGTACCGGCGCAGGTGCGCGAGGAGGAGAGCATGACGGTCACCACGTCATACCCCGGCGTCTACATCCAGGAGCTCCCCAGCCTCGTCCATTCGATAACGCCGGCGCCGACGTCTACCGCTGTTTTCGTCGGCTATACCAACCCGTTCTTTCCCGGGACTGAATTCGGCAAGCCAGTTCAGCTGTTCAGTTTCGCCGACTACCAGGTGAACTTCGGCGGATTCTTTTTCAGCCCGTGGCAGCCGGACTACGTGGGCCAGGCTGTTTTCCAGTTCTTCCTGAACGGCGGAACGACCTGTTACGTCGTGAGCTTGCAGGCAACGACTTACTACCAGGGGACGGCGGCGGCCGCTCCGGGCAGCAACGCCGGGGTCGCTGCGGCCAGCGCCGTGTTCCCGGCCAATGCCGCCGCCAGTGACCCGGCCATTACGTTTACCGCGATACAGCCGGTCGGCATTACCATTCCGGCACCGGGCACCCCGCAGGCGGCCGGGAGCGGCCAGACAGGATCCGGCGCGGCAGGCACGGGCAGCGGGGCAGGCACGGGCGGCGGGGCAGGCACGGGCGGCGCGGCAGGCACGGGCAGCGGACCGACTACGACGCTGGGCATACCGATGTCGGTGCAGTTCGTGAACCCACTGCCCGGTCAAGCCCAGTCCGCTACCAGCCCGGCGACTGCCGCGACCGTCGACATCATCGTCATCTACGGGACGACGGTCGAGACGTACCGCAAAGTGACCCTCGCCAATCTGATGGCCACCGCGCAGGTGCAGGCCGATCCCACTTCCTCCCCCGTCGCGGCACCGACCCTGCTGAGCTCGAACCTCGTGACGGTCTCGGTGACGGGCGCTCCCGCCCAGTTGCCGGATCCCGGGCCAGCGCCCGTGCAGGTCGGCTATCAGAACGTGGTCGCGCCCGGCGTGGCACCGCAGCCCGGGTACACGGTCATCGACCCGAGCGGGAATGCGTTCACCCCGGTATTCGGGGACAACCAGCCACTGGACAAGGTACCCATCTTCAACCTGCTCGCGACCCCGGGGATCACGTCTGCGACGGTCACGACCGAGGCTGCTGCTTACTGCGAGCGCAAGCGGGCGTTCTACATCATGGACACCCCGTCACCGCAGACTTCCGGCTGGGATGTCAACAGCGTTGTCCAGAGCCTGGCAGCCGGCGCGGTGCTGACTCCGAGCCCGCCGGTCAGCACCAACGTCGCGGTCTACTACCCCTGGCTGACGACTACCGATCCGGTGACGGGCACCGCGTCGACCGCGCCGCCGAGCGGATTCGTTGCGGGCATTTACGGCCAGGAGGACGACGCGCGAGGGGTCTGGAAGTCCCCGGCCGGGATCGAGACGGTTCTCAGCGGCACCACTGGCGTCGATCCGAACGGCGTGATGACCGATCCACAGCAGGGAGTTATGAACCAGAACGCCGTCAACTGCCTCAGAGAGTTCCCCGGTATCGGCACCGTGGTTTTCGGCGCGCGCACCGCAGCCGCCGCCAACCCCGCGTACCAGCAGTGGAAGTACGTGGCGGTCCGGCGCATGGCGCTGTTCATCGAGCAGACCCTGTACGCCAACCTCACCTGGGCGGTATTCGAGGGAAACGCCACGCCGCTGTGGAACGCCCTCACCCAGGAGGTCACGGCGTTCATGCTCAGCCTGTTCCGGCAGGGCGCCTTCGCCGGCGACACGCCGAGCCAGGCCTTCCTCGTGCAGTGCGACTCGACCACGACCACCCAGGACGATATCGACAATGGCAGGGTCAACATCCTGGTCGGCTTTGCCCCGCTGGTGCCCGCGGAGTTCGTCGTCGTCCAGATCGCGCAGCTAGCCGGCCAGGCACAGAGCTAGGGACAGCCATGGGCAAGATTTTTCCGGCCAACCTGAACCGCTACGACCCCTACAAGGCGTACCGGTTCCTCGTCTACTTCGGCAAGAGCACCACGCCGGTCGCGGCCGTGAGCAAGGTCAGCGCGATCAAGCGCTCCTCCGAGGTAATCGAGTACAAGGAAGGCGGCAACGCCATCATCCTCAAGGGCCTCGGCCGGACCAAATACGAGCCGATCACCCTGGAGCGCGGGATCACCCAGGACGCCGATTTCGCCGCCTGGGCCAACTATGCCCAGGTTCTCGACCAGGGCTCTCCTGGCTCCTCACTGGCCAGCCTGCGCCAGGAAGTCAGCATTGTGCTGCTGAACGAGGAGGCCCAGCCGGTGCTGCGCTACCTGGTCCACCGCTGCTGGGTCTCGGAGTTTCAGGCGCTGCCCGATCTCGATGCAGGCGGCAACGCCATCGCGATCGAGCACATCAAGATGGAAAACGAGGGCTGGGAGCGGGATCTCACGCTTGCCGAGCCGACGGAGAAGTGACCTTGCTGCCCGTCAGCGGCCTAGCGCTGGCCGTGCGCGAGCCGACTGGCGACGACGAGCTTTACGTAGTCGAGAATTCCCTGGCGCCGGTCCCCGCCGTGGCCGGGCTGGCACGCCGGGTCGCGGTCACCGTGACCGGGCGCGCGGTCGACTGGGATAGCCTCCCGGCGACCGATCTCCACGCCGCGGCGCTCGTGATCCGGGGCTGCTGGCTCGGCCCGATAATCCGCACCGATTACCTGTGCCCGGACCCCGGCTGCCGGGAGCGGGCCGACGTGAGCTTCAGCATCAGCGACTACCTCCGCCACCATCGGCCGCGGCGAGCACGCGGCGTGACACAGGCGGCCGGCCCGGGCTGGTTCACTCTGGCCGGAGCAACCGTCCGCTTCCGGCTTCCGACGGTCGCCGACCTGCTGGCGGCGGTGTCGGGAGAGCACGCCGCCGACGAGCTCTCCAGCCGGTGCGTGGACGCTCCCGAGCTGCCGGCCGCGCTGGCCCGGCGGCTGGACCGGGCACTGTCGGCGCTGGCGCCCAGCCTCGACGATCTGCTCGGCGGCAGCTGTCCGGCCTGCGGGACCGACGTCACGCTGCGCTTCGACCCGCTGCCGTACACGCTGGCTGAGCTGCGCAACGCGTTCTCCGGCATCTACCTGGAGACGCATGCGCTCGCCGCCGCATACGGCTGGCCGGAAGAGGCGATCCTCGCCCTGCCACGCGAGCGGCGCCGTCGCTACGCGTCGATCATCGCCGCGGAACGAGCCGTCCGGTGAAGGCCCCGGTGCCCTATCTCACCCGGCTGGTCCGCCAGGCGGCCGGACAGCCAGCCCTGCGGCCGTCCCGCCTGCCGTTCGTCACCGAGCGCGCCGCGGCCGGGCCGCCGTGGCCGGCCCCGCCCGCCGTGGCGGCGCCGCCGCGGCATCAGTCCAGCCTGCCGCTCGCTGGGGCGCGCCGGGAACACGACGTGCCGCCCGCCGCGGCGGACGCTGATGACACCGGCGCGGAGCACGGCACCGGCCTCGCAGCGCGACCCGCATCCGGGCCCGCGTCCCGCAGCAGGCCGCTGGCTGGCTCGCTCACGCCCAGCTCGGCTGCGCCAGCCGCGGCCGCGGCTCAGGTCCCGGGCAGTCCGGGCATACCGCGGCGGGAGGCAGCGGCGGCAGGCATGCCGGCTGTCCGCACCGAACCCCCGCCGGCCGCCGATACGAGCCGTCCTGCGGACGGCTCGCAGCCGGCCCAGCGGCAGGCTTACCCGCCGCCGCGCCGGGAGGCGGCCGCTGCCGAGCAAGCACCGGCGCCCGGGCCGGCGTCTAGCCCGGTGCCGGGCGAGCCGCCCCGCCTGGCCCTGCCGATCAGGCCGAGCCACTCGGCCGCCGGGAACCCGCCGGGCACTCCGCCGCCGGCGGCGGCTGGATTGCGCCCAGGCCGATCCGCTGGTGCTGACGGGCCGCCGCCCGCCCTGGGAACCCTCGCGGGTCACCGGACCGGCGCCGGCCAGGATCACCGGCCCCTGGCCCTGATGCCTGAGCCCATGCCGGGCACTGATCAGCAGCTGGCTTCGACGGCGTTGCTCCGGCCAGATCCGGGCAGCCTGCCCGGCCCTGAGCCCGGCGGGCTGCCCCGGCCCGGCACCGACCGGCCACCCCGCGTATCGATCGGCACCATCGAGGTCACCGTCCTCGCGCCGGCTCCGCCCGCGTCTCATGCGGTCCCGCCGCCGCTGGCGCGGTCCCCGATCGAGCGGCCGTCCGCCCGGGCCGCGGACGCGGGCGGACGCCGGCTGCAGGACGGGCTGCGCCGCTGGTACGGCACCGCGCAGGGCTGAGGAGCACTCGATGACGCTCGACCTGTCCGCGGTGACCGACTCGCTGATCGGCCTGGTGAAAAGCCAGTGGACCACGGCGCCGATCTGGTCCGAGGCCGGCCGGATGCCCGCAGGACCGGCGTTCACGCCCAGCTTCACCGGCCTCGCGCCGGATGCGGCGCGCCAGCAGCCCGGCACGCAGCTGAGCATGTACCTTTACCACGTCGAGCCGGACAATGCCCGGGAGGCGCTGTTCTGGCAGCCGCAGATGCTCGGCACCTCGACGGGCCAGCCGGCCCAGTTCCTGCCGCTGGCGCTCGACCTGTTCTATCTCCTGTTCGCGTATTCCGAGACGAGCTACGCCGAAGAGCAGGAGGCGATGAGCGCTGCGCTGCGCGTCTTCCATGCCAACCCGATCGTGCGCAGCGACCCCCGGGCCGCAGCTCCCTGGGAGCTGAGCCTCACCGTCGAGCGCCGGTCCTACGACGAGCTGAGCCGCCTGTGGCAGGCGACGACCGTGCCGCTGCGGATGTCCCTGGTGTACCGGGCGGCGGTGGTCTTCATCGACCCCGAGCCGATGCCGCCGCCTGCACCGGACCCGCAGCGGGTCGTCGTGGGCGCGTTTCCCGCGCCGCTGGCCGGCCAGCTTTCCCCCGCCGTGCTCGGCACGCTCCGGGATGGCTCCTACCAGCCGCCGACAGGCCCGCCGGTTCCGTTCTCGCAGTCGCCCGCGACGGTGGCGGCGGGGCAGACCGCCTGGCTCATCGGGTCGGGTCTCGGGGTCACGGGCGTGTCCGATCACGTCTACCTGCTGCCGGGCGCCAGCGGCACCGAGACGGACGTGACCGCCTGGGCGGTGGCCGCCGACTCGACGGCGGCCAGGTTCGTGCTGACGCTGCCGCCGGCGGCGGGATCGCCGCCGGCGCAGTCCCCAGCACCGGGGGTCTACCAGCTCCGGGCCGGCAGCGGCACAGCCGGCCCGGCCGGCGCCACGCGGACCGGCTCGACCCCGATCAGCATCGCCGCCTACGTCGACCCGGCGGGCGGCCCGGTCATTTCCGGATCGGCGCCGTACACGGTGCACGGGGCAGGCTTCCTGCCGGGCGCCACCGAGGTGCTGGTGGGCATGGCCGGGCTGGCGGCGACCGGTTCCGCCCCGGCGCCCGGCGAGTTCAGCGTCGACCCGTCCGGGACCTCTTTCGCGTTCTCCCCGCCCGCCGGCCCGGCCGGGACGGTCGCGCCGGTGCGGGTGCGGGTGAACGGAATCGAGTCCGACCCGGCGCTGTGGGTGACGCTGTGACCAGGGCACCGGCGGTACCGAGGCCGGCGGCAGGCGAAGCCCGGCAGGCCGGCCGGGCCGGACTTTCCGGCGGCAGCGGCGGCACCGAGCCGCGCTGGCTCGCCGAGGTCCGGCTGCGCGCCCTGCGCCGGGTGCTCTGGCTGCGCCATCTGTGGTCGCACCGGCACTACGACGACGAGCACCTGCTGGCGATCAGCCACAGCGAGATCGACCGTGCGCTGGCGTCACCGGCCGGGACAGCCGGATCGGAGCAGGCGTTCTACGCCGGCGACGAGCTTGCGGCCCGGGTGTCAGCGCAGCTTGCCATGCTGGACAGCCGCCGGGAGGACCCGCGGCTCGACCACATCGCCGGCACGCTCGGCCTGTCCGCCGCCGAGACGGACCTCTTCAAGCTCACGGCCGCCGCGGCACTGGACCCGGCGATCGGGCGCGTGTTCGGGTACCTGCTCGACGGCGCCGAGGCCGCCGACCCCACGCCCGCGCTCGCGTCCGCCCTGTTCGGGCCGGCCGGCCAGCCGCCGGGCCCCGACTCCGCGCTGGTGCGCTGGCAGCTCGCCGAACCGGTCGTGACCGGTGGTGATGCCTTCGCGTGCTCGACGGGCTGGCGAGCCGACGCACTGCTGGCGGCGCAGCTTGCCGCATCCGGGGCGGCGAGTGACGGCCGCGCCGACGCCGCTCGCCTGCCCGGGTCCGCCGACTGGTCGCAGGGCACGACGGGGCGGGTGGTCAGGCCGCCGCCCGAGCCGGTGCTGCAGCCAGCGGCCCTGGCGGAGATCGTCGCGTTCGCGCGGAATCTCAGGCCGGCCGCAGCCGGCCCGCTGCCAGTCGAAATCGAGCTCATCGGCGCCCCAGGGTCAGGCCGGACCGCGCTCGCGGCACAGGCCGCGGCCGCACTCGGATACCCGCTGGTAGCCGTGGACGCGGCGGCACTCTCCAGCCGGCCGGATGCGCTGGCCGCCGCGACCCGCGAGGCCAGGCGGGCCCGCCTGGAGGGTGCGGTCCTGGCCTGGGAACGCTGCGAGGCGCTGCCCGCGGAGCTGTGGAACGCCATTCCCCCGGCACCGCTAACGTTCCTGTCGGCGGAAACTCCCGACCGCGCCCCGGCCAGCGCGCCCGGGTACCGATCGGTCCGCCGCTCGGTCCGCTGCGGGCCGATCAGCCGGCCTCAGCGGCTGCGGCTGTGGTCATCGCTCGCCGCCGGTCCCGCGCCCGCCGCAGTCGCCGAGTGGGCGCTGCGGCCCGCCGAGATCCGCCTCGCCGCCCAGGTCGCGGCGGCCGGCGACGATGAGGTCGGCGAGGTCTGCCGCCGGCTGCTGATGGCCGGCACGCCCCGGCTGCTCACTCCCCTGCCGCTGCCGTTCAGCTGGACGGACCTGGTGCTGTCCCCCGGCACCGCAGCTCACCTGCGCGAGCTTGAGGCACAGGCCGCTCATCGCGGCCAGGTGCTCGACGACTGGGGCTTCTCCCGGCTCACCTCGCTGGGCTGCGGCACGACCGCGCTGTTCGCCGGCCCGAGCGGCACGGGCAAGACGATGGCCGCCCAGGTCCTCGCCCGCTCACTCGGGCTCAGCCTGTATCGCGTCGACCTCGCCGGCGTGGTGAGCAAGTACATCGGGGAGACCGAGAAGAACCTGGGCGAGGTGTTCGAGGCCTGCGAGCGGGCCCCGGTGCTGCTGCTGTTCGACGAGGCGGACGCCCTGTTCGGCAAGCGGACCCAGGTAACCGACGCCCACGACCGCTACGCGAATATCGAGATCAACTACGTGCTCCAGCGGATGGAGCAGTTCGACGGCATGGCCGTCCTCGCGACGAACCGCAAGGGGGATCTCGACACCGCCTTCGTGCGCCGCCTGCGCTTCGTCATCGACTTCGCGCCGCCCGGCCCCGGCGAGCGGGAGCAGCTGTGGCGGCGCGCCCTTGAGGGCGCCAGCGACACCGAGGGCCGGCCGCTGGTCGCTGAACTCGACTGGGGCGCACTGGCCCGCGAGCTCGACCTGACCGGCGCGGATATCAAGTCCGCCGCCGTCGCGGCGGCCTTCCTCGCACGCAGCGAAGGCGGCCTGATCACCGGGCGGCATGTCCTCGCGGCCGCGAGACGCGAACTGGAGAAGAAGGGCATCGTCGTGCGGCCCGGTCAGCTGGAGATCCGGTGAGTCCCGCAGCCGCGGCACCCGGCGGCGGACCCGGCGGGCGGGACAGGGGCCAGGACGGTGACGTCCGCATTGACCGGCTGGCGCTTCGGGTGAGCGGCCTCGACGAGGACGCGGCACGCTCGCTGGCCCGCCTCGTCGCCGAGGGCGTCGCGCCCGGACTGCTGCTGCCAGCCGGGGTTGTCAGCCGTGATTTCCTGCGGGCCGAGGTCCGGGCGCAGGCCGCTGACGCCGGCCAGCCAGACGTGCTCGCCCGGCGCGTCATCGCCGAGATCGGGCGGGTGCTGGCCTGCGGCCAGGTGCCGGCCGGCCCGGACCAGGAGGCGGTCAGGTGAGCAGCGTGGTGCTGAAGGGAGCGCTGGTCGAGTTCACGCCGACCTATCTCCCGGTCCCGGTGCCCAACGTGATCGTCTTCCAGTACAACCCCGAGACGATGACGCACACCTGGACTCAGCCCGAGCCGGCCACGTCCCGGGCGGGCAGCGCCCCGGAAACGAGCAACCCCTTCGCGGTGAAAGGCATGCCGGGCGAGTCGTTCTCCTTCACGATCGCGATGGACGCCAACGACGAGATCGCCGACGGCAGCGCGCCCACGGCGGCGCTCGCGCAGAGCACCGGCATCTACAGCCGGCTCGCCACGCTCGAACTGCTGCTCTACCCGGCGAGTGTGAGCAGGACGGGCCTGACCGGCGCGGTATCGGCCGCCATCGCGGCCGGCCTCAGCGGCCAGGCGCCGGCCGCGGCTTCCGCCGTCCCGCAGTCGGTCATGCCGGTGACGCTGTTCATCTGGGGACCGGGGCGCATCGTGCCCGTCCGGGTGACGGGACTGACGATCACCGAGAAGCTCTACGACGCCGCGCTCAACCCGACTCACGCCGAGGCCCAGCTCTCGCTGCGGGTGCTCACCCCCGACCAGCTAGCCAGCGCGAGCACCGACAACGCCGTGCTGGCCAGCCTCGCCACGATCGCCTACAACTACACGCTCTCGCTGCGCCAGGAGCTCGCGGCCGCCAATCTCGCCAACGCCGCGGAGTCGATCATCGGAATGATCCCGCACTGACCGCCGGAGGAGGGACATGTTCACAGCCGGCAGCCGCTACGCAGGCCAGCCCACCCATACGGTCGCGCTGCCCGGCGGCAGGCAGGTCACGGCCGTGATCCCGCCGCTGCCGGATCCGGTTCCGCTGGTCGGCTACTACCAGCGCATCGGGCCGGGACGGCTGGACCTGGTCGCCGTGCAGTACCTGAACGCGCCGACCGGCTTCTGGCGGCTCTGCGACGCCGGTAATTCCATGCTGGCCGGCTCGCTCGCCGCCCGTGCCCTGATCGGCATACCCCAGGGCGGTGCCGCATGAGCCTGAGTGTCCGGCTGGACATCGGCCAGGCGCCAGCGCCGGATGCGCTCTACAGCGCGATCGCGGACCTGGAGGTCGAGGAATGCTCGGATCAGCCCAGCACGCTGGTGCTGCGGCTGCCGGTGAACCGGGTCTCCGCCGGGGACCTCCAGTTCGTCGGGGACGGCACGTTCGAGCCGGGGACGAACATCACCATCACCGTCACCCCGGCCGGCCCCGGCGCCGCGTCCCAGTGCGTCTTCGACGGATACGTCCTGTCGTGGCGGCTGCACCTCGACCGGGCGGCCGTATCCTCCACCGTCGAGATCTGCGCCCAGGACGCCTCATGGCTGATGAATCTGGATGATCATGTCTTCGAATGGTCCGGGCAGACCGACGGAGAGGTCGCCAGCGCGATCTTCAGCGGATACGGGTTCAGGCCGGCCGCGGCCAATACGGCCAACGACTCCCCCCGGCATGCTCCCGACGGGCACACGCTGCTGCAGCGCGCGACGGACCTGCAGTTCCTGCGCGGCCTGGCGCGGCGCGGCGGGAAGCTGTGCCGGGTCGCCTGCACGGACACTCCCGGGGCCAGGACCGGGTACTTCGTGACCCCGGCCGTGGACGGCCAGCCAGCGGCCACGATCTCCCTGACCGACCCGGACAGCTGGACGGTCGACGCCCTCGATTTCGACTGGGACGTGATGCGCCCCACCGAGGTGGACGCAGGCCAGGTTGACCTCACTGCGGCCGGCCCGGGCACCGAGGTGAGCGCCGATGACAGCGGCCTGCGAGTGCTCGGCGCCCGCGGCTATCCAGCCTATCTCGGCCGCTCCTCGTCGCTGCTGCTCACGGCCCCGGCCGACGTACCGGAGCTGAGCCAGCGAACCGCGGCGGTACTCGCCGAATCCGGGTTTTTCTCCCGCTGCACCGGCGAAGCCGACTCAGACCGGATCGGCGCGATCCTGCGTGCCGGGGACGTCGTGACGATCCAGGGCGCGGGCAGCCTCCAGTCCGGTAACTGGCTGGTATGGAACGTCCGGCACAGCTATTCGCTGGACGCGTGGAAGATGGCCTTCACGCTCGTGCGCAACGCGGTGGGGCCGACCAGTCCGGGCGGCGGGCTCGCCTCCTTCGCCGCCGCGCTGCCGGGGGCGGGATCACCGTGACCGGAGCCGGCGACCGGGCGCTCGAGGATCTCATCGAGCGGCTGCGCACCCGCTTCTACGGCAAATACCGCGGCATCGTGTCGGAGGTCGACGCGGCGACGATGCGGATCAAGGCGACGGTGCCGTCGGTGCTGGGCGAGGTTGCCACCGGCTGGTGCATGCCATGCGTCCCCTACGCCGGGCCGAATGCCGGCTTCGCGTTCCTGCCCGAAGCCGGCAGCGGTGTCTGGATCGAGTTCGAGGGCGGGGATGTCTCGTTCCCGATCTGGGTCGGCGGCTACTGGCGCGAAGGCGAGTGCCCGGCGGACGCGGCCGGCGACGTCAAGGTCATCGTCACCAGGGCGCCGCACAAGCTGGAGTTCGACGACGGCGGGAGCTCGATCACGCTCTCCGATCCCAACGGCAACACCGTGACCCTCGACAGCTCGGGCATCACCCTCGCCAGCGGCCAGTCCGTCACGGTCGTGGTGAGCAGCTCAAGCGTGTCGGTCAATGACGGCGCGCTGGAGGTGCAGGGATGACCATGCCCCGGCAGGACTTCGCGTTCCCCTTCCGGATCGACACATCGTCGCAGCAGACCGCGCAGGCCGGCTACGCCGCGCACGTCGACCAGATGATCCGCCAGCTCCTGCTCACCACCCCGGGCGAGCGCGCCGACCTGCCGCAGTTCGGCTGCGGCCTGCGGTCGCTGGTGTTCGCCCCGAACTCCGACGCGCTGGCCGCGACCGTCCGGCTGCGGGTCATCCAGGGCATGAACCAGTGGCTGGCCGGCGTCGCGGCCGACGTCGTGGTGGCCACCGGCTCCGGCGGCGCGCCCGCCGAGCCGGGCGCGCTCGAGGTGACCGTCACCTACACGCTGGTCGAGACGCAGACGACCCAGGCGGTCACGGTGGCGGTCGCATGACCTCCGGCCCGCCGGAATCGCCGCCCCGCGACCGGCGGCAACTGCTGCTGGCGCCCGGCGCCGTTCTCAACGGCATCGACTATGTCGACGTCGCTCCGGGCCGGACCCGGCTGCTCGTCCACTTCCTCAATACCGTGACCGTGCGGGGCAGCCTGTCCGGCAGCCAGCCGGTGACGATCACCGGCGGCGAAGTCGTCACCGGCATCAGCGCCCGCCCCGTCGATGAGCGGGCCGACTGGAGTGCCGACCGCCAGGGCCGCCCGGTCCTTGCGGTGACCGTGTCCGCGGCCGGTGACCTGTCGATCTACCGACTGGCCATCGCCAGCCGCAAGCTCGATCCGTTTTTCGGCCAGGTACTGTTCAGGTTCACCGCCAGCGGGACGGGCGGAGCCGGTCCGGCTCGCGGCGGCCCCGAGCCGGACCGGCCGCAGGTGCCCATCGATTACCTGGCGAAGGACTACGGCAGCTTCACGCAGGCCCTGTCGGAGTTCTCCGCCCAGCGCTACCCCGCCTGGGTGGAGCGGTCGGAGGCTGACATTGGCGTCATGCTGATGGAGGCGCTCGCTGCTACCGCGGACGAGCTCAGCTACTACCAGGACCGGGTGCTCGCCGAGTCGACCATCATGACCGCGACCCAGCGGATGTCGGTCGTCGGGCATGCGCGGCTGGTCGACTACGAACCTGCCCCCGCGACCGTTGCGACCGCCATCCTCCAGCTCGACGTATCGGGTCCCGCGAACGGCGATCCGGGCGCCGCCGGCTGGACGATCGACACCGCCAGCCCGCCGCTGATCCAGGCCCAGAGCGCCGCCGGCTCGGTCGTCAGTTTCGAGATCGAGGACCCGGCCGCCGGCCTGCCCGGCGCCGCCGCCGCGCCCGCCTGGGCCGCCGTCGATGCCCGCTGGAACCGGGCCGGCCTGCGGCCCTACTACTGGGATGACAGCCAGCGCCTGCTGGCCGCGGGCTCGACCAGGCTCTACCTGGTCGGCCACGGCCTGGGCCTGCACCCGGGCCAGCGCTTGCTGCTCGACTCCGATGCACCCGGCGGCGCCGGGCCGCCTGTCCGGGAGCTAGTCACCGTCGCGGCGGCGGATGAGACCGCCGACCCGCTGATCGGCAGTCCGCCGCCGACGGTCCTGACCCGAGTCGTGCTGCGGGCCCCTACGGCCCGCGACCACGACCTGACCGCTACCGCTGTCGCCGGCAACCTGGTCCCGGCCGTCCAGGGCCTGCGCCGCTCCGAGACCTTCACCATCCCGCAACCCGGAGCGGCGCCCGGGCCGGTGGTCGTGCGGGCCGCAGCCAACTCGACGCCGCAGGATCCGCGGCCCGCGTTCCGCTACTGCCTCAGCACCAGGCCGCTGGCCTGGATCGCCGCGGCCGCACCGGCCGATTCGCTGCCCGCCCGGCCCGAGATCATCCTCAGCCACCAGGTCCCAGCCGGCGGCAGCCCGTCCCCGTGGGCCTTCCAGCACTGGCTGCTGGAAGCCGGTCCGGCTGACCAGGTGTTCACGCTGACGGCCGAGCAGTACTCGCCAGTGCTCACGAGCGACGGCACGACATGGTTCGACTATGACGGTGACGGCGGCACCACGATCCGTTTCGGCGACGGCACGTTCGGGATGCTCCCGCTGCCCGGCACGGCCTTCACCGTGACCTACCGGGTCGGCGGCGGCTCCGCCGGCAACGTCCCGGCGGACTCCATCGTCAACGTCGCGGCGCAGGGCCAGGGGGCGCTGATCGCCGCGTGCACCAACCCGTTCCCCGCTGCGGGCGGCGCGGCCGCCGAATCCGGCCAGCAGGTCCGCGACCGGGCACCGCAGGACTTCCGCGCGAGGCAGCTGCGCGCGGTCCTGGCCAGTGATTACACCGCGGCCGCACAGTCGCTTGCGTGGGTGAGGCAGGCGAGCACCGCGTTCCGCTGGACCGGCAGCTGGCTCACCGTACTGACCCACGCCGACCCCGCCGGGGCGCAGCAGCCGACGCTCGCGCAACTGGAGGCGCTGACCGGGCTGCTCGGCCGACGGCGCCTGGCCGGCTATGAGAGCTACGGCATGCTCCCGGCGTACGCGTCGATCGACCTGCTGATCACGATCAGCGCGCAGCCCGGGCACCGGGCCGATGATGTGGCGGCGGCCGTCGTCGCCGGGCTGCAGCCCGGCCGGGGCCTTGGCGGCGCGGCCGGGTTCTTTGACCATTCACGCTGGAACTTCGGCGCGGCGCTGGAATCGAGCGCGCTGCTCGCCGCCATCCAGTCATGCCCCGGCGTGGCCGGCGTGGAGCGGATCCGGTACCGGCGGCCCGGCCGCCCGCTGGCCGACTGGGTCCCGCTGCCCGCGAAGGTTCAATTCTCTCCCGGCGAGATCCTGCGCGTCGACAACGACCCGGCCAGACCGCAGGCCGGGCTGCTGCAAGTCGAAATACGGGGGGCCGGATGAGCCAGGACGCCGGGCCCGGCGTGCCCGGGCAGGAAGTTCCGCAGCTAACACCGGCAGCCGGGCTGCCGCCGATCTCGCGCCGGGCGGGCGACTTCGCCGCCTTCCGCCAGGCCCTGCTGCGGCCGCTGCCCGGCGAGCAGGCCATCGGCTCCTGGCGGCCCGCGCCGGGCGACCTGGGCTTGCAGGTGCTGGAGTGGTGGGCCTACCTCGCCGACGTGCTGACTTTCTATAACGCGCAGTACGCCAGCGAGAGCTACCTGCCCACGGCCCGGCAGCCGTCCAGCGTCGCGAACCTGGCCGCGCTGCTCGGCTACGTGCCGGCCCCGGGCATCGCGGCCACCGGGAACCTGGCCGCCATGGCTGCTCCCGGATCCGCCGGGCCGCTGGTCATCCCGGCTGGCATGCAGCTGTCCAGCACCGCGTCCGCGGGCGTGCCGTCCCAGACGTTCGAGGTGGACGAGAAAGCCACCCTCGCCGGGCCGTCGGCGATTCCGGTCGCGGTCGCTGCCGACGACGAGCTCCGGCTCTACCCCGACAGCGGCGTGCCGCGCTCGGTCCTGATCGCCGGGCGGCTCAGCGGCGTCCGCCCGGGCGACCGGCTGGTTCTCGTCCACAGCCAGCCCAGTGGCCAGCCCGACACCGGCTACTGGTGGGCGGTGACGGTGGCCTCCCTAGCACCCGAGCCGGACCCGGCGACCGGCGTGATCAATACCCGGGCCGGGTTCGCTCCCGGCGGCCTCGGGCCGACCGCACCGCCCGGCCCCGGCAGGCCGGCCCCGCCCAGGCCGCCCTCTGACTCGACCCGCTACCGGCTGCTGCGGCCGGCGGCGGCCGCCTCGATCTTCAACCCGGCCGCGCTCGGGGTGCCAGAGCGGCAGGAACCGCCGATCGTTTTCGACCCGAAATCGAGCGCCGTCCAGCGGGTGCACCTGTCGGCGGCCGTGCGCGGCATTTCACCTGGCGACCTGGTGCTGTTCGACTGCGGCGCGGGCATTCCCTCGGCCCTGGCTGTGGTGACCGGCAGCGACGAGGTCCTGTGGGCGGTCCCTTACCCCGAGCCGGGGACAAGCGGCGGTACCGCCGAGGCCGGCACTGACGCAGCCCGCAGGATCCCCCGGCCGCCGGACATCGTCATCGCGCACACGGTCCTCGGTCTCCAGCTCGGCACGGACGACAGCAGTGCCCTGCTGACCGCAGCGGGCCTGGGCCAGCACGGCACGGCGGACGCCACGACAACGGGCGAGATCGCAGCAATCGCATCGATCGCGGTCCGCTACGGTCTGCGGGACGTGGGCACGATCATCGGCACTCCCGCGGCCGACCTGCGCCGCTGGCCGGCGCACGTCACCGCCGCCGCCCCGCCTCCCGCCGACGGCCGCCCGGCCTACCTGCAGGATGCGACCGGCGCCGGCGTCCTGGTCACGACCTCCGCGGACGCCGGCCAGCCAGCGGGCCGGCTGACCCTCACGCCAGCCGGCGGCGCGGCGCCGCCGGGACCGCTGGCGGTGCCGCTGCGGCTGCTCCCGCACCTGATACCGGTGTCCCGCGGCACCACGGTGACCGGAGAGGTGCTCGGCAGCGGGAACGCGGCGCTGGCCCGCCAGTCGTTCACGCTGGCGAAGTCGCCGCTTACCTACCTCCCGGGTGCCGGCGGCCAGCCCGCCAGCACCCTTATCGTGTCCGTGGACCAGATCGAGTGGCAGGAGGTCCCGGGCTTCTACGGCCAGGGCCCCGGCGCCCGGGTGTACGTCGTAACCCGGTCGCCCGATCAGGCCGTCACCACCGTTGCCTTCGGGGACGGCGTCAACGGCGCCCGGCTGCCGTCTGGCACCGGGAATGTCGTCGCCTCCTACCGGTACGGATCGGCGGCGGCCAGTCCGCCCGCCGGCCAGCTGACTACCATCCGCCAGCCGCAGCTGAACCTGGCGTCGATCCAGAACCCGGTCGCGGTCACCGGCGGCATGGACCCGCAGGGCCCGGCCGACGTCCGGGCCGCCGCCCCGGCCAGCGCGGCGATGCTCGGCCGGGCGGTCTCGGCGACCGACTACCAGCAGATGGCCGCGGCAGCGGCCGGGGTGAGCCGGGCCGCCGCCTTCTGGATGTTCGACCGGGCGCAGCAGCGCACGCTGGTGACCGTCTGCATCGGCGACGACGCCGCGGCGGTGACCGCGGCCAAGGCCGCGCTGGCCGGCGCCGAAGACCCGAACCGGCCGGTCCAGGTGATCGGCGCCACGCCGGTCGGGCTGACCCTGTCGTGCGTGCTGGAGGTGGCGGCGGGCCGGCCGCGCAGTGCGGCGATCAGGGCGGCGAAGGCGGCAGTATCCGCATCGGCCGGGGGCCTGTTCAGCCCGGCGCTGATGGGCATCGGGCAGCGACTGTACCGCAGCGCGATCGATGCGGCGCTGATGGTGCCCGGAGTCCTTGCCATTCACGACCTCACCGTCACCGGGCCGTCGCGGACCCTCGGCGAGTCGCTCGATCCCGGCCAGGATGGGTACTTCACTCTCGCTGCAGAGCCCGATATCAGCGCGGTGACCGGGCATGGCTGAGGTCAGCGACGGTTATGAGGGCTACTACGCGCAGCGGCTGTGGCAGTTGCTGCCCGCCGTCTACCGGACCGCAGACACCGACAGCTTCGATGCCCCCGGGCCGCTGCGGGAGCTGGTCGACCGCATCGGCGCCCAGGTGGCCGTCGTCCGGCGCAGCATCGACCGGCTGTGGGCGGACCAGTCCATCGAGACCTGCGACGACTGGGCCATCCCTTACATCGCCAGCCTGCTCGGCACCAGCCTCGTCGCCAATCTTGACGCGCGCGCCCAGCGCCTGGATGCGGCCAGGACGATCCACTACCGCCGCCGCAAGGGCACGCTCGGCGTCCTGGAAGAACTCGCGCTGGATATCACCGGGTGGACCGCGCATGTCAGCGAGGCGTTCCGGCGGCTGTCGCGCACCCGGCACGGGCTCGACCCGGCCGTCGGCCCGGCCGCGTTCCCGGCCGCCAGCCCAGCCGAAACGGCCGGGCTGCTGCGCGCCGAGGGCCTGGCCGGGCGGCTGACCGGCACCCCGGCGGGCGGGCTCGCCGACCTGCGATCCCGTCACGGCGCGACGCTGGCCGGAACCGCGTTCGACGAGTACTTCCACACCGCCGACGTCCGGGCCGGCCAGGGTGCCGTCGGCCACTTCGGGATAGCCAAGCTGCTGGTGCACCTCTGGCGGCTGGCCAGCTTCCCGGTCACGGCCGGAACTCCGGTCGCGGTCGCCGACGAACCGGGCCAGTACGTCTTCGACCCGACCGGCCGCCAAGTCCCGCTGTTCCTGCCGCCCGCGCCAGACCTCGGCGACTCGCCCGGCGCGACGGCCGCGCTCCGCGACTGGCAGGTGCCAGGCCCGCTGACCAGCTCGATCCTGGCCGCGATCGCCGCGGGCGCTGATATCCCCGCTCCGGTCAGCATCGGGGACGGCTGGCAGCTGACGTCGGTCTGGCCGCAGGCCGGCCGGTTCGCGGCGCGGCCCGGCACTCTGGCCGGGCCCGCAGACCCGGTCACGGTCAGCTATCAGTACGGATTCTCCGGCACCGTCGGCGCCGGCCCCTACGACCGGGCGCTGCTCGCAGACCCGCCGGATGTCGTCGGCACCGAACACGTCGTGACCGGCGGCGCCGGGCTGGGCGCCGCGCTGGCCGCGGCCGGGCCGCACGGTACCGTCACGCTCGGTGACTGCAGTGCTCCCGACAGTGCCAGCTACCTGGTACCGGCTGACGCTGGCTCGACCGCCGCGCCGGTCGCCTCCGTACTGGTCCGGGCCGGGCCGGGCATGCGCCCGGTGCTGCGCCCGGCCTCCCGGCCGGCAGCCTGGGTCTTCACCGGCGGCGCCGAGGCACGGCTCGTGCTCGATGGCCTCACCGTCTCGGGCTGCGACATCGTGCTGCGCGGTTCCTTCGACGAGGTGCGCTTTACCGCGTGCACGATCGATCCCGGCACGGCCGGCCCGGGCTCCCCGCCGCTGGCCGTGGCGGCCGACGGCGGGCCGCTCGCGCCGTGCCGGATCTTCGTCGAGGCCGATCCGGCCGCCGCCGCGGACGAGCGGGGATCGATCCGGCGCCTTCGCCTCGACCACTGCATCCTCGGCCCGGTGCGCACCCGGCTCAGCGGGTCGGTCGAGACGATCACGGTGACCGACAGCATCATCCAGGGCCTCCCGGCGACCGCCGGCCCCGGGTTCACCGCCGCGGATGTCTTCGACCCGGTGCTGCTCGCCGCCAGCCTGCTGGCGGAAGATCCGCTGTCCGCGGCACTTCTCGCGGCGCTGCCGGACCGGGCCGTGCAGGCACTGCGGGGCTACCACGCCCGGCGGCCGGCCCGGCAGCGCGGACTGCCGCCGGCCGTCCTCAGCGGCCTCAACGATCTCGTGGCCGGACCTTCCCTGTACGACCCGGACCTGCTGGCCGACGTGCGGATCAGCCCGGAGACGACCGAGCGCGCCGCAGGCCAGCGGCGCGCTGACACGGCCCGGCGGGCCGCTGATAACCGCCGGCTGCTGGAAGAGGCATTCCCGGTCGCGCTGGGGACGGCCGCCCTGGCGGCCGCCGACGCGTCCGTGCTGCTCGACCGGGTCACCGTCATCGGGCGCGTGGCCGCGCACCGGCTGCGCGCCGCCGACTCGATCGTGACCGGGTTCGCCGGGGTTGACGACCGCCAGGATGGCTGGGTCCGCACCAGTGCCTACGCCCTCGGCAGCGCAATCCCGGCCCCGGATCAGTCGGCCGTGATCACGGCGGGCGCCCCGATATTCGCCACCGACCGCTACGGGCAGCCGGGCTACGCGCAGCTGCTCGAGACCGCCGACTCCGCGATCATCGGCGGTGACGCTGGCGCGTCGATCTGCGCGGGCGCCGGGAACGGCTCGGAGCTGGGCGCGTTCTGCGCGAACCTGAGCCCGGTCAGGGAGCAGGCCCTGCTCATCAAGTACGCCGAGTACATGCCGCTCGGGCTCACGCCCGTGATCGTGCATGTCACGTGATCACCGTCCTGCCCAGGGCGGGAAAGGAAGGCGGCCATGGCCGGCGATCGCGCGCGCGTGACCCACGATCCGAGCCGCAGGTGGCGCGGGGTCGTCGCCCAGCAGGGCCGGGTGACGGTCGAGGCCGACTGGAACGAGGCCGAAGCGATCGCCGAGGAACGTGACCGGCACGCGACACGAGACATCGTTGGCCCGGCCGGCACCCCCGACGGCGGGTACGCGGTGACATCAGGCCCGGCGCCCGGCGAGGAGCCCGGCCCGGGAGAGCGGCACCTGACGATCGGGCCGGGCACCTTGTATCTCGGCGGCGAGCGGCTGACCCTGAGCGAGCGGGTCCGCTACAGCCATCAGCCTGACTGGCTCGACCACTCGACCGATCCGCTGTGGCGAGCACCGGACGCCCGGCACGAGCGCGACTCCCGGCACGAGCTGGTGTACCTGCTGGCCTGCGAGCAGGAGGTCTGCGCCGTCGAGGATCCGGCGCTCGCCGATGTCGCCCTCGGCGGACCCGACACCATGCAGCGCCGCCGCATCCTGCAGCGATTCGTCCGCTGCCCGAGCGAATCGGGCTCCTGCGAGGGCTCGCGCAAGGCGCTGGAAGACTCCCTCGCGGCCCGCGGGCTGCGGCTCGACCACGAGTCGATGACGGCCAGATCATCCGCGCGCCTGAAGGTGTCGTTCCCGCATTTGCCGGCGGGCAGGGGCGGCGCTCACCCCGTCACCGCCGCCGGCTATCTGGGCGCCGAGAACCAGCTGATCCGGGTCATGGTCGCCAGGGTTGATCACCGTACCGGCGAGCCGACCATCGTCTGGGGCTTCGACAACGCCTCGTTCCTCTACCGGGTCCAGGCCGCGCCGCAACCGGGCCACACCACCCTCACGCTCGCCAACCCGCCCGCTGACACCTTCCATTACCCGGCGAAGGGCCAGGCCGTGGAGTTGCTGCGCGACGCGGCCCGGCTCACCAAGGCCGACTTCATCGCGTCGCCGCACGGCTTCGTCACGACGGTGGCGCAGGCCTACGATCCGGCCGCCCAGAGCCTGGTCATCTCGGGCGGCCCGGCCGACGCGGAGAACCCGGACGGGTACCCGCGCGACTATCTGTCCGCCGAGCGGACTCCGCAGCTTTATCTGCGCGCGTGGCAGGCGAGGGCTCCCGCCAAGCGCGGCGCGCGCGTCGCGCTCGGCGATACCGGCGTGGACGTGACGCTGACCTCCGATCACGGCTTCCGCGTCGGGGACTACTGGCACTTCGCTGTCCGGCCCATCCAGCCGGGCCTCATCTACCCGCAGCGCTACCTCGACGAGCCACAGCCGCCGGAAGGCCCGCGGACCTGGGCCTGTCCGCTGGCCGTGCTGACCTGGGACGATGACGAGGACGAGGACGATGACGAGGACGAGCCGCCGACGCCGGTCAGCTGCGTGCCGCGATTCTCCGGGCTCGCCGAACTGGCCGCCGGGAAAAGCGGCTGCTGCACGGTGGACGTCGGACCGGAGCAAGCCGGGCATGGGGCGGCACTGCAGGCCCTGCTGGACAGCTACGCACACCGGGGACCAGTGACCATCTGCCTGGAGCCAGGTACTTACAGGCTGCCGGCGCCGCTGGTGGTCGGGCCGGAGCTGGACGGCATCACCGTGCAGGCGTGCCGCAAAGACGTCATCCTGCGCGGCCCGGGCCGGCCCGGAGAAGACTTCCTCCGCGGCCTGATCGTCATCCGGGACGCGGCCGCCGTCACGATCCGGGGCATCGAGCTGCACCCGCCGCTGGCCAGATTCACGCCCGGGGAGCGCTCGTTCAGCCACCGGAACGCCAGGAATCATGCCCTGCTCAGGGACTTCTGCCGCGAGCTGCACGTGGCGATCGGCATCTGCGCGCACGACGCCGCGGACCTCACCGTCGAGGACTGCACGTTCGCGCTGCCCGACCCGGCCCGCGCGAGCGTGTTCGCGGCGGGCGTCCTAGCCGCCGGGGCGATGGACGGAGCCGAGATCACCGGCTGCGACTTCCAGCCCGCCTGGCCGGCCGCCGGCGAGCACCGGCGCCGCCGATGGGAACCGGTGCGCACCGCCCGCGGCCCGGCGGCGGGGCTGCACGACCTGGCGACGGGCCAGCACTCCCGGCCGCCGCACCAGCTCAGCTTCGGCTACCTTCAGGTGCCGCGCCCCGCACGCGACCGCCGGCGGAACGACGAGCCGCACCTTCTTGACGACGCGGCGCTGGAGCGATGCCTGTTCCAGGGCGTGACCGTGCCGGCGCTCGTCCTCGCCCGGCTCGGGGCGCTGCGGGTCGCCGGGAACACGGTGCGCGACAGCTACGGCGGATTCTGGCTGATCTCGCTTCCTGACCCGGAGCTTGCCGTCATCTTCGACCGGCTGGCTGTCGGCGATGAGGACGCTTACCGGAGGGTCTCGGGCAGCTACGGCGGCGCCGCGCTGCTGGACCGGATCTTCGTGATCGCCGCCGCGATCGGCCAGCTGCTGCCAGCGGCCGACGGCGGCCACGCCGATCCGGGCAGGCTGCGCATTCCGGACGCAGCCCTGATGGCCCGAGCCCGGGACACCTTCAGCGGCTTGTGGGCACAGGGCGAAGGACCGGCCGGGCTGCCAGCGGAGATCGATTCGCTGTTCGCCGACCCCGACATCTCCGAGTCGGAGACGGCCATCCACGCTATCGGTGAGGAAGTCAGACATGACCGCCCGACCAGCCGGATTGGCCGGCAGCCGCGGCTGCGGCTTGATGTCGGCGACTGCACGATCGACGCGGTCGCCGCCGACTCCCGCTGCGGCGCCGGCCTGGTGGTCGCTGACCTCACCGCCGGAGCAGGCGCTGCCCTCATTCACGACAACTGGATCAGGGGCCGGTTCCCCGGCGGTGAGACGGTCTTCGTCGGCGGGGTCGCGGACACCTGCGTGACGGGAAACGTGGTCGCCAACGAGGCCCCGGATGCGCAGGAGGAGTGGCACAGCCACAGCCTGACGCTGCGCGCCGCGACTTCGCCGCCGGGAACAGCCATCACCGGCAATGTCTTCATCGCCCCCACCCGGCTCCCCCAGCGCGAGAACGTGCCATCGCCTCTCAACAACTGGGACCACCTCAACACCGTGACCGATTACCTTCCGCAGGAGATCCCGCCCGGCCCGGCACTGCGGCCGCTGCGGATCGTGGTGAACACCGGTGCCGACGCGGGCCGAACGTTCGACCTGCGCCCGGGCGAGATGGTCATCGGACGCGAGGAAGGCGCGGAGGTCCAGCTCAGGGACCCCCGGATCTCCCACAACCATGCCCTTGTGCGGGTGCTTGGCGACCGGGCGACGATCCAGGACCTGCACTCCACCAACGGGACCAGGGTCAATGACGCCGATGCGGAGCACGAGACCCCGATCGAGCCCGGGGATCGGATCGAGCTCGGCGGCGTGGACATGGCGGTCGAGCACCGGCCGGCCGGGGAGTGATGGCTGTGCCGCGCGCGGGCCTACTGGTCGCTGGCCGCGGTCTGCCCGGCCGCGCTCACCGTCACCACGCCTGCCCACGCGCAGGTACAGGTACAGGAATCGTCCAGGGCACTGACCTCGCTGATCGTCACCCGCGCGGAGCCTGGCGTCCACGGCGCCAGCACCGGCACGCACGGGACGGGCCCTTCGGCCGCCGCCACCTGCGGATTCGACGGAGAACTGCACAACCCGAAGGGCGGCACATTCGCGGGCGTCACGTCAGACACCACGCCCACCGGGCTGCCTGCCGACGTCTGGATGCCGGTGGCAGCGAACGTCGAAGGTGCAGCGCCGAAAGAGCACTGCAGCGTCGCTCCGGTACATACCAGGTTAGGCATGAGCCCCTCCCGATGGGCGTCCATGGATTCTACGTTCTCAGAAAGCCGACGGGGGGTTGCGTCCCGCTTGGTGGTGTAACTGCCTGGCCGATGCCGTCGCGGGCTGACATTTCGTTCACAAATTGCTGTGTGCGGGCGTCCTGGTGACGCGACGGTGACAGCGTGCCGGTATCGTGTTGCGCGTCGCGCCGGGAGGACAGCCGATGGCTGAGGCAAGGTATGCAAAGCAGAATCCTCCAGCCGCTCAGGTAGCCCGGCCACCGGCTTGGTCGAGAAACCCTGGTCTAGAACGGCGCCATAGAGCGCGTCGCGACAGCGACACTGCCACGCGGTCCGGCCCCAGACTGCGACCGAGCCAACTGGTAGCGCGCCCTGCCGACTTGGAGTTCGCTTACGGCGTTTCACCGGGCGGGACCGCTGCACCGGACAACCGGGAAACCCTGCCGTTCCCATGGCATCCACTCGGTCGCGAAATGCATCAGTCGATGCGAGCACAACCTGCACATCGACCAGAACCGCTCGCAGTCGTCTCGCCTAGCCCCGCAATGGTCCAGCGCTGCGGCGGCCGCCGCTGTCCGCCCGGTGCATGTGACCACTCAGATGAGCAGAGGGTCTTTCGCAGTGCCAGCGCGGTTGGCTCAGGGCTCGTGCCACCCGTTGTGCCTGAGGTGCTGGCTTCACCGGGTCGCCCCCTCGCGCCAGCTATTCGCGCGGAGATGGAGACCGGGTTTCACCATGACTTCAGCCAGGTGCGCGTACACACCGACGCCCAGGCGGCCCAGGCGGCATGCGCAATTAATGCTCGTGCGTACACCTCCGGAAATGATGTCGTGTTCGCAGATGATCAGTTCTCGCCCGGATCGGCGAGCGGCAAGCGATTGCTGGCCCACGAGCTCGCGCATGTCGTCCAGCAGAGCGCGGGCTCGGTTCGTCCCGGGATTAGCTGCCCTGGGGATGCTTCCGAAAGGGAGGCTGACCGTCTGGCAGATTCCGCCGCGGACGGCGGATGGTTCGAGCGCGACGGGGCCGACGGGGGCAGTTCGCACTCGAAGATCGCCGCGGCTGCAGGCGAAAGAAAGCCCGGCATGCATTCAGCCGTCGGCGTGGCCGACCGCGTCGTGCAACGGTGGCCGGGTGATGGCATGGTTCCTCCCGGGGACTGTTCCTGGGCGCGGTACCTCTTGCTACGAGGTGCGGTCGAGGCCGCCAAGGCGGTGGTGAATGCGCTCGGCGCATGCACTGCGCCAGATAGTGGCGCTACCCCCGAGGAGTCCTGCGTGGTTCTTGTCGGCAGGATCGCTGCGATCACTACCGAGATCACCGCACGCGTCGCGCTCGACACGACCTGCTTCAAGGGCGGCGATACTGGCCATCGTCAGCAGGTGCAGGACAAGATCGGGATGCTGAACCGTTGCTACCGGTTCTTCACTGAGATGAACTGCCTCGAAGTGCTGGCGGCAGCGGCCGCTGCGGCAGTCGCTGCCGCTGAGCAAGCCGCCGAGGATGCAGAGGAAGCTACCGCCGCCGAGATCGAGGAAGCCGCAGGGGCGGCGGAGGGGCTCATCGAGGGTGTCGCCGCCGAGGGCGAGGCCATTGAAGGAGGGGTGACCCTGATAGAGGTGCTCGAAGGGATTGGCGCTGTGGTGCTAGCCCTATGACGCGCTTCTTTCCAGCATTCGCGTCCCGCGCCCGGCCGCCGGACAGCGACTTCCTCATGGCCACCGTGGGAGCCGAGGGTAACCGGTTGCGTGCTCTGCTGGCTGTGACCGATCCGGCTGGCCTCTCGGCTGACCAGGTTCGCGCCGATGTAGAAGGAAACCTCTGGATGCTGGCGCCCGAGGCGTTCCGGTATTTCCTGCCTGCATTCTTGAACCTGGCTGTGGAGCATTACGACTCGCTAGGAAATTTCGCCGCCGAGCTGATAGGGGCACTCACTGAGCCTTTGCGCGCCGATGTCCTGCAAGCGCTCGACCGTGCTGCGCAGATCCCGGCCGAGATGGGGCTGACCCCGGACACCTTGCGCCAGCTCCGGCAACAGCAGCTGGACTGGTACGACTCGGGCACGCCGCTCGCCACCTACCAAGAGCGGATCGCCGACCTTTCAGCAGCGGAAGCCGAAGCCATCCTGGATTTCCTGGCCACGATTCGGGACACCCACGGGGAGGACTTTCCCTTCGACGAGCCACAGGTCGCCATCGACCGGTACAGGGCACGCCG
>JBKQSL010000278.1:0-6500 GCA_052143655.1 Streptosporangiaceae bacterium | reverse complement strand
ATGTGCTCAGTCCCGATGTAGTTGTGGTTGAGCATCCTGGCCTCTTCCTGAGCCAGGACAACCACCCGCCGCGCCCGGTCGGTGAACCTCTCGAACATACTTGTCGCTCCCTCACAGAGCGGTCGGGGAGGCCGTGTCCGGCCGTTCCCAACATACGTCGCAGCGGTGATTACGCAAGATATATCTTGTCATCTGGCCGGGCGGGCCGCGCGTGCGCCTGGCAGGCCGGCGCGGCCGCGAGCGCTACTGGCCGCGCTCGCGGCGCAGCCGCTCCAGGACCTCGCCGGGCTGCTCGGCGGTCACCCGGATCATGGCCCGCACCGCCTCGGCCAGCGGGATGCGCGGCACGTTGAGCTCGACCGCGGCGGCGTCGGTCCACTGGATCAGCTGCCGGTACAGTTCCGGGCTCAGGTCGAGGGTGATCCGGACCGGCTTGGACCGGATCGCGGTCTTCCCGGCCGGCTCCGCGCTGGGCTCGGCCCGCCGTGCGGCGGCGGCCGCCATCTGCGCCTTGCGCTGCTGGCGCGCGGCGGTCATGACCGTACTGAGCTGACGGGGGCGCACCGCTGCGCCAGTTCCCTGGCCACCTGGCGCCACAGGTCACGCCCGGTGGCCGGGATCGGCACGCCGAAGCTCTGCGCGTAGACCTCCAGCCGCGGCACGGCGGTGCGCAGCACGTCGTATCCCAGGCCCTCCAGCGCCTCGCGGGCGTCTGCGGTCGAGTTGGCCCGGGTGACGCAGCGGTTGAGCAGGATGGCCGACCGGGCGGGCCTATCCCGGACCGCATCGACCTCGCTGATCTCCTCGCGCACCGGCGAGGTGCGGTTGATCTCGATCGGGCTGGGGGCGCACGGGATGAGGATCTCGTCAGCGTAGCGCAGCGCCGACCGGGCGATGGCGGCGTGGTCCTCCAGTTGCGGCGCATCGATGATCACGACGTCGTCGGCCTGCGCGATATCGGGAATGCGGCGATGCAGCTCACGCGAGGGCAGGGCAACGATCCGGAACGGGAACGCCGCCTCCGGCGGCTGCCCAGGCGCCATGGCAGCCAGGTCGGACCATTCGAGCGCGCTCCCGGAGGGGTCCGCGTCGACCAGCAGCACGGCGTTGCCGGCCTGCGCGAAGATGTGGGCGAGCCAGACCGCGGAGGTGGTCTTGCCCGTGCCTGGCTTGAGATTCGCCAGCGCCAGGGAAAGACCCGTCATCCAGGCAGTATTGCAGTGCCGGACGTTCCGCGGTAGGCAGGTCCGGCGTGACTGCGGAAGGTTCGCACCACAGTACGAAACGTCACCCGCGCGCCCAGGGGCTGTCAGGACGCCTCACGGTATCGCAGTAGGACTGCGGGTACTGCGTTTTCTCGATGCTGGCCGGTTTCGCTCGCGAGGTACCGGGAGTGCCCGGCTGCCCCGTCCATGCCCATTACGCACAGGTTGTGGATGAGCCTGTGCAGTAAATCACAAGGATGTAACTAACTCGTGATCCGCCGGACACCCGCCGGTCACTCAGCCGTCGGCCGGCCAGTGCGCGTCCGGGGACGGCGGCGCGGTCAGGTAGCTGCCCAGGCCCCGGATGATGACGTCAAGGCCCCACTCGAACCGGTCGGCGGCGCTGCCGCCGACGACCTTGTCGGCGATCTCGACCAGGTTGGGGAACTGGGCCCGGGGCAGTGACTTCAGCCAGCCGGCCGCCTGCTGCTGGAAGGCCTCCGGCTCGGCAATCGGCGAGACGTCCTGCTCGTAGGCGAACGCGCCGACGTAGAGGGCGCCGAGATCGCCGGCGAAGGCCGCCACCTGGTCCGGGATGCCGGCCCCGCGCAGGGCCGCCAGGATGCGCTCCGCGCCGTCCATCATCGCCGGGCCGAACGGCACCCGGCCCAGGGTGAGGCCGGCCACGCCAGGGTGCCGCCGGAAGATGCCGAGCATCTCGCGGGCGAAGACCCGCATCGCGTCCTGCCAGTCAAGGTTCTCCGGGACGGCCGGTATCTCGCTGATGATCTGCTCGAAGACCAGCTGGACCAGTTCCTCCTTGTTCGCCACGTAGCCGTAGAGCGACGAGGCGGAGACCCCGACCTGGTCGGCCACCCGGCGCATGGTGAGGGCGTTGCCGCCGTCGGCCTCGATCACCTCCAGCGCGGCGCTGACGATCAGCTCCCGGCTGAGCGGCGGTCTGGGTGCCGCGCCGTGCCGGCGCGGCGCGGACCGCCAGGGCGGCGGCGGAGCGGCGGGCGGCGGTCCGCCCGATCCCGCGGCCTGGTGTCCGCCGGGTTCCGCGGTCTGGGCCATGCCAGACATCCTACTTGCGGAGAACGGCGTTTTGGAGTAAACAATGTTCTAGCAAGAACAACGTTCAAGCAGGGAACGATGTTAAGGAGACACCGATGGCGGAACTCGCGACCGCGGATGGCGCGGTCGAGGTGCAGGAGCTGGCCAAGTCCTACAAGGGCGGAGTGCGGGCCCTGGACGGCCTGAGCGTCCAGGTGGCGGCGGGATCGGTGTTCGCGCTGCTGGGCCCGAACGGCGCCGGCAAGACCACGACCGTCCGGATCCTGACCACGCTGGCCCGGCCGGACCACGGGCAGGCCATGGTCGCGGGCGTCGACGTGCTGCGCCACCCGGCCCGGGTCCGGTCGGTGATCGGCTCGGTGAGCCAGCACAGCAGCACGGTCGGGCTGCTGACCGGCCGGGAGAACATGACCATGCAGGGCAGGCTCTACGGGATGCGGGGCAGCGGGCTGCGCCGCCGGGTGACCGGGCTGCTTGAGCAGTTCGGCCTGGCCGAGGCGGCCGGCCGGCAGGCCCGGACCTACTCCGGCGGGATGCGGCGGCGGCTCGATGTGGCCACCGTCCTGGTGCACCGGCCGGAGGTCTTGTTCCTGGACGAGCCGACCACCGGACTGGACCCGGAGGGCCGCGCTGACCTGTGGGCCGTGCTGACCGGCCTGGCGGCGCAGGCCGGCACCACCATCCTGGTGACCACCCACTACCTGGACGAAGCCGACCAGTTCGCCGACCGCGTCGCCATCGTGGACCAGGGCCGGGTCGTCGCCACCGGCACGCCCGGCGAGCTGAAGGCGGGCCTGCGCGGTGACTCGGTGCTCGTCGAGCTTGCCCACGCTGCGCTGGCCGGCCGGGCGGAGAAGGTCCTGGCCGCCGAGCCGGAGGTCAGCGGCGTCACCGCCGACGGGACCGTCGTGCGGGCCCGGGTGGACGACGGCCCGCGGGCGCTGCCCGCCGTGCTGGCCGGGCTGCAGGCGGGCGGGCTGCCGGTGGTGTCGGTGTCAGTCACCCGGCCCTCGCTGGACGACGTCTACCTGCGCCACGCGGGACGGTCGTTCCGCCAGGCCGAGGGGAGCGCAGCGGCATGAGCACCCTCCGCCAGTCCTGGGTCATCTTCACCTCGCGCTACCTGCGCGAGCTGTACCGGCAGCCGGCGGTGATCGCCATCGGGCTGCTGCAGCCGGTTATCTGGCTGCTGCTGTTCGGAGCCCTGTTTCGGAAGGTCGCCGAGATCCCCGGGTTCGGCACCGGCAGCTACATCAGCTACCTCACGCCCGGGGTGGTGATCATGACGGCGATCTTCGGCGCGAGCTGGACCGGCATGTCCTACATCGAGGACATGCAGACCGGCGTCATGGACCGGTTCCTGACCGCGCCGGTGCGCCGCGGCGCGCTGACCGCGGCGATGCTCGGCTATCAGGCGGTCACCACGATCGTGCAGTCCGCCCTGATCATCGCGATCGGCTGGGGCCTCGGGGCCAGCTTCGCCGGCGGGGCCGCGGGCGTCGTCGTGCTGACCGGCGTGGCGGTGCTGATCGCGCTGGCGATGGCCGGGCTGTCCAACGCGTTCGGGCTGCTGACCCGGCAGCGGGAGGCGCTCATCGGTGCCTCCACCACGCTGGTCCTGCCGCTGACGTTCCTGTCCGGCGCGTTCCTGTCGCTGCGGCTGGTCCCGCAGTGGATCGCCGACGTTGCCCGCTACAACCCGGTGAACTGGGCGGCCAGCGCGGGGCGGCTCGCGGTGCAGGGGCACCCGGACTGGTCGGCGGTCGGCTCGTACGCAGGCTTCCTGGCCATCGCGATCGCGGTAACCGCCGCCACGGCGAGCTGGGCCTTCAGCGCGTACCAGCGGTCGCTGTGACCAGCGCGGCGGCCAGGCCCGCGGCTGGCCGCCGCAGCGGCGCCATCAGCCGGGGCGCCGCGGTCCGGCTGCTGACCGGCACCGGAGCGGCTCGGGAGGACAGCCCGGAAATTTTTCCTGCGCCGGTGTTTCAGCCCCTGGCGGCCAGGGGGGTGCGGCGAACTGCGCGGTTGACGCGGCCGGATGCCCGCATGCCTGCACAGGCCGTGACCCGACTCCTATTTCGTGGTGGCGCACTTCGAGCCGGTACGCTCACCCCGTGTCACCCGATAACCCGGCTGCGGGGGCCGTCCCGGCGCAATCCGCTCAGCCCGGGGCACGCCAGGTTCCCGCTGCCACGGTGCCGCCGCAGATCTCGCTGCGCCGCAGCCGGATCGGCTGGTGGGTGCCGCTTTACGCCATGCCGGCCCTGCTGGTGCTGAGCGCGGTGCTGGCCGTTACCAAGATCACGCCGCCGGGCATCGGGGTTATCGCGTTCTTCTGGCTGCTGGTACAGGGCGTGTGGGCGGGCGGCCCGACCGTGACGAGCCGCCGTCAGCTGCCGCGGGTCGACCGGCAGCGGATGCTGATGACCGGCCGGAGCTGGACCGGGCGCCGGACGCTCAACCTGGCCGAGCTGAGCAGTGTCCGGCGGGTGCGGTGGAACTTCAGGAGCCAGTACGGACAGGGGCGGCGGGTCGACTACGTGATCCTCACCGACCGCTCGGGTGTGCGGCTGTCCATGCTCCGCCGCACCGCCGTCGAGCCGGTGCAGTGGGCGCTGGACTACCAGCGCGAGCACGGCTTGCCGCAGGCCAGGGTGTCGCGGTTCGCCGCCGTGGGCGTGGGCCTGGCGGAACCCGGCGACAGAGGTTATCAGCTGGCCCGCCCGCTGACGATCATCGCGGTGGCCGGGGGTTACGGATTCGTGGTTCTGTATCTGACCGTCAAGGTCATCCCGGCCATGGCTGGCTACCACGGCGGCTAGCCAGCCTCAGGGAAAGGGCGCCCTGGCTGGACCGGGACCGCCGGCTGTTTATGTCTTGGGCTTTTCGCCGGTGAGCAGCCCGACGACAATCCCGAAGGCTGTAGTCGCCAGGGCGTATATAGCTTTGCTTGAATTGGGCAGGTTAGCGGCATCGGTGCCGATTCCGGCCCCGAGGAGCACGGCGACAGTGCCGAGGGCGACAACGAGGTTCAGCCGGTTCAGGCTGGCGCGCGGTGTTACGCCAGCGGCAGCCGCTGCGCGAGTTTGCGCTTCCTGTGCGAGAGCGGGGCCTTGCGGGGGAGCCTTCGCCAGCGCTTCGCTGAATGATGCGACGACACTTGGTGGTGGTTCGTCAGCATAATTCCAGAAGATGCCCATTGTCCCCTCCGGCAGCGCGAAACGGCCTGATCAACCGTTGCCTCAGGGTACGCCGGGCATTTTTGCCAGGAAAGATCTCCTGGGATCGGATAACCGGGGCAGTGCCTTATCGTCGCCAGCTATGGGTCCGGGCCGAGCCAGTGACGGCCGATAACGCTGAATGAGCAGCCCGCGGATGGGCGCGTGATGAGGGGCTCTCGCTCGCCGACCGGATGTGCATGGCGCTCGGCGAGAGGCTAAATTTAGACGCCGGTATCTGGACCGATGACCAAGCCTGGGGAACCAGCGGGCGGATACGGCAGGTCCGCTAACCCGGGATCGGCGGCCGCTGAACTGGCCGTCTGGGAGCACCCAGCCGATTGCCGAATCAAGCCAGTAGGACAGGCTGGCCCGGCCGGGCCAGCGTCTACCCGGCTGCGGCGTCCGGCTGGCTGGCGGTCACCGCCAGGCCGTAACGCTCGATGTGATCGGGGTCGGCCGGGCTGATGGTCCGCAGGCCCTGCGTGGCTAGCCGCTGGTTGATCTCGTCGAGGTGGTCGCGGACGAGCTGCTTCTCCGCGTCGGTCACCTTGCCCCGGTGCGGCTTGCCCGCGTACTCGAGGGTGGCGTAGTCAGCGCGGTCGCCGCGGGCCGCGGGAGCGGCCGCGGGCCGCGGGCTGCGCCTGGCCGGGCGGGCGGCAGCGAGCAGCTCGCTCATGGGCTTGTCACTGGCCATCTGGTCGAATGCCGCGGCTTCCATCGCCACCCGGCGAGGTTCCTCGCCGCCGGGCAGGTACAGGTCGACGACGGCCACCCGCAGGGCCGCCTTCTCGATGGCCCGGGCCTCGTCCGTGAGAGCCTCGATCTCCACGGGGCCGCCGGCCAGCTCGGGATGCTCATGGATCACGATCCGCGCAGGCGCGTCGTCTCCCATGATGAGCTGGCCGCTGAGGTCACTGAACTGGACGGTCTTCTGGCCCACGGGATGTCCTCCATCGTCACAGTGAAATGGATGCTGTCAGCGGCACGGGGTGACGCC
>JBKQSL010000277.1:0-14122 GCA_052143655.1 Streptosporangiaceae bacterium | reverse complement strand
CAGGTCGGCGAACAGGGCCGTGCTCAGGTAGCGCTCGCCGAAGTCCGGCACGATGACCACGATGAGCCGGCCAGCGTTCTCCGGCCGGTGCGCCTGCTGCACCGCGGCCCAGACGGCGGCGCCGGAGGAGATGCCGACCAGCAGTCCCTCCTCGGCGGCCAGCCGCCGGGCGGTCTCCAGCGAGTCCTCGTTGCCGACCTGGACGATCTCGTCGACGATGTCGGCGTTCAGGACGCCGGGCACGAAGCCGGCGCCGATGCCCTGGATCGGGTGCGGGCCCTTCTGGCCGCCCGACAGCACCGGCGAGGCGGCGGGCTCGACCGCGACCAGCCGGACCGACGGCTTGCGCTCGCGGAGCACCTCGCCGACCCCGGTGATCGTGCCGCCGGTGCCGACGCCGGACACGAAGATGTCGACCTGGCCGTCGGTGTCCCGCCACACCTCCTCAGCCGTGGTAGCCCGGTGAATGGCCGGGTTGGCCGGGTTCTCGAACTGCTGCGGCATGAAGTAGCGCTGATCGCTCTTGGCGAGTTCCTCGGCCTTGGCGATCGCCCCCGGCATGCCGTCCGGCCCAGGCGTGAGGATCAGCTCGGCCCCGAGCCGGCGCAGCAGCTGCCGCCGCTCGATGCTCATGGTCTCGGGCATGGTCAGCGTGCACCGGTAACCCCGGGCCGCGCAGACCATGGCCAGCGCGATGCCGGTGTTGCCGCTGGTGGGCTCGAGGACCACGGTGTCCGGGCCGATCAGCCCGGCGCGCTCGGCGGCGTCGATCATCGCGACGCCGATGCGGTCCTTCACACTGTGGGCCGGGTTGTAGGACTCCAGCTTCGCGACCACCTGCGCCCGCGCGCCGTCGGTGACCCGGCGGAGCCGGACCAGGGGAGTGTTCCCGATCAGCTGCGTGACGTCCTCGGCGATCCTCATCGCGACCTCTCTCGTCGGTGCCCGGACGGCGTCCGGTAAAAGACTAGCTTTCCGCTTGTAATTAGCGAAATAGTCATCAGCACATTCCAGCGCGATGCAGCGGTCCGGCCAGGGACCAAGGTCCCGGTCCGGCTGGGCCAGTAGTCCCGGACCGGACATGGCCTGACCCTCCCGGGCCCGGCCGGCCGGAGATCTCGAGAAATAGTGACTAAAGCCCTCTGGAAAGTAGGTTAAACTGCGGTGCACGCTCGCTGGCGGCCCGGCACCTTCGGCAATCCAAGGAGAGATCCCATGACCACCACCGCGCAGGACACCCCGCTGGCCCTCGGCGACAGCGCCGCCCGGCAGCTGGCCAACGCCACCAAGACCGTCGCCCAGATGTCGACGATCACGCCCCGCTGGCTGATCCGCATGCTGTCGTGGACGCCGGTGGAGGCGGGCATCTACCGGCTGAACAAGGTGCGCCACCCGGAGTCGGTCGACGTGGCCTGCCCGGGCCGCGATGAGTCCGAGCTGCCGCAGACGTACGTGGAGTACGAGGAGCACCCGCGCGAGTACTTCCTCAACGCCGTCACCACGGTGGTCGACGTGCACACCCGCGTGTCCGACCTATACAGCAGCCCCTACGACCAGATCAAGGAGCAGCTGCGGCTGACCATCGAGACCGTCAAGGAGCGCCAGGAATCGGAGCTGATCAACAACGCGAGCTACGGGATGCTCGCCAACGTCGCTGACCAGCAGCGGATCTCCACCCTGGCCGGCCCGCCGACGCCCGACGACCTGGACGAGCTGATCACCCAGGTCTGGAAGGAGCCGGCGTTCTTCCTGGCTCACCCCAGGGCCATCTCGGCGTTCGGCCGGGAATGCACCCGCCGCGGCGTGCCGCCGGCGACCGTCAGCCTGTTCGGGTCCCAGTTCATCACCTGGCGGGGCCTGCCGCTGATCCCGTCCGACAAGGTGCCGCTGGAGGACGGCAAGACCAGCATCCTGCTGCTGCGGGTCGGGGAGGAGCGCCGCGGCGTCGTCGGCCTGTACCAGCCGGGGCTGAGCGGCGAGCAGGGGCCGGGCCTGTCCGTGCGCTTCATGGGCATCTCCCGCAGCGCCATCGCGTCCTACCTGGTGTCGCTGTACTGCTCCCTGGCCGTGCTGACCGATGACGCCCTCGGGGTGCTCGACAACGTCGAAGTCGGCAAGTTCCACGACTACGGCTACACCTACCGGTGACGGCATGAGCGCGTCAGCGAACGGCGCGACCGCGCCGCCGAACGGCCTGCCGGACGAGGCGACCCTGGCCCGGCTGGCCCATGAGCTCTTCGCGGCCCTGCCCGGAGCAGATGCCGTGCCGGACGACCAGCCGGAATCCCTGAACGGGGCGACCGCCGCCGGGGCGGCCGCCGCCGCGCCGGCTGCGCCGCCGCCTGTGTCCGGGCCGGTGTCGCCGAACGCGACCGTACTGACCAGCGTGCCCGACTCGCTGGCCGACCCGGGGATCACCATGCACGAGCCGCCGCACCGCGCCGCCCCGGCGGGCCAGGGCACGCTCGCGCCGCCTGACTGGGCGCTGCTCGCGCCGCCCGGGCTCAGCCCCCCGGCGGCGCCGGGCGGGATGACGCTGGCGGATCCGTATGCCCCGCTGGGCGGCCCGGCGTTCTACTTCCTCGAAGGAGGGCCGGAGGCGGCCGCGCTGCGGTCCGCCGCCGAGACGGGACAGGCCGCCGGCCTCCCCGGCACGGCGGCCGCGACCGTGCCGCCGTCCTTCGACGTCGAGGCGGTCCGCCGCGACTTCCCGATCCTCACTGAGCGCATCCACGGGCACCGGCTGGTCTGGCTGGACAACGCCGCGACCACGCAGAAGCCCCAGGCCGTAATCGACCGGCTGGAGCAGTACTACCGGCATGAGAACTCCAACGTGCACCGCGGCGCGCACGAGCTCGCCAGCCGCGCGACCCAGGCCTACGAGGACGCGCGGGCGGCAGTAGCTGGTTTCCTCGGCGCGCCGTCGGCGGACGACATCGTCTTCGTGCGGGGCGCCACCGAGGCGATCAACCTGGTCGCGCAGAGCTGGGGCCGCCAGAACGTCGGGCCGGGCGATGAGATCGTGATCTCCTGCCTGGAGCACCACGCGAACATCGTCCCGTGGCAGCTGCTCGCCGCCGAGCGGGGCGCGGTGCTGCGGGTGATCCCCGTGGACGACGCCGGGCAGATCATCCTGGCGGAGTATCGCAGGCTGCTCACCGACCGGACCCGGCTGGTCGCGGTTACGCACGTGTCCAACGCCCTGGGCACCGTCGTCCCGGTTCGCGAGGTAACCGACGCCGCGCACCAGGCTGGCGCCCGGGTGCTCATCGACGGAGCGCAGTCGGTATCGCACATGCCCGTCGACGTACGGGCGCTGGACGCCGACTTCTACCTGTTCTCCGGGCACAAGATATTCGGCCCGACCGGGATCGGCGCCCTGTACGGCAAGCCGGAGGTGCTCGAGTCGATGCCGCCCTGGCAGGGGGGCGGGAACATGATCCGGGACGTCACGTTCGAGCGCACCACCTACCAGCCGCCGCCGACTCGGTTCGAGGCGGGAACCGCATCGATCGGGGACGCGGTCGCGCTGCAGACCGCCTTGGAGTACGTCGACCGGATCGGCCGGGCCAGCATCGCCAGCTACGAGCAGTGGCTGCTCGGCTACGCCACCCAGGCGCTGTCGGCCGTGCCGGGCCTGCGCCTGGTCGGCACGGCGCCGGAGAAGGCCAGCGTCCTGTCGTTCGTGCTCGACGGGCACCAGCCGGAGGAGGTCGCGTCGGCCCTCAACGCCGAGGGCATCGCGGTCCGTGCCGGGCACCACTGCGCCCAGCCGATCCTGCGGCGCTACGGGCTGACCTCGACGGTCCGCGCCGCGCTGGCGCTGTACAACACAGCCGCGGAGGTTGACCAGCTGGCCGCGGCGCTGTACGTGCTGGCCGGCCAGCGGCTGCGCTAGCGCGCACGCTCGCCGCGCACAGCTACGGCACAGCACAATGCAGCCGGCCCGGTCAGCCTCCGTTCCGGGGCTGACCGGGCCGGTCCGTTCCGGCCCGTGCCGTTACGTCAGCGAGCCCTGGACCGGCAGGTCGTAGATGCGGCGGACGCTGGTGCCCAGGCGCGCCACGTCGGTGCCGTAGACGTGCACCTGGATCACGATCTCGTCGCTGGAGTTGGTAATCCGGTGGATGTCGCCCGGCGGGGCGAAGGCGGCGACGTCACCGGCGTGATTCTGGTTGCCCGCCAGCGGGACCAGCGCGGTCTGGCCCGGCGTGAGCGCGAAGACCTCCTCGTACTCGGTGCCCTGCACGACGGCGAACGCGCCCCAGGCGACGTGGTCGTGGATTGTCGTGGCCTGGCCCGGCCGCCAGACCAGCGCCACCACCGAGAAGGACCCGTCCGGCTCGACGTGCAGCAGGTGGGAACGGTATCCGGCCGGGTCGCCCAGCCGCTCCTGCGCGGTCAGGATGTCCGGCCCGGGCAGGTGCTGGCGGACCTGCTGGCCGACGAGCTCGGCGGTCTGCTGCCAGCTGCCGTGCTGCACGACGGCCTCGCGAATGCCCGCGAGCAGTCCGGCGGGACAGCGACTGGCCGTCAGCGGCGAGGCTGCGACGATGGGCACGGTGGTCATGACTGCCTCCAGATGGTGGCTGCGGCGACTGCGCTGGCCGGCCACGCTGCCGGCCAGCCCTGCTCAGATCGAGAAATCCTCCCCGTGCCAGACTCCGGCCTCAGGCGGCCTGATCCCGGGCCCCGGCACGCCGCCGTCGGCCTGCGCTTCCAGCTTCCCGACCCGGATCAGCAGCGACTGCAAGGTGGCGCCGACCAGGTCGGGAAGCTGCCCGTTGTTGAGGTCCGGGCCTGTCGCCGGGCGCGACTGGTCCCGGCTGATGATCTGGCCGGGCACCCCGACGACGACTGAGCCGGGCGGCACGGGCTTGACGACGACCGCGTTGGCGCCGATGCGGCTGTCCGCGCCGATGGTGATCGGGCCGAGGATCTTGGCGCCCGCTCCGATGGTGACCCGGTCGCCGACGGTCGGGTGCCGCTTGGTCTTCTCCAGGCTGGTGCCGCCGAGGGTGACCCCGTGGTAGATCGTGACGTCGGCGCCGACCTCGGCGGTCTCGCCGATGACCACGCCCATGGCGTGGTCGATGAACAGCCCGGGGCCGAGCACGGCGCCGGGATGAATGTCCACTCCGGTGATCCAGCGGGTGAACTCGGCGCACACGCGGGCCGTCAGCCTGAGCCGGTGGTTCCACAGCCAGTGGCTCACCCGGTGGCCGCCAAGGGCATGCACGCCCGGGTAGCACAGCAGGACCTCAAGGGTGGACCGCGCCGCGGGATCGCGCTCTCGCGCGCTGCGCAGGTCGCCCCGGAAGGCGGCCAGCGGAGCCGCCAGCGGCTCCCGGCGGGCCTGCTCGCCAGCCGGCCTGCCGCGCGGCTCCCTGCGGTGCGGCGCGATGATGTCACGTGCAATCGTCAGCGGCGTGACCTTCCGCGGTGCCTTCTCGCGCCGCACCAGGGCACGCGGCGGGGCGGCGTCGTCGGCAATTCTCATTGGCCTTCTCTCCGGGCGGCTTCGGAAATCTCGACTTTCCCGATAAGAAATATCGATAATGTCGAGTATGCTGATCCAGGGACTTTGGTCCCGAAAGTCAGGGACGAAGGTCCGGCGCTAACCTGCGGGCCGGTGCCACCGGCCCGCCCTCGCAGCTTACTGGCGCCTGCTCGGATCGGCCAGCAGCAGCAGGCCGCGCAGGCAGGCGTCCAGGCCGAGGCCGAGGATCGCGATCGTGATGATGCCCGAGAACACCAGGGCGGTGTTCAGGTAATCGCCCGCCTGCATGATCAGGTAGCCCAGGCCGCTGGTTGCCGCGATCAGCTCGGCGGCGACGATGCTGGTCCAGGCGCCCGCCATGGATATGCGCATCCCGGTCAGGATGCCGGGGAGCGCGGACCGGATCTGCACCCGCAGCAGCGCGCAACGGGCGGACGCGCCCAGAGTCCGCGCGCACAGGCGCAGGTCGTCGGGCACCTCGTCCAGCGCGGCGACGGTGGTGATCGCCATGATGGGCGCCACCCCGATGATGATCAGGACCTCCTTGGGCATCTCGCCGATCCCGAGCCAGATGATGAACAGCGGGATGAAGGCCAGCGGCGGCAGCGGCCGGAGCACCTCGATGACCGGGTCGACCAGGTGCCGCACCACCCGGCTGGCGGACATGCCCGCGCCGAGTGTCACCCCGGTGGCGGTGCCGGCCGCGAAGCCGATCAGGATGCGGCGCAGGCTGATCACCGCGTCGTACCACAGCGGCTTGCCCTGGGCCGGGTAGGGCTGGTCCAGGTAGTGCACGAACGCGTGCGCCGTCTGGGAGACCGACGGCAGGAAGATCGGGTCGCCCATCAGCATCGCGACGAGCTGCCAGATCAGCGCGAGCACGACGAGGCCGATCGCGCCGGTGCCCACACGCCGAGTCCGGGCCCGGCGCCGGGCCCGGCGGTAGGCGGCGAGGTCGTCGCGCTCGGCCTGATCGTCGGCTAGCTCGTCCTCCTCCGTCAGCGGCGGCGCGGCATCGGTCAGCAGATCGTCGTCGAGCGACGGCATGGCGGGCCACAGGGACATTGCTCAGGACTCCTCGGGGTGGGCGCGCGGCGGGCCGGCGGCTGGGCGGCTCCTCGCTGGCGGGGGGTCAGCTCATCAGCGACCGGCGGATCTGGCGCTTGACGGTCAGGAAGGCCTCGGTATCGGCATCGAGGGCGTACCGGGGCCGGGCGAGCGGGATATCGATGACCTCCCGGATGCCCGGTGGCCTGCCGCCCATCGCGGCCACCCGGTCGCCGAGCATGATGGCCTCCTCGATGTCGTGGGTCACGAAGATGATCGTGGTTCGGTACTGGCCCCACATATCCAGCAGGAAGTCGTGCATCCGCTCGCGGGTGATCGCGTCCAGCGCGCCGAACGGCTCGTCCATCAGCAGCAGGGACGGCCGGGATGCCAGGGCGCGGGCGAACGCCGCGCGGTGCCGCATCCCGCCGGACAGCTCGTGCGGGAAAGCCTCGCCGAATCCGCCCAGGCCGACCTGGCGCAGCAGTTCCTCCGCTTCGGCGTCCAGCTCCGGGTCGTCCCGCTCATGCAGCCTCGCGGCGCGCTGCGCCCGCGGGCCGAACAGGACGTTCTTGCGGGTCGTCAGCCACGGGAACAGCATCGGCGTCTGGAACAGCATCCCCCGGTCGGCGGACGGCCCGGTCACCGGCCGCCCGCCGACCGTGACGGTGCCCTCGCCGGCTGCCAGTGCGCCGGCGACGATCCGCAGCAGCGTCGACTTGCCGCAGCCGGACGGCCCCAGCAGGCAGATCAGCTCGCCTGCCTGGACCGTCAGGCTGGCCCCCGCCAGCGCGACCGTGCGCCGCCCGGCCCGGCGGAAAGTCTTGCCAACCGAGTGGATCGCCACGTCCGCGCCGGGGCTCGCCAGCTCCGGCCCGGCCGGGCCGGAGCCGCCGGTGTCAGCTCGGGCAGTCACCGGCCAGCGCCTTCTTGATGAACGTGACGTCGACGTGCGCGGCAATCTGTGTCGCGGACGGCACCGAGGTGAGCCGGCCCTGGGAGACCAGGAACTTGCCGGTCTGCTGGTAGGCCTGCACGATCCGGCTGGTGGGATCGTGCAGGGTGGAGCCGAGCCAGTACAGCTGCTGGCCGGGCAGGATGAACGGGTAGCCCCGGGTAGCGGCCACGACCTGGCTGCCGGGCACGCCCTGGGCCTTGGAGCTGGCGGCCAGGTACTTGGCGGCCTGCGGCCCCGTCATGTCGCGGCTGCCCGTCAGCTCGGCGCACACGTAGTCCTGCACCAGCGTCGGGTCGCTCTTGACCACGCTCGTCGCCACCGCGACCACGTCCAGGCCGGGGATGCCCAGCTTGGCGATCTGCTCGGCGTTGATCAGCGGGTGGTATCCCTTGGCGATCAGCGCCGTGGCCGGGCTGCCGTAGACGTAGGCGGCGTTCACCGCGCCGGACAGCGCAGCGGCGCCGGCGGCATTCTCGTCGGCGAACGGAACCACCTTGACCTTGCTGGTCAGGTGCTTCAGTCCGAGGTAGCCGAGCAGCTCGTAGTCCTCCGACGAGCCGACCAGCACGCCGACGGACTTGCCCGCCAGCTGGGCTGGCGAGGTAACCGACTTGGGCACCAGCAGCTGGTCGTCGTCGAACCCCCAGCCCATGACCACGGTGACGCCGGTGTTCGTGCCGATGGCCGCGGTCGTCGGCGGGTTGCCGACGCCGCTGATCGCCTGCACCGATCCGCTCTTCATTTCCGCGATCGCGGTGACGCCGGCTTCGAACGGCACGTAGTGCAGGTGCGCGGGGATGATCTTGGAGAGCGATGGCTCGCTCTCCAAGATGCTGTCCGGGCTGGCGACCGTGCCCTGGCTGACCGAGATGGTGAAGCTGGGCAGTGCCGCAGGGCTGGAACTGCCGCGCACGACGGCCCAGATGATCACGGCGATGACCGCTACGATGGCCACCGCGATGGTGGCGTAGATCCGCCGCCGTCTGCGCCTGTAGACGGGCACCGGCCGGCGGGTCGGCGTGCTGGTATCGGCTGAGCTGCTCATGTGTTCCGCCTCTGAGTTGGGGAGATCAGGGAGCCGCCGCGCCGGCGGTTCCGGGCTGGTGGCCGGGCTAGTGCGTTGCGCCGCCCGGGTAATAGGCCGAGGCGTCGCCCCTGATGGCGACGCTGGTCCGCCCGTCGACGCCGACCGGCAGCGGGCCGGCCACGGTGACCCGCTCGCCGCGCCGGTGCGCGGTGCCGTAGTCGGCGATCGCGTAGTGCTGGGTGGACCGGTTGTCCCAGACAGCCAGGTCGCCCTCGCGCCAGCGCCAGCGGACGGTCTGCTCGGGCCGGGTGATGTAGTCCTGCAGGATCCGGATCAGGTCGTGGGACGCCTGCGGGGTGAGGCCCAGGACCGACCGGGCGAAGCCGCCGAGCACCAGCGACCGCTCGCTGGTCTCGGGATGCACCCGCACCAGCGGGTGCTCGGTCTCGTAGACGGTGGACACGAACTCCTCGTGCGCCGCCAGCAGAGCCGGGTCCACCTGCTCGCCGCGGTTGAACGCGCGGGCGTAGTCGTAGTCGTTGGTGTGCAGGACGCGCAGCCGGCCGGCCAGCTCGCGCAGCTCGGCGGGCAGGCTCTGGTAGGCGGTGACGGTGTTCGCCCACAGCGTGTCGCCGCCCACCGGCGGGATCACGACTGCGTGCAGCAGGGTGAAGGCGGGCGGCCGGTCGACGAAGGTCACGTCGGTGTGCCAGTAGTTGACCTTGCCGCCCTGGAGCGAGTCGATCTCCTCCAGGAACGGCTGGCCGGGCGGCGATGCCAGGGTCGGGTGGCCCAGGGTCAGCGGGCCGAGCCGCTCGGCGAACGCGACCTGCCGGCCGTAATCGAGGTCCTGGCCGCGCAGGAAGATCACTTTGTGGTCCAGCAGGGCCCGCCGGATATCGGCGACGACATCGTCGCCGAGCGCGGCTCCGGCGTCCACGCCGGTGATCTCCGCGCCGATGTTGCCGGCCAGCCGGGTGATGCCGATGCGAGTGGCGGTGCTGCCGAGGGCGTGAGTCATGACGGATGCCTTTCAGCTCGGGGGGATCCGCGAAGCGGTTCTGGGGGACGAAAGACCGCGAGAGCGGCGCGATGGGGAGACGCGCTGGGGAGAGATGAGCAAGGCTGGCGGGCTGGAAAGAGCCGTGCCCGCTGCCTGGGGTCCGGGCTAGGGGCGGCGGCAGGTGCCGGCGCGGCCGCTACCGACAGGCGAGGCTGGCGGTGCGAAGGAAGTCCACGTAACGGCGCCGGGTGCCGCGGAAACTCGCCATGGCCTGAGCATCACACCGCTCCGCGCCGTAGTCAAGTTTTCCCATCAAAATAATAGGCATATTGACTCCACTGACCGCCGAGCGTCCCGATCGGGCCGGGCGTGGCGCCCGCCGGGCGGAGCAGCGGCGGGCGCCTTACCGGTTACGGCATGCCGGCACAGATCAGAGCGGCCTGAGCCGGCCACGAGCGGCCACCCGGTCCAGCAGGCGCCGGAAGGCGGGGGACTGCGAATAGGTCCTGGCCGGGCCGAGCCCGGTGACAAGGCGGCAGCCGGTGGTCTCGGCCCGGACCGCCGGGTACCGGCGCTGCCCGGCGGCGAAGGTCAGCCGCACGCCACCGCCGAGGTCGGCCGGGCAGCGCTCCGCGCGCGGCGCGGGCGGCAGCGCGCACAGCGCGCCGGCCAGCGCGCGGGCCCGGAAGGCGCTGGTGATCGTGTACCCGCGCGGCAGGAAATCGCGGAAGGGGCTGCGGGGGAGCGGGGCGATCAGGCTGACCTGGACCCGCTCCACCGTGCGGGCGGCGGCGCACAGGGGCATGCCCGAGTCCGCCTTCCTGGCCAGTTCCGCCGTCCCCGGGTGGCCGCTGGATGTCGTGCTGCCGCACGCGGTCAGCCCGAGCGCGGCGCCGAGGGCGAGCAGGGCCAGCGGCTTGCGCGCCGCCGTGCCCAGCGTCCCGCGCAGCCGGCCTGCCGCGCCGGTGAGCGTGCGCGGACGAGCCATCACCGTCTCCTTCCGTCAAGGGGTCCCGGGGCCGCAATCCGGCGCCAGGGGTTCTTGCCGCCACCTTGGACGGCCGGCGGCGGCACGGCGGTTCCCCTGCTCTGCCGTTCCCTGGCCTGCGGCCGTCGCGGGGGCCCGGTCCGGGGCGCCGACGCGGCCGCAGGCCGTTCGCCCGGCGGCTGACGGGCCCGTGGCCAGTTTCAGGCGTTTACCAGGTATTCCGTAAAAACTTGAAGGGAGCCGGTGGATGGGCGCATTTCGTTCTGCCATGATCTCCGGATTACGGGAGAGGCCCGCGACACGGCCTAGCTGCTCGCGCATCCGGCCCGCGAGCATCCCGCCATGTCGGACTGGCCGGAAGCAAAGGGGCGCATCATGATGAAATCCCGTACGCGAGCGCTGGCAGGCGGTGTTTCGGCCGTCGCGGTCAGCGCGCTCGCGGCCATGGCCGGGGCGCTGCCCGCCTCGGCCTCGACCGGAGTGAAGACGTTCCACCCAGGGCACGTGATGTACGACACCGGCGTGCACAGCGATGTCACCGCGGCCCGGGCCGCGGCCCTCGCGACGGCCTCGACCACCTTCACCCAGTTCAAGTCCACCGTGAAGGTTGGCAGCAAGTCCTACACCTACGTGCTGGCCGGCAAGAACCCGGCGGTGAAGGTGTCCAACGCCTCGTCCACCCAGAAGGTGGACCTGGTGCCGGTGGTCATCAAGTTCTCCGGCGACACCTGGGACCCGACCAAGATCGACAGCTGTGACTCCGGGGCCAGCGCGCTGACGCGCGTGCAGAAGTCGCCGATCTTCGTCAGCCAGGCCTGGAAGTGGGGCGGCACGTCGATCGGCACCGGCCAGGTGACCGATGCCTACCAGCGGGCCGATTTCTGGAAGTACGCAGGCTCCAAGGGGATCAACCCGTCCTACGGCATCAGCTTCTCGCTGAGCACGCTCAAGACGATCACCATCAACGTGCCGACCGCCGACGCGGCCACGGCCTCGATCAGCTGCGGCAACGGCCTGCTGGGCGCCGTCAACATCAACTGGCTGGACCCGTACCTGCAGAAGACCGTCATCCCGTCGCTGGCCAGCCAGGGCGTGAACGCATCGACGCTGCCGGTGTTCCTGCTGCACAACGTGGTGGAGTACATCGGCAGCACCGCCGACTGCTGCGTCCTCGGCTACCACAACGCCTACACCTCCGGCAGCAGCGTGCAGACCTACGGACTGTCGATGTACGACAACTCCAAGGCGTTCACCGGCTCCTCTGACATCTCCGCGCTGTCGCACGAGGTGGCCGAGTGGCAGAACGACCCCTACACGAACAACCCGACTCCGGCCTGGGGCCACATCGGCCAGGTCACCGGCTGCCAGAGCAACCTGGAGGTCGGCGACCCGCTGTCTGGCACCACCTTCGCTGACAAGGTCGGCAGCTTCACCTACCACCCCCAGCAGCTGGCATTCTTCTCGTGGTTCTACCACCAGAAGCCGAGCCTGGGCGTGAACGGCTGGTACTCCGACCAGGGCAAGTTCAAGACCTTCGCGGCCGCCTGCTCGTAACCGGGGCAGTCGCCAGGTAAGAAGCACCGGGCCGGGCCCGGAGGGATCCTCCCCTCCGGGCCCGGCCCATGTCATGCCCGGCCCATGTCATGCCCGGCTCGCTGGCTCGCCCAGTCGCGGGCCGGCCAGTGCCTGCCGCGGCTTACGCCGCCAGCGGCCGCTCGAGGATCGAGCGGTACCGGCGCAGGCTCAGCCGCAGGTCCTCGGTGCTGGTCTGCTGCGCCTGGGCGCTCTGCTGGATGGCGTGGGCGGACCGGTAGTTCTGCACGACGTCCGGATGGTCGACTGACACCAGGCTGGCCGGCCTGCCGTAACATCGGTCCGATGTGGCTGGCGGCTATGGATGAATGGGCTTTCCGCGTCTCGGATGCCGATCGCGGGCAGGCTATCGACGCGCTGTGCGAGCGTTTTCTGGCGGGTCGGCTGATTCCCGGGAGTTCACAGAATCTATTCCCCGCAGAACCACGCCGAGGCGGAGCAGAACGTCATTTGCCGCTGCTGGCCCGGAAATTCAGGAAGGTCATGGAACGAGATTGGCGGCCATTGGACTCCCTGAGACCTTTCACGAGCGCGCAATGAGCTCGCCGCCGGGCCGCGAAGCCCGGGATCTGCCGTCTGGGGCCGATGAGGTGGCCAGAGCCGCATCAATGACCGGATGTGCGAGCTGACCGCCGGGTGCTTCGCTGGCCTGCCGGTCCTGCCCGGCATCTGCCGAGAGAAAGCCCGGGCCAGGCCGGGCCGGCCAGCTGGCGGGAAGCGGTCTGTGGATACTCGCAGTGTCTGAGCGCACACATCCGCGATATCTGGCGAGGCGCCGGGCGGGCCGCTTTGACATTAGCCATGCCGGCGATGGATCCTTCAGACCATGGCTAAGCAGACAATAGTGAGCATTACCGATGACATTGACGGCTCCGAGGGAGCCGAGACCGTCTCCTTCGAGTACGACGGGCAGGCCTGGGAGATCGACCTGGGCGAGAAGAATCGCGCGAATTTCCACCAGGCGCTGGCTCCGTTCGTCGCGGCGGCCCGGCAGGCTCGCGGCGCCGCCGCGCGCCGCCGCGGCTCACGCACGGCCAGCGAGCGGCATAGCAGTGCCGCCGTGCGGGCCTGGGCGCGCGAGAACGGCATCGCGCTCAACGACCGCGGACGTATCCCAGCCAGCGTGCTAGCCCAGTACGAGGCCAGCCACTGAAACGGGGAGGGCACCCCGCCAGGTCCGGCTGGCGGGGTGCCCTCCCCGGATCCCCCGACAAGCGCGATTCGGTTTGGCCGTTGCCCCGGCCGACGCCGCGATCCGCGCAGAGGGCAGCAGCATAAATCAGCAGTTAACTCCCCGTAAAGGCATGCTCGGGGGTAAACATGCCGATTCGGCTCACGGTGGAGGCCGACGCGGACCGCTTGCGCGATGTAGGACAGCCCGGCAGGGATCGTCTCTTCCGCCAGGTCCGGTCTTTCCTCTCGCCCGCCGGGGCGCCGGGTGAGAGTGTGGCGGCCTCGGTGGAGGGCCTGGCGCTGGTCCAGCTCGCCGACGGCTGCCTCGATCCGCCAGCGTACTTCCGGGTCCCGGTCAGTCCCGCGGCGCTTTCCAGCCGCGCCCGGCCTCGACGACTGTCATGAGCGGTCCTCTCGCGGCGGCTGCGCGATGACACCCGTTGCGCCTGTTCCGGGCACGAGGCCGGGTCCCGCTGGCACTGCGACGACTCATGCGAAGACTGCAATAGCCGTGGCCTGCGCTTCTTCGCTCGTCATCAGGTAAGCAACAGGGCGCCGCGCTGTCCAGTCCGCTGCCTTCCGGCCCGGAAATGTTCCGGATGCCCGGCAATGAGCAGGCCCGTGCCTGATCTTTGCCGGGCCGCTTACGGTGGTCTGGCGTGCCCGGGGAACAGGGCAGGACCCCTGCCCTCAGCGGCGCTGAGACGGGCAGGGGTCCTGATCTGAGTGATTAGTAGCTGTTCTTCCAGGTCGAGGTGAACGCGTTGCCGCCGCTGAGCGCGCCGGTGGACACGATGTCGTAGGTGCTGGTGGAGTCGATGCAGGTGATCTGG
>JBKQSL010000276.1:0-2690 GCA_052143655.1 Streptosporangiaceae bacterium | reverse complement strand
AGAGGCCGCGCGGCGTACTGCCCAGATCACGCGGCGGCGAGCGCGGCGCGGAGTTCGGCGGCGTCGAGGCGCCGGTTGTAGGCGGCGGCGCCCGGCTGGAAACGGCGGCCCTCGGCCAGCGGGCCGGCGTCCACCACGTCGAAGCCGAACTGGTCGGTCAGCTCGGTCACCGCGGACTTGGCGGCGGCGTCATCGCCGGCGATGGGCAGCGCCCGGCGCCCTGGCGTCCCGGCAGGCTGGCCCTGCGACCCGAGGTCCTTGAAGTAGATCGAGTTGAACGCCTTGACCACGCGGGCCCCGGGCAGGTGCCCGGCCAGCAGCTCGCTGCTGGTCGTCGACCCGTCGTCCAGCTCCGGGATCCGCCCGTCCCGCTCGGGGTAGTAGTTGTTCGTATCGATGACGACCTTGCCGTCCAGTTCCGCGACGGGCACCTGCCGGTAACTCTCCAGCGGGATCGTCACCACCACGACGTCCCCGGTGGCGGCCGCCTGCGCGGCGGTTCCCGCGCTGGCCCGGTCGCCAAGATCAGCCACCAGGCCCGCGAGGGTCTGCGGGCCGCGTGAGTTGCTCAGCACCACCTCGTGCCCGTGCGCGACCGCCAGCGTGGCCAGCGTGCTGCCGATGTTTCCCGCTCCGATGAGTCCGATTCGCATGCCCGGCCCAACCTGCCCGGCCTGGCCGCTATTCCAGCCGCCGGCGTACGCTCACCCCGGGCCCGCGGCCCGCCCGCCGGGGGCGCACACCACAGGAGGCGTGATGCACGCCGGACTCGTGCTCGACCCGCTGGGCGACCCGGTCAGCGTGCCCGAGCAGGCCCGCGCCGCTGAGGCGGCCGGCCGGTTCACCTCGGCGTCGGGGTCGGCGGCGAGTACCCGCCGGACTTCGCCGCCTGCGGAGTCAATGTGCGCCGGCGGGGTGCCAAGACCGACGAGTCGCTGGCGATTCTGCGCGGCACGAGAGCGGTGACGCCGCCCGCGACCTGGCGGTCCGCACGGTCAGCCAGATTTACCAGCAGGACTTCGGCCCGCTGGCCGACCGGTACCTGGTCGCCGGTGACTCAGCCACGGTCACGGCCCGGCTGCGCGAGTTCGCTGCTGCCGGGGCCAGTTGCGTCATCTTCGTCCCGGCCTGCTGCGGCCCGGGGAATCACCATGCCGCCACGTTACGGTCGCGCGGCGCTGTGACCGGCGACCGCCGGCCATACAGCGCCCAGCGGCATGAGCCTTTTAATGAGTCGATCTGTGGTCTCGCGCCGTCTACGGTGGCAGGCGGGCTGGCCGACCTGGCGGTAAGGGCCAGAGTCCGGTCGTCCCGCGAGGGTTCGAGAAGCGTCAGGAAGTAGACCCGGCCTGGCCGCCAGTCCAAGTCCCGCTGCGCGGCAGATGCGGGCGCCGCGGCCGGTCACTTTGACTCCCCGGGCCCGCCAGGGTGAACTTGTGCCATGCCTGGTGCGCTATCACTGGGGACTAGGCGCGCCTTCGAAGAACTGCAATCCCTGGCCCGCGCCGACGGAACAGGGCGGGAACCCGGTCCTTATCGTCGCGGTCGGCCCGGATGCCCCCGAGCGGATCACCCGGACTCGGGCTTGACGAGCCTGGTCAAGACCCAGCGGTGCTTGCCGATCTGCCGGTTCCGGGTGAACCCCAGCTTCTCGTAGGTCGACAGTGCCCCGTTGAACAAGAACCCGGCGGGCACCGGGCCGGCGTCCTCGGGATATCCCTCCACGATTCCCCCGCCGAGGGCGGCGATCAGGTCCAGCGCGCCGGCGAGCGCCGCGGCAGCCGCGCCCTGGCGCCGGTGTCCCTTGCCGACGTAACAGCACGCGATCCGCCAGTCCGGTGCGGCCGTCTGGCCCTTCTCGTAGGCGGCGCGGCTCTTGATCCGCGGCAGCTCCCCCGGCGGGCCGAATTGGCACCAGCCCAGGCAGTCCTCACACCGGAAGACGAGCGCCGCGTGTGCCGTTCCCGCACGCACGCGAGCCAGCTTGCGGTCACGGTTCAGCTCCGCCGCGGTGTCCTTGCCGACGCTCTCGGGATGGAATCCCATGCACCAGCAGCCGCCAAAGATGCCGTTGTTGCGCTGCACCAGCGCGGCGAACGCCGACCACGTTGACTCGTCCAAAGGCCGGACACGGTAGGCGGGCGATTCCATGAGGCCAACGTAGCCCGCTGGCCAAGATCAGCGATCCAGAGCCAGGACGACAGCGTGCGCGCGGTCAGCCAGCAGGACGGCCGTGAGGCCGGTGCCCAGCTGGGCGCCGCGGGTACCTCCGATCCGATCGACGCGGTGGTCGTGCTCCTCGCCGCCTCCGGTGACCGTATCAGCGTGCTGGCGGTAGCCGATCGGGAGTTGGACGCGGGCGAGGCCGATCTGGCCCCGGCCCGCGGCCGGCCATGCACGGGCGATTCCTTGAGCAGCGATACCAGGACCCGGGGCAGGCTGCCGGGGATCCCGGCGAGCTGGCTCTGTTCGAGCGTGCGGCACAGCTGTACCAGTCGCTTGGCGATGTGCGCGGTGAGGCTGAGTCGCTGTTCTGGGCGGGTTGTTTCAGCCAGGTCGTCCCGCGTGATCACGACGCCGCGGTTCCTGTTCTTGAGCGGTCCCGGGAGCTGGCGGCGCAGGCTGGCGACAAGCCGACGATGTCGGATGCGCTTCGCCACCTGGGCATCGCCGAGCATGCGGCCGGCCGA
>JBKQSL010000275.1:0-21680 GCA_052143655.1 Streptosporangiaceae bacterium | reverse complement strand
CTGCGACCGCTGATCATCGGCGGCCTGGTGATCATGGGGCTGATCATGACCGGCAACGGGATCCTGGGCCTGACCGGCGTGGTGTAAGCCGGCCGGGCTTGCCTGGCAGGCTGGACCGCGCCGCCTCCGTGGCCGACGCGCAGGGCGTGCACAATCAGCGGCATGGCGCGGCAGCGGCTGCCGGGCGGCTGGGCGACTGCCCGGCTGCAGAGCCTGATCTCGCTACCCCGGCCGGGGCTGACGGCGGGGCCCGGCTGATCTCCCGGCCGCGGTTCGCCTTCCCGGCCAGTGGGTAAGCCGGGTGCATTAGCGGTGAGCTGCGCGTTCACCCAGCCGGGCAGGGGAAACCGGCGGCCCTGGGGAACGGGCCAGCTGTGATTCGGGGGGATCATGTCCAGCACTCTGAGTGCGCCTGCTGTTGCGCGCTGCCGACCGCCTGGCGGCCGGCAGCCTGCGGACAAGCTGCTGGTGCCCAGGCTTACCGTCGCCGTGCTGCGGCGCCGGCGCCTGATCGAGATGCTCGACAACGCCAGCCGCCACCGGGTCACGGTGATCAGCGGGCCGCCCGGTGCCGGGAAGACTGCAGCGTGCGCGACCTGGGCCGTGGCCGCCCCGGTCGGCCGCCGGATCGGCTGGCTGACCGTGGATGCCCGGGACCGGGAGCCGGCTGCGTTCTGGGAGAACGTGCTGGGCAGCCTGGCCCGCATCAGCGCCGCCGGGCCTGAGATCCTGCGCCGCCTGGCCGACGCGCCGCCTGAGGCGTTCCCGCTGGTGCTGGCCGACGCCGCGGCGCTGCTGAGCGAGCCGGCGGTGCTGATACTCGACGGCGTGGAGGAACTCGCCGGGGCGCCGGTGGTCCCCGGCCTGGAGCAGCTGATCCGGCATGCGCCGCCAGCGCTGCGACTCATCCTGATCGGCCGCTGCCTGCCGCGCGGCCTGCAACTGGCCCGGCTGCGGGTATCGGGCGACCTGGCCGACGTGACCGCGGCCGACCTGGCGTGCACCGCGGCCGAGGCCGAAGACTATCTCGCACTGCTCGGCCTGGACCTGCCGGCGCAGCAGCAGGCCGAGCTGCTGCGCCGGACCGAGGGCTGGATGGCCGGCCTGCGGCTGGCGGCGATGGCCGCGCGGGGGCGCGGCTGCGGCGCGGCGGCCGCCGCGCTCGGCGCCGAGGATTTCGCGGCCGAGTACTTGTGGGACGAGGTGCTGGCCCGGCACAGCGAGCAGGCCCGGCTGTTCCTGCTGCGCACCAGCGTGGCCGAGGAACTGTCCGGCGGCCTGGCGGACGCGCTGACCGAGGGGGCCGGCGGCGCCTTGACGCTCGAGCAGCTCAGCCGGGAGAACGGCTTCGTGGTGCCGGCCGGCCCCGAGCACTCCCGTTACCGGTACCACCCGCTGCTGCGCGAAGTACTCGCCGCCGAGCTGCGCCGGACCCTGCCGCAGGAGATCCCGGCGCTGCTGCGGCGCGCCGCCCGCTGGCATGCCGGGCAGGGCAGCTGGCCCGGCGCCGTGCGGGCCGCGGTGGCGGTCCCCGACGCCGAGCTCGTCGGCTGGCTGCTGGCCGAGGCCGGGCCGGTGCTGCTGGCGCGCGGCGACATCGCTGTCCTGGCGCAGATGCTGGCCCAGATCCCGGCCGCGTGCTGCGCCGCGGACCCGGCCGCGGCCGCCGCGGCGGCCGCGGTCCGGCTGCGGCGCGGTGACCTGGCCGGGGCGCAGGCACACCTGGCCGCCGCGGCCCGGGCGCCGGGCGGCACCGGTCAGCAGGCCGTCACCCAGCCGTGGCTGGCCGCCCTGTGGCTGCTGGCCGGCCACGCGCCGACTGGGGAGGCGCTGTCGACCGGGGAGGCGCTGTCGACCGGAGAGGGTGGGCCGGCCGGAGAGGGTGGGCCGGCCGGGGAGGGTGGGCCGGCCGGGGAGAGCGAGGAACAGGCGCTCGCAGCGGCCGGGGCGCTCGCCGGCCGGGCTCAGGCCAGCGCCGCCACCGCGGCTGAGCAGCACGCCGCGGGCCTGCTGTGGCTCGCGCTCGGCGCCGCTCGGCTGCGCCGGTGGCAGATTCCCGCCAGCGCGGACGCGCTTGCGCACGCGGCCCGGCAGCTGACCGTCAGCGCGCTGGCCGAGCCTGGTGCGGCTGAGTCCTGCGGGACTGGTGACCTGCGCGCCCGGGCGCTGGGCTGGCTGGCGGTGGCCCAAGCCTGGCACGGTGACCTGGCCGCGGCCGACGCAACCGTGGTCGACCTGCACGGCGGCCCGCTGGCCGGCGACTCCGGCGGTGCCTGCCTGACCGCGCTCGCGGCGGCGCAGGCCAGCCTGATCCGCGACGACCTGACGGCGGCGGACCAGCTGCTCGGCCAGGCCGAGGCACTGGCGCCCGCCGCCGGGGGACTGCCTGGCGAGCCGCGGGTGCAGGTGCTGGCCGCGATGACCCGGGCGCGCTGGGCACTGGCTTCCGGTGACGCGGCCGCAGCCCGCAGCCTGATGTTCGCGCTGCGGGACGCAGCCGACCCCGCCGACCAGGAACTGGCCTGCGCGCTCATGCTGCTGGATGCTGAGATAGCGCTGCGCGCCGGGGACGCCGGCCGGGCCAGGAAGCTGGCCACCGACGTGGCCGGGCGGTGGCCGGACCGGGCCGACACGGCACTGCTGCTGGCCCGGTCGCTGGCCGCGGACGGCGATTTCGAAGGCGCGCTGGCCGCCGCCGGCCCGTGCCTGGACGGTACCGTCGAGCAGCTGACCCGCCAGGTGACCACCGCCGCGCTGGTCACGGCGGCGATCGCGCATCGCAGGATGGGCCGGCCCCAGGTAGCGGCGGCCGCACTGGAGCGGGCCGTGGCCCTGGCCGAGCCGGATCAGGCGTACCGGCCTTTCCTCGACGCCGGGCAGCCAGCGCGCTCGGCGGCGACGGTGCTCATCTCGCCGACCAGCCCGGCTGCAGGGTTCGCGGCCCGGCTGCTGGAGCGGTTCGAGGCCCAGCCGCACCGCGGCGCGCCGACCGAGCCGGCCAAGACCGCGCTGACCGCCAGCGAGCTGGCCGTGCTGCGGTTCCTCCCGTCGCACATGACCAATCAGGAGATAGCCGAGGCGTTGTTCCTGTCGATCAACACGGTCAAGACCCACCTGCGGTCGGCCTACCGCAAGCTCGGCGTGACCTCGCGGCGCGGCGCGATCGCCGCCGGCCGCCGCCTCGGGCTGCTGTGACCGTGCCCGTGCTCTGAGCTCGCGCCGCCCGGCTCTCTTGATCATCGCCCACGGCGGGTAAGCGCTCGTGAACTGCCCTAGACTTGGCGCCCGTAGCCGTATGCGACCGGGTCGTGCCGGGCCGCGCGGCATCTTGCCCCGCCTGGGAAGATCCGAGGAGACCCCGCGTGAAGACCGATGTCGAAGAGCTGAGCCCCACTCGCGTGCGGCTCACCGTCGAGGTGCCGTTCGATGAGCTCAAGCCGAACCTCGATCATGCCTACCGCGAGGTCAGCAAGCAGGTCCGGGTGCCGGGCTTCCGTCCGGGCCGGGTCCCGCCACGGGTCATCGACCAGCGGGTCGGCCGCGGCCCGGTGCTGGAGCAGGCGGTCAACGAGGCAGTGCCGGAGCTGTACGGCAAGGCGCTGGCCGAGCACGAGGTGTTCGCCCTCGGTCAGCCCGACCTGGAGATCACCAAGCTGGACGACGGCAAGGAGCTGGCCTTTACCGCGGAGGTGGACATCCGGCCGAGCTTCGAGCTGCCCGAGCTGGACGGCCTGCCGGTGACGGTGGACGACGCGGAAGTAAGCCCGGACGACGTGGAGGAGTACCTGGGATCGCTGGCGGAGCGGTTCGCCTCCCTCAAGGGCGTGGACCGGCCCGCGGCAGACGGGGACTTCGTGTCCATCGACCTGTCCGCTGAGCTGGACGGCGAGCCGGTGGAGGACGCCCAGGCCGGCGGCATCTCCTACCAGGTGGGCACCGGCAACATGCTCGACGGCCTGGACGAGGCCCTCGCGGGCATGTCGGCGGAGGATGAGAAGATCTTTCCCGCTGAGCTCGCGGGCGGCCAGTTCGCCGGCCGTACCGCCGATGTGACCGTGAAGGTCAACAGCGTCAAGGTCAAGGAGCTGCCCGAGCTCGATGACGAGTTCGCCCAGTCCGCGAGCGAGTTCGACACGATCGGCGAGCTGCGGGCCGGCACCCGCGGCCAGTTGGAGGCCATGCGCCGGGCCGGGCAGGCGGGCCAGGCGCGGGAGCGGGCGCTGGAGGCGCTGCTAAGCCGGATCGATATCCCGCTGCCCGAGCGCGTCGTCGAGGCGGAGGTCGAGCAGCGCCAGCAGTCGATGGCCGACCGGCTGGAGCGGTCCGGCGCGACGCTGGAGTCCTACCTGGGGGCCGTCGGCAAGTCCGCCGAGGAGTTCGACGCCGAGCTCACCGCGGACGCGCGCCAGTCGGTCAAGGCCGGCTTCGTCCTGGACAAGCTGGCCACCCAGGAGGAGATCGGCGTCGCGGAGTCCGACCTCAGCGAGTACGTCACCGAGCAGGCCTACCGGCTCGGCGTGCCGCCGGACCGGCTGGCCGCCCAGCTGGCCGACCACAACCAGATCAGCGCGGTGATCGCCGACGTGCTGCGGTCCAAGGCACTGACGCTGCTGGCAGAGCGGGCCACGGTCACCGACGCCAGCGGCCGTCCCGTCGACCTGCGCGCGCTGACCGGCACGGCCGCGGGACAGGACGAGGCCGCCGGCGAGGCGGCCGGCGGCGGGACTGCGGAGCCGGCTGCCCAGGCCGCTGAGGACACCGGGGAGGCGGCAGCCGGCGCCAGGGCCAAGAGCGCTGCTGAGCAGGCGGCCGAGGGCTCGGCTGACAAGGCGGCTGAGGGCTCCGCTGAGCAGGCGGCCGAGGGCTCGGCTGACAAGGCGGCTGAGGGCTCCGCTGACAAGGCGGCTGAGGGCTCCGCTGAGCAGGCCTGACAGCGCACCCGGGCTGACCGGACCCGGCCGCGCCGGGCACCCGCGGGCTGGTCGGCGCAACCCGTGTCGCACGGCCGGGCCACCCGCGCCCGGCCGGCTGCGCCCAGAGCGAACAGGCCGCCCGCAGGGACTTCTCGCCCCGGGCCGCAGGTTAGGGTCACTGTCAGGACAGGCGCACGTAACAAGGAGGGCACCCGTGACCACGCCGCCCAACGACCAGCCCAGTGACGGGGACGTGCAGCGGATTCTCGCCCGCACGGCCGAGTCGGCGCAGCAGATGGGCGATCAGCTTTTCCAGCGCCTGCTGCGGCACCGGATCATCTTCCTCGGCCAGCAGGTCGACGACGAGCTAGCCAACCGGATCTGCGCGGAGCTGGTGCTGCTCGCGGCCGAGGACAGCCACCGCGATATCAGCCTGTACATCAACTCGCCGGGCGGTTCGGTCAGCGCTGGGCTGGCGATCTACGACATGATGCAGTACGTCCCCAACGACGTGGCGACCTACGCGATGGGCATGGCCGCGTCCATGGGCCAGTTCCTGCTGTGCGCCGGGGCGCCGGGCAAGCGGTACGCGATGCCGCACGCGCAGGTCCTGCTGCACCAGCCGCACGGCGGCATCGGCGGCACTGCCACCGACATCCGGATCCAGGCTGAGCAGATCTTGTACCTCAAGCGCATCCTGGCCGAGCGGACCGCGATGCACACCGGGCAGTCGGTCGAGCAGATCGAGGCGGACTCCGACCGCGACCGGTGGTTCACCGCCGACGAGGCCAAGGACTACGGATTCGTTGACCACGTGGTGCGCAGCGCCAACGAGGTGCCCTCCGAAGGGCCGGTCTCGTGACGCTGCCCCACCGGACCCAGGAGGCCCTCGTGCTGGATCACACCATGAACGCAGCCGGCCGCCCGGCAGTGCGTCCGGCGGAGGCCAGGTACGTGCTGCCATCGTTCGTCGAGCGCACGTCGTACGGGATCAAGGAGATGAACCCGTACAACAAGCTGTTCGAGGAGCGGATCATCTTCCTCGGCGTGCAGATCGATGACGCCTCCGCCAACGACGTGATGGCGCAGCTGATCACGCTGGAGTCGATCGATCCCGACCGGGACATCCTGATATACATCAACTCGCCCGGCGGGTCGATGACCTCGATGATGGCGATCTACGACACGATGCAGTACATCCAGCCGGAGATCCAGACCTTCTGCCTCGGCCAGGCTGCCTCCGCCGCCGCGGTGCTGCTGGCCGCGGGCACCAAGGGCAAGCGGATGGCCCTGCCCAACTCGCGCATCCTCATCCACCAGCCGGCGATCGAGAGCGGCTACGGGCAGTCCAGCGACCTGGAGATCCAGGCGCGGGAGATCCAGCGGATGCGGTCGGCGATGGAGCATGTCCTGGCCGTCCACACCGGCCGGGACGAGGACACCATCCGCCATGACATCGAGCGGGACAAGTTCCTCACCGCCCACGAGGCGAAAGAGTACGGGCTGGTGGACGAAGTTCTGACGATGCTGAAGCGCAAGTCCGAGGTAGTGTCGTCTTAACATCAGGGGCCGCGTCAACGGCGGTTGTCGCAGGCGGCACGCCGGCGACGCGGCCCGATGGCCACAACACAGGCCGCGAACGCGGTACGGTCTAGGTTCACAGCACCGTCAAGGTTCTGCGGCAGGGGTTCCGGTATAGGCGCCCGTCGGAGGGCGGCCGAGCAGGCTGCCTGTCGGCGGCCCGGACTGAAGGAGTTGCTGGGTGGCACGCATCGGCGACGGCGGTGATCTGCTGAAATGCTCGTTCTGCGGGAAGAGCCAGAAGCAGGTCAAGAAGCTGATTGCCGGGCCAGGTGTGTACATCTGCGATGAGTGCATCGACCTGTGCAACGAGATCATCGAGGAAGAGCTCGCCGAGCCGCCCGAGGTCAAATGGGACAGTCTGCCGAAGCCTCGGGAGATCTACGAGTTCCTCGACTCCTACGTCATCGGGCAGGAGAAGGCCAAGAAGGGCCTGTCGGTAGCGGTCTACAACCACTACAAGCGCATCCAGTCCGGCGGCGAGCGGCCCGGCGAGGACGGCGTTGAGCTGGCTAAGTCCAACATCCTGCTGCTCGGGCCGACCGGCTCCGGCAAGACCCTGCTGGCCCAGACCCTGGCCCGACTGCTGAACGTGCCGTTCGCCATCGCTGACGCCACCGCGCTGACCGAGGCCGGCTACGTCGGTGAGGACGTTGAGAACATCCTGCTCAAGCTGATCCAGGCCGCCGACTACGACGTCAAGAAGGCCGAAACCGGGATCATCTACATCGACGAGATCGACAAGATCGCCCGTAAGAGCGAGAACCCGTCGATCACCCGGGACGTATCTGGTGAGGGCGTGCAGCAGGCCCTGCTGAAGATCCTGGAGGGCACCACGGCCTCGGTGCCGCCGCAGGGCGGCCGCAAGCACCCGCATCAGGAGTTCATTCAGATCGACACCACGAACGTGCTGTTCATCTGCGGCGGTGCGTTCGCGGGCCTGGAGAAGATCATCGAGCAGCGGGTCGGCCGCAGCGGCATGGGCTTCGGCGCGGTGCTGCGGGTCAAGACCGACAGGCCGACAGCGGACCCGTTCGCCGATGTGATGCCCGAAGACCTGCTGAAGTTCGGCATGATCCCCGAGTTCGTCGGCCGCCTCCCGGTCATCACCAGCGTGCACAACCTGGACCGCGAGGCGCTGATCCGCATCCTCACCGAGCCGCGCAACGCGCTGGTCCGGCAGTACCGGCGGCTGTTCGAGCTCGATGGCGTCGACTTGGAGTTCACCGCCGACGCCCTTGAGGCCGTGGCCGACCAGGCGATCCTGCGCGGCACCGGCGCGCGCGGACTGCGCGCGATCCTGGAAGAGGTCCTGCTGTCGGTGATGTACGAGGTGCCGAGCCGCAAGGACGTCGAGCGGGTCGTCATCACCGCCGAGGCGGTGCTGGAGAATGTCAACCCGACCCTGGTGCCGCGCGACGTCGCCCGCCGCACCCCGCGGGAGAAGTCCGCCTGACCCGGTCGCCGCAGCCGGCCGGGGCCCGCCCCGGGGGTATTAGCGCCTAAGCAGCGACCTGTCTCTTCTAGACTCACCTGTCGTGACCGACCATCAGCACGCGCAGGCGGCCGAGCCTGCCCGCCCCGCCCTTCCCGCGCAGTACTCGCCCGCCGAGACCGAGACGCGCCGGTACGAGGGCTGGGTAGCCGCCGGGTACTTCACCCCGGACCCGGGGTCGGACGCGCCGCCGTACACGATCGTCATCCCGCCGCCGAACGTGACCGGCTCGCTGCACATCGGCCACGCCCTCGATCACACGCTCATCGACGCCCTGGTCCGCCGCCGCCGGATGCAGGGCTACAACGCGCTGTGGCTGCCCGGCATGGACCACGCCGGCATCGCCACCCAGAACGTGGTCGAGCGGGAACTCGCCAAGGACGGCCTGTCCCGGCACGACCTGGGCCGCGAGGCGTTCACCGAGCGGGTCTGGCAGTGGAAGGCCGAGTCCGGGGGCAAGATCCTTGGCCAGATGCGCCGGCTCGGCGACGGCGTCGACTGGACCCGCGAGCGGTTCACCATGGACGAGGGCCTGTCCCGGGCCGTCCAGACGATCTTCAAGCGGCTGTTCGACGACGGGCTCATCTACCGGGCCCAGCGGATCATCAACTGGTGCCCGCGGTGCCTGACCGCGCTGTCGGACATCGAGGTGGACCACTCCGACGACGAGGGCGAGCTGGTCTCGGTCCGCTACGGCGACGGCGAAGACTCCGTGGTGGTTGCTACCACCCGGGTGGAGACCATGCTCGGCGACACCGCCGTGGCCGTGCACCCTGACGACCCGCGCTACGCCGGCCTGGTCGGCCGCACCGTGACGCTGCCGCTGACCGGCCGCCGCATCCCGGTCGTCGCCGACCCGCACGTGGACCCGGAGTTCGGCACCGGCGTGGTGAAGGTCACCCCCGCGCACGACCCGGACGACTTCGAGATCGGCCGGCGGCACGACCTGCCCAGCCTGATGATCATGGACGAGCGCGGCGTGATCACCGCGCCGGGGCCGTTCGAGGGCCTGGACCGGTTCGAGGCGCGGCCGGCGGTCCTCGCCGCGCTGCGCGAGGACGGCCGGGTGGTGGCTGAGATCCGCCCGTACGTGCACGCAGTCGGGCATTGCGGCCGGTGCGGCACCACCGTCGAGCCGCGGCTGTCACTGCAGTGGTTCGTCAAGGTCAGCCCGCTGGCCAAGGCGGCCGGGGACGCGGTCCGTGACGGCCGGGTCAGCATCCACCCGGCCGAGATGGCCGCCCGGTACTTCGACTGGGTGGACGACATGCACGACTGGTGCATCAGCCGCCAGCTGTGGTGGGGGCACCGGATCCCGGTGTGGTACTCGCCCGACGGCGAGACCGTCTGCGCCGGCCCCGGCGAGCAGCCGCCGGGGGAGGGCTGGACCCAGGATCCGGACGTGCTGGACACCTGGTTCTCCTCGGCGCTGTGGCCGTTCTCAACGCTCGGCTGGCCGGGCGAGACCGCCGACCTGCGCGCCTTCTACCCGACAAGCGTGCTGGTCACCGGCTACGACATCCTGTTCTTCTGGGTTGCCCGGATGATGATGTTCGGCCTGTACGCGATGGGCGCAGCCGGGCCGGAGCAGTCGGTGCCGTTCCGCCAGATCGCGCTGCACGGCCTGGTCCGCGACCAGTTCGGGAAGAAGATGTCCAAGTCCCGGGGCAACACTGCCGACCCGCTGGACTGGATCGAGCGGTTCGGCGCGGACGCCACCCGGTTCACCCTCGCCCGCGGCGCCAGCCCCGGCGGCGATGTCGCGGTCAGCGAGGACTGGGTGGCCGGCTCACGTAATTTCTGCAACAAGCTCTGGAACGCCACCAGGTTCGCCCTGCTGAACGGGGCCGTGGCCGGGCGGCCGCTGCCGCCGCCGGAGCGGCTGACGGCGGCGGACCGGTGGATCGTGTCCCGGCTGGCCACGGTCACCGCCGAGATCGACGCGCTGTACGAGCACTTCGAGTTCGGCAAGCTGTGCGAGGCGCTGTACCACTTCGCCTGGGACGAGCTGTGCGACTGGTACCTGGAACTGGCCAAGCCCGCGCTGACCGGGCCGGACGAGCAGGTGGCCGACGCGGCCCGGGTCGTGCTCGGGCACGTGCTGGACTCGCTGCTGCGGCTGCTGCACCCGGTGATGCCGTTCGTCACCGACGAGCTGTGGACCGCGCTGACCGGCGGCGAGTCGGTCGTGATCGCCCGCTGGCCCGGCCAGCAGGCCGACGCTGCTGACCAGCCGGCAGTGCGCCTGGCCGCCGATCCCGCGGCGGAGGCCGAGATCGGCTCGCTGATGCGGCTGGTCACCCAGGTCCGCAGGTTCCGCTCCGACCAGGGGCTGCGGCCGTCGCAGCGGGTGCCAGCGGTGCTTTCGGGCATCGGCGGCACCCCGCTGGCGGCGCAGGAGGGCCCGATCCGCGCGCTGCTGCGTCTCACCGAGCCGGGCGAGAGCTTCGCGCCCACCGCGTCGGTGCAGGCGGAGGGCGTCACCGTGGAACTGGACACCGCTGCGAGCATCGACGTCGCGGCCGAGCGGCGGCGGCTGGAGAAGGACCTGGCTGCCGCCCAGGCTGACGCCCAGCAGGCAGAGCGCAAGCTGGCCAGCCCGTCGTTCATCGAGAAGGCCCCGGCCGCGGTCGTGAACAAGAACCGCGACCGGCTGGCGGCCGCCCAGGCCGAGATTACCCGCCTGGCCGGCCGCCTGACCGCGCTCCCGCCCGGCTGACCGGCCGCCCGGCAGTGCCGTCGGCAGCTCCGGGCGCCGCGATCACAGTGCTCCGGCCGACGCCCCTGCTGTTCAGTGAACGCCACGACCGCCGCCGCGAACGCGGCGGCCTGGCGGGTGTGCACGTAATGCCCGGCAGGGATGGTGACCAGCCTCGCGTCGGGCAGCCGGCCCGCCGTGGCGGCCAGTTCGGCCGCGCTGATATGGCTCTCCGGTCCGCCCCCGATGAGCAAGGCCGGCGCAGTGATCTCCGGTAGCTCGGCCCACCAGGCCGGGTCGGGATTGTTGAGCTGCCCCAGGATGGCGGGGACGACCGGCCAGTCGAACGGCAGGGGGCCGTCCGGCCGTTCCGGGATGACCCGGTTCGCCGATGCCCTGGGCACCGGCGCGTCCTCGACGATGAGACGGCGAACCCGCCCGGGCTGCTGCTGTGCTATCAGGTAGCCGACCATGCCGCCCATCGAGTGACCGATCAGCGTCACCTCATCCAGGCCCAGTGCGTCGCACAGGCCGAGCACGTCGGCGGCCATCTGCTCGAACGTGTACCACCCGGGCCAGTCGCTCTCCCCGTGCCCGCGCAGGTCGACGGCGAGCACCCGGAAGCGCGCCGCGAGTTCGGCTGCGACCGGGTCAAACGACGCTGCCTGCTCGCCGAGACCGTGCAGGGCCACCAGCGGTGGCGCATCCACCGCGCCGAGCTGGAAACAGGCCAGCCGGATGCTGCCCGCGCTGACGTCTAGCCGCTCGGGACCTTCCGGCCGGTCGGTCATCCTTCGACTCTAGGCGTCCCGGTCAGTGAGTAGGCTTCCAGAGTGACCGCCGTGACCTGCCTGATGCCATGACCCCCGAGACTTCAGCCCGGCTGCGCGAGATCGAGCGCGAGATCCTGGCCCGGCGGCCCGAGCATGCGATCGAGCCGTCGCTGGACCGGATCCAGGCGCTGGTGACGCTGCTCGGCGACCCGCAGCACGCCTACCCGGTGATCCACATCACCGGCACTAACGGCAAGACCTCCACCGCGCGGATGGCCGAGACGCTGCTGCGCACCCGGGGCCTGCGCACCGGCCTGTTCACCAGCCCGCACCTGGCCAGCATGCGGGAGCGGATCTGCGTGGACGGCGAGCCGCTGTCGGCCGAGCGGTTCATCGAGGCCTACGAGGAGATCGAGCCGTACCTGCGGCTAGTGGACGAGAGCCAGCCGGTGCGGCTGTCGTTCTTCGAGGTGTTCGTCGGGATGGCTTTCTCGGTGTTCGCCGACGCGCCGGTGGATGTCGCCGTGATCGAGGTCGGCATGGGCGGCACCTGGGACAACACCAACGTTGCTGACGGGGCCGTGGCCGTGGTGACGCCGGTCTCGGTGGACCACGCCCGGTACCTGGGCGACACCGTGGAGGAGATCGCTGCCGACAAGGCCGGGATCATCAAGCCGGGCGCGGTCGCCGTGCTGGCCCGGCAGCCGCTCGGCGCGGCCGAGGCGCTGCTGCAGCGGGCGGCGGAGGTGGGCGCCAGCGTGGCGCGGGAGGGCCTGGAGTTCGGCGTGCTGAGCCGGGAACTGGCGGTGGGCGGCCAGCGGCTGGCCATCCGCGGGCTGCTCGGCGACTACGACGGCCTGTTCCTGCCGATATTCGGCGCGCACCAGGCCGGCAACGCCGCCACCGCGCTGGCCGCGGTCGAGGCATTTGCCGGTGCCGCGCCGCATTCCCCGGCCGACCTGGCAGCAGGCGGAGCCGGGCCGGGTGAATCGGCGGGACAGCGCCTCGAGCCGCTCGACCCGGACCTGGTCCGGGAGGCGTTCATGGCGATGTCGTCGCCGGGCCGCCTGGAGGTCGTCCGGCGCAGCCCGCTGGTGATCCTGGACGCGGCGCACAACCCGGCCGGGATGGCCGCCAGCGCGGAGGCGCTGACCGAGGCATTCGCCTTCTCCGAGCTGATCGCGGTCCTGGCGGTCAGCGAGGACAAGGACGTGCCGGGAATCCTGGACCAGCTGGAGCCGGTCGCCGCCGAGCTGGTGGTCACCACCAGCTCCTCGCCCCGGTCGATGCAGGCCGGCAAGCTGGCCGAGCTGGCGGAGCCGGTGTTCGGCGCCGACCGGGTGCGGATAGCGCCGCGGCTGGACGAAGCGATCGACAGGGGCGTGGCGCTGGCGGACGAGGTGATGGCCCGGGCGGGCTTTGACCCGGGCCTGCCGGGCACCGCGGCCGTGCTGGTGACCGGCTCGGTGGTCACCGCCGGGGATGCCCGGGTACTGCTGACCGGCGGCCAGTCCGCGCCAGCCGGCCCGGACGGGGCGGATGATTCGCGGTGAAGCGGCTGTGCGCGACCACCCTGCTGATGGAGGCGGTCGTGCTCGTGCTGGCCATCCCGGTGGCCGTGCAGATCGGCCACAGCCCCGCCCGGCCCGCGGTGCTGACCGGCGGGGTCGCGGTCATGCTCGCGGTGGTGCTGGCGGCCATCGCCCGGTTCCGGCTGAGCTGGACGCTGGTGGGCGGCAGCCTGCTGCAGCTGCTGGCCATCGCGTCCGGCGTGTTGGTGCCAGCGATGTATTTCCTCGGCGTCATTTTCACGGCATTGTGGATCATCGGGATCTGGCTCGGCTATCGGGTCGAGCACGCCTCCTAGCAGCCGAAACGGCCCGGATCGCCGTCGCTGCGGACCCCCTGGACGCGGCTGAGGCCGCAGCCGGCGGCGTGCCGTCCGGACGCGCACCGCGCGGCTGCCTGTAGGCTTAGTACGCGGATCAGTGCCCGCCTGCCCGATTACTGCGAGCGAGTTCATGATCACAATTGGTTAGGAAGTGCGCTCGTGCTCACTGTGCGTATCCGATCCGGGACGCGTCCGGCCGAGGAACCAGCCGGACCGAAACCGGTCGGGGCGCACCCGCCAGATCCTGGCACCTTCGCCGGCGTCGAGCCGTTGGAATCGGTGCGGGAACTCGCGCCCCGCGCCGGGGCCAGCGGCAGGCCGGCGGGCACACTCCCGGGCCTGGCGGCCAGCCGTGTGCTGGCCGGCTGGCCAAGCGCGAGCGGGGTCGGGGGACGCCGCGGGCGCGGCAAGGCGACTGGCTGGATACTGGCGGAAGGTTAACGTCCCACATGAGCAACGCGCTGGCCTTTCTCGGCCGGGACATGGCCGTGGACCTGGGCACGGCCAACACCCTGGTGTACGTCCGGGGGCGGGGGATCGTGCTCAACGAGCCGTCTGTCGTCGCGCTGAACACGAACACGGGACAGATAGTCGCGGTAGGCGCCGAGGCGAAGCGGATGATCGGCCGCACGCCCGGCAACATCGTCGCGGTACGGCCGCTCAAGGACGGCGTCATCGCCGACTTCGACGTCACCGAGCGGATGCTGCGGTACTTCATCCAGAAGGTGCACCGGCGAGCCCACCTGGCCAAGCCGCGGCTGGTAGTGGCGGTGCCCAGCGGCATCACGGGAGTAGAGCAGAGCGCGGTCAAGGAAGCAGGCCATCAGGCGGGCGCCCGCCGGGTCTATATCATCGAGGAGCCGATGGCCGCCGCCATCGGCGCCGGCCTGCCGGTCAACGAGCCGACCGGCAACATGGTCGTCGACATCGGCGGCGGCACCACAGAGGTCGCGGTGATCTCGCTCGGCGGCATCGTCACATCCCAGTCGATCCGGGTCGGCGGCGACGAGCAGGATCAGGCCATCATCCACTTCGCCAAGAAGGAGTACTCGCTGATGCTCGGCGAGCGCACCGCCGAGGAGATCAAGATGGCGATCGGCTCGGCCTATCCGCAGTCCGCCGAGCCGCAGGCGGAGATCCGCGGCCGCGACCTGGTCAGCGGCCTGCCCAAGACGATCGTGATCACCGCGGATGAGATCCGGCGGGCGATCGAGGAGCCGTTGTCGGTGATCGTCGACGCGGTTACCAGCACGCTGGACAAGTGCCCGCCCGAGCTGGCCGGCGACGTGATGGACCGCGGGATAGCGCTGACCGGCGGCGGCGCGCTGCTGCGCGGCCTGGACGAGCGGCTGCGCGAGGAGACCGGGATGCCAATCCATATCGCCGACAACCCGCTGGACTCGGTGGCTCTCGGCACCGGCAAGTGTGTCGAGGACTTCGATACGCTCCGCCAGGTGCTCGTTCCCGAGTACCGGCGCTGACCGGCGGCATAGACAGGCAGGGCACGGCAGCTACGCGGGCACGGCCGCCCGCTTAACCGGCGCGGACGAGGTGATCCCAGTGCACGACACCCGGCGGACTCGCATGCTGCTCGGCGTGCTGCTGGCCATCGCGCTCGGCCTGATCGCCGTCAGCTACACCGGCGGCTCGTCGTCAGTGGTGCGCAGTCTGCGGACCACGGCGGGCTCGGTGTTCGGCGGCTTGGAGCGCGCGGCCAGCGCGGTCACCGGCAGCGGCTCGTCGGGTCAGGTCGCCGCACTGCAGCGGCAGGTCATCCAGCTGCGCAGCGAGCTGAGCCAGGCCAGGCTGAGCCGGTCGGACTATGCGCAGCTGCGCAGGCTGCTGCAGCTCGCCGGCAAGGGCGGCTACCGGATCGAGGCGGCGAACGTCATCGCCGTCGGGCAGGGCGGTCAGCAGACCGTGACCGTCGATGCCGGGCGGGCCGACGGCATCCGGCCGCAGGAGACCGTGATCGACGGCCAGGGCCTGGTCGGCGAGGTTATCTCGGTCAGCGCGCAGACCGCCACCGTGCAGCTCGGCACCGACTCCGGGACGGTCGTCGGGGTCCGGCTGGCACCCAGCGGCGACGTCGGCTGGGTCACCGGCCAGGGCCCGGGGGGCGCTGGCCCCGGCCTGCTCCGGCTGCAGGTGCTGACCACCTCCGCGCGGCTGAGCCAGGGGGAGCAGCTGGTCACCACCGCGTCGGTCAACGACCGGCCGTACGTTCCCGGCGTCCCGGTCGGCGTCATCAGCAAGGTTGTGACCAACGGGGCGGGACTGACCCCGGTCGCGCTGGTGCGGCCCTACGCTGACTACGCCACGCTCGCAGTGGTCGGCATCGTGGTCGCGCGGCCGCACCACAACCCGCGGTACTCGGTGCTGCCGCCGAGCCCGTCCGCCCGGCCGACGCCCACCGTCACTGTCACGGTGACGCCCGGGGCGTCCCCGGCCGCCACGCCTACCTCCACCCCGGGCGGCTGACGTGCGCCGCGTGATCCTCTCTGCGGTGCTGGTCATCATCGCCGTTGCGTTCCAGCTCACGCTGGCCAACCGGCTGGCGCTGCCCGGTGGCGGCCAGCCGGACCTGGTGCTGCTGGTCGTCATCGGGCTGGCGCTGTCCGGCGGCCCGGCCGCCGGGGCGCTGACCGGCTTCGCCGCCGGGCTCTGCCTCGACCTGGCCCCGCCGGGCAGCCCGCTGCTGGGCGAGTACGCCCTCGTGCTGTGCCTGATCGGCTACGGCTGCGGGCTGCTGCACCCGGTCGTCGGACGCCCCGCCCGGGTCGGCCCGGTCCTGCTGGCCTGCGGCATCATCGCCGCGGCCGCGGGCGAGGCGCTCGCGGCGGCACTGACCATGGCGCTGAGCCCGGGCTCTGTCAGCCTGGCCGCCGCCCGCCAGCTGCTGCCCGCAGCGGTGCTGGCCGACGCGGTGGCCAGCGTGGTCGTCCTGCCCCTGGTCGTGCTGGCCGCCCGGCTCGCTGACGGTCCCGTGCCCGTCCCCGATGCCGCCAAGCCCACCCCGGCGGCGATCCGGGAGCGGCAGCAGGCCAGCGCCGAAGGCGCCGTTGCCCGGCCGGGCGGCAAGCCCCGGCGCGGCCCGCGGCTGCGCGGCTCGCACGTGCCCGGCGACGGATGGATCGGCCGGGCGCAGCAGTCCGGCGCGGTGCCGGCGCCGCGGGCGCCAGGCGGCGCCCCGTGGCTGCGGGCGGGCAGCAGGGCCAGCTGGATCGGCGCCGAGGCCGCAGCAGCCGGGAGCGCTGGGGCCGCCCAGCAGCCCCGGCGGTCCGTTCCCCCGGTCAGGCTGCGGCTGGGCCGCGGCCGGCCGGGCGGCCCGGTGCCCCCGCCGCGGCCCGCCCGCCGAGCAGCACTGCCCCGGATCTCGTTCAGCGCGGCCAGCACCGGGCGGACCGGGCTCGGCCGCGCCCGGCCGCTGACCCCCTCGGCCGGTAATGCGGGCGGCCTGCCGGTTTCCGGCCGGCTCCGGCGGCCGCGCGGCGCGGCGCTGCGCGGCGGGTATGCCGGCGGCTCGGCACTGCGGTCAGCCAGTGCCAGCGGCGGGCAGGCGGGCGGCTTCGCGGCATCCGGCCAGGCGCACCGGACCCGGCCCGCGCTGGCCCGGGCCGGGCGGCCTGTCCGGCTGCGGTCGCGCCGCCGCGACGGGCTGGTGGGCGGCGGGCCGCCGCCGCCCGGCCGCCGGGTATTCCGCCGGCCCGCGACGCCGCGGTTCCGCGCCCGGCTGCGCCGGCGACGGCGGCCGGGCAGTTACCGGGGCGGCGCGGTGGCACGGCTGCGGATGAGCCGCCGCCCGTGGATGCCGCGCTGGGCGGGGCGGCTGCGGCGGGACCGGGCGAGTGGATGGCGGGGGACCAGGCAGACAGGAGGAAGCCGATGATCCCGGCGTCCCGGCGACGGCTCGCCGTGCTGTACCTTGTCGTGTTCTCGCTGCTGATCGGGCTTGGCTACCGGATCTGGACACTGCAGGTCACGCACTACTCCAGCTACATGGCACTGGCCAACGCCGACCGGATCCGGGACGTGATCTCGCCGTCGGTGCGGGGCGAGATCCTCGACGACACCGGCGCGCCGATGGTGCGCAACGGCTCGTCGATGGTCGTCTCGGTCAACATGGCGACGCTGTCCCAGCAGGCCGACGGCGGTGTCGGCGAGCTCGGCAGGCTCGCCCGGCTGCTGCACGTCCGGGACAAGACCCTGACCGACGAGGTGCGGATCTGCACCGCCTCGGTCGGCCAGCCGTGCTGGCCCGGCTCGCCCTACCAGCCGATCCCGGTGGCCGAGGGGGTGAGCAGCCGGATGGCGCTGCAGGTCCTGGAGAGCAGGCGGGACTTCCCGGGCGTTACCGCGCAGGTGCGCCCGGTCACGCACTACGCGCAGCCAATCGGCACCGCCGCAGCCCAGATGCTGGGCTACCTGCAGCCGATCACCTCCCAGGAGGTCAAGCAGCTAGGCTCGACGGTGACCGGCTTCTCCGGCGAGGACCTGGTGGGCCAGGCCGGGCTGGAGGAGCGGTACGACCGGCAGCTGCGCGGCCGCTCCGGCCAGCAGGAAGTGGCGGTCAACGCGGCCGGCCAGGTCACCCAGACGATCAAGAACGTGCAGCCGGTGCCCGGCGACACCCTGGTAACCAGCATCAACGCCAAGCTGCAGGAAGAAACCGAGAACATACTCGGCGCGGCGATCCAGAAGACCCAGGCACAGGGCAACCTCGCCGCCACCAGCGGCGCCGCGGTGGTGATGACCACCACCGGGCGGATCGTGGCGATGGCGAGCTACCCGACCTACGACCCGGCCGTGTGGACGAAGGGCGGCATCTCGAAGGCCGAGTTCCGGCGGCTGTTCGGCACCGCCGACTCCGAGCCGATCCTGAACCGGGCCACTCAAGGCCAGTACTCGCCCGGCTCCACCTGGAAGGTCACCTCGACCGCGGCGGCGGTGAAGGCGGGCTACTCGCTGTACGGCGAGTACAACTGCCCGGCGGCGGTCACCATCGACGGCCACAGCTACGCCAACGACGGCAACCCCAGCGAGGGGCCGATGACGTTCAGCGAGGCGCTGATCCAGTCCTGCGACACGGTCTACTACGGGCTCGCCTACGGTATCTGGCTGAAAGACCACCCCGGCGAGGACGACGTGACCTCCCCGCACGCCCCGGTGCAGGAAATGCAGAAGATGGAGCTCGGCTGGGGCTTCGGCCGGGACACCGGCATCGACCTGCCCGAGCAGAGCACCGGCAGCGTGCCCACCCGCGCCTGGCTGTACTACTTCTGGAAGGACAACGCCCACCACGGCCAGGACTGGTGCAAGTACGGCCGGGCTGGCGGCACCTACATCCAGCAGATCGAGTACGACGACTGCCGCTCCGGCAATGTGTGGACGCCGGGCCAGGCGGTCATCGCCGCCATCGGCCAGGGCTACGTCACCGTCACGCCACTGCAGCTGGCCAACGCTTACGCGGCCCTCGCCAACGGCGGCACGCTGTACAGCCCGCGGGTCGGCGAGGCGCTGATCGGCCCGGACGGCAAGGTCGTGCAGCGGATCCGGCCGCCGGTCATCCGGCACCTGCCGGTGGCGAAGTCGACGCTGGCCTACATCAGGTCCGCGCTGGCCGGGGTGGTCACGTCCGGCACCGCGGCGGGCACGTTCGCCGGCTTCCCGCTCAGCAAGGTGTGCGTGGCGGGCAAGACGGGTACCGCCCAGGCGTACGGGAAGGCGGCCACCTCGGTGTTCGCGTCCTTCGCCCCGTGCGGGCACCCGAAGTACGTCGTGATCATGATGATCCCCGATTCCGGATACGGCGCTGACGTGTCCGGGCCGGCCGTCCGGCAGATCTGGGACGATATTTACGGGCTGGAAGGCCACCAGGCGGCCCTGCCGGGCGGTCGGCTGCCTGCCCTGCCGCATGTCGGCACCACCGCGACCACCACCGCCAGCCAGAACGGGGGAACCCGCAAGTGAGCGCCCTGCCCGGCCTGCAGCGGCTGTCCGACCGGCGGCGGCTGTCCGACCGGCGGCGGCAGGCCGCCCGGCGGCCGTCCGGCGCGGCGTACGGCAGGCTCGCGCCCATCCGGCCGGGCGCCGGGTCCGCGCCGCGCCGCGGTCGGCTGCGCGGCCTGGCGCGGCGGGCCACGGCCCGGCAGTCCGCGCTGCGGCACTACGACTGGGTGCTGCTGCTCGCGGTGCTCGCCCTCGCGCTGCTCGGCACCCTGCTGGTCTGGTCGGCCACGTCCGCCTCGGCGGCGCGCGCCGGGTCCGATCCGTACCTGCGCAAGCAGCTGCTGAACATCGCGCTCGGCGTGCTGCTGATGATCGGCGTCAGCCTGCTCGACCAGCGCAGGCTGCGGGTCTACACGCCGGTGCTCTACGTGGCCTCGCTGCTCGGGCTGCTGGCCGTCCTCACCCCGCTCGGCAGCATCGTCAACGGCGCCAAGTCGTGGATCTCGCTGCCCGGCGGGTTCCAGATCGAGCCGTCGGAACTCGCCAAGCTGGCGATCATCCTGATGCTAGGCATGGTCCTGGGCGAGATGCAGCTCGGCGCCACCCGGCCGGGCCTGCGCGCCGTGGCCACCGCCATCGCGCTGGCCGGCCTGCCGATCCTTTTGGTGATGGCCGAGCCGGACCTCGGCGTCATGATGCTGATGGTGGCGCTGCTGGTCGGCATGATCGCGCTGTCGGGCATCCGGCTGCGCTGGCTGGCGGCGCTGATCGCGGGCGGCGTGCTGGCCATCCTCGCGGTGGTCAACCTGCACCTGCTCAAGGCCTACCAGGTTGGTCGGCTGACCTCGTTCCTGCACCCGTCGGCGGATCCGCGCGGCACCGGCTACAGCGCCGCCCAGGCCAAGATTGCCATCGGCTCGGGCGGGCTGTGGGGCCAGGGCTTGTTCCACGGGCAGCTGGTCGCCGGCAACTTCGTGCCCGAGCAGCAGACCGACTTCATCTTCACCGTGGCCGGGGAGGAGCTCGGGTTCGCCGGCGCGGTGCTCATCCTCGGCCTGCTGGCGGTTGTGCTCTTCCGGGCGCTGCGCATAGCGGCCAGGGCCGACGACCAGTTCGGCATGCTGGTGGCATCGGGCATCGCGATCTGGTTCGCGGTGCAGGCGTTCATCAACGTCGGCATGACCGTGGGCATCATGCCGGTGACCGGCCTGCCGCTGCCGTTCGTCTCCTACGGCGGGTCCGCCATGTTCGCCGACATGATCGCGATGGGCGTGCTGCAGTCGATCCACCGCAGGCGCAGCTTTTTCTGACCGGCCTGGCCGTTGCCGGCTCGGGATCGGGCCCCTGGGCCCCAGCCCGCCCGCCCGGGCTAGGCTGCGCCGGTGACCGACACGGACCAAGGCAATGGCGCTGGCCACGACAACCGTGCTGGCCACGACAACCGTGCTGCCAAGGCTCAGTGCCGTCTCGTCCGCCTGCCCAGTGGCGCTGAGCAGCGGCGGAAGCGCCGGGGCCTAGCTGGCCCGCAGCTCTGGCTGGAGGCGGCCCCAGGTGATGCTGGCGACGACGGTCATGTCGAGCATCCCGTCGGCGGCGTACGGCTGGACCAGATCGGTGACCGCGCGATCGAACGCGGCCGCTTCGGCTGACGGCATCACCTCGCGGGCCAGGCTGGCCGTCGAATGAAAATGCTCGAGGTAACCAGCGATCGGCTGCCGGAACACATCAGGACTGGTCATCGTGCTGCCGGCCACCTCCCACAGGCCGAGTGCTGCCAGCTCATCGGCCAGGGAGAACCCGGGATCGTAGTCAGGGCTGCGGGAATGCCGGGCGATGATCCCGGTCAGTTCCGCCCGCCAGGGCAGGTCGCGGTATTCCTGGTCGACAATCGCCAGCAGCGCGTTCTGCGTCGTCACGCCCGCCAGGTGGCGGAACGTCTGCTCCCAGGGCATCCAGTGCAGGCTGGCCCCGGCCGTCACGAGCGCGTAGCGGTCGCAGAGCGCAGCGCTCTGCGCGGTCGCAACGATCCAGCGCAGGTTCGGCCGCCGGCCGCCGGGCCGCCGCCGCCCCGCCTCGACCATTGCCGCCGACACCTCCACCGCGTCGACGTGCTCGACCCGGGCGGCCAGCGGGCGGGCGAGTGCCCCCTCGCCGGCCCCGATATCCAGGACCCGGCGGGGGCGGTCGGGGATGAGCTGTTCCAGCACGTCGAACACTTCCGCCGGGTACGGGGGCCGGTACTGGTAGGCCTCCGCCACACCCCGATGAGCGAAAACTGCGGCAAGCCTGTCCCGCCCTGCAGGTTCATCGCCCATCCAGCCACGCTAACCCGGTCCGGCCCGCACTGCTCGACATCGGGGGAACGGTTGGGTTAGCCATC
>JBKQSL010000274.1:0-16428 GCA_052143655.1 Streptosporangiaceae bacterium | reverse complement strand
CACGTAGGGGACGCGATCGACCGGGCCCGCCGGCTGGCCAGGACCGGGCTGGAAGAGGCACGGCGTGCCATCGGCATGCTCCACGACGACGTGCTGCCCGGGCCCGAGGCGCTGGCCGACCTGGCCGCCGAGTTCGAGGGCGACGCCGGGGTGGCCTGCAAGGTGGCTGTGACCGGCGACAACGAGCGGGACCTGGGCGCCGACGGCCGGCACCAGGCTGGCCATCGAGGACTTCGACTCCTGCCGCGAGCGCCCGGCTCCCACTGACGGGACCGGCTACGGGCTCACCGGCATGCGGGAACGAGGCGAGCTGCTCGGCGGCACGCTCACCGCAGGGCCCACCGGCAGCGGCTTCCTGGTCGAGCTGTGGGACCGGCGTCCGCGGTCGAGCCCAAGCCGTCACCTACGCCTACCAGCACGGGCTCACCTGAACCGTTGCCGCAACGTCCCAGAACCGTCCCGCACCGGGCAAGCGGCTGGAGGGAGCTCCCGCGCGGACAATGAAGAACGCGCATAGTTGGCGATCCGGCGCTGGCCGGACTGTTACGACTGCACTGGGCTCTGTCACAGGGCGTGGTCACCGAGGAAGTGGCCGAGGCGCACATTGCTATCCGCGCCGGTCTCGGTCCGCTGGGACGCCGTCTTTGCCGCACCGGACAGGCTGTTCCGTCGTGCCAGCGAGGTGAAGACGAATGTCTTGACCCACCGGTGGCGGGACGCTGGCTAACTGGCGGGCAAGCCTCCCGTGCCGCGTCTTGTCATGGCGGGCCGGCCTCCGCCGCCGCGCTGGGCACAGCCAATCCGGGTTCGCGCGCTAGAGCGCACAGGGCAGCCTGCGGGTTCAGGTGGCCAGACGGCAGCGTCCGGGCGGTTCAGCCAGCGCGGCCGATGATGCCGCTCATCTCCTCGGCGTTGAAGGCCCGCAGCGTGCTGGAGCGGATGTTGCCTGCCGAGCCCACCTGGAGCAGGGCCGCGACTCCCGCCTCGTCGCCTGGGAACTCGACGATGCTCACGAGGTCGTACTGGCCGGCGGTCCACAGCAGTTCCCGGACCCTGCCGCCGGAACGCTCGACGAGCCTGGTGAAGTCCTCGGCACGCTGAGTGGTGTCGCGGAAGTTCCTGATGCCCTGATCGGTCCAGTTGATCAAGGAAACGTAAGTCGCCATGGTGATGCCCCCTCGCCCTCCGTAATGCGTGCACCATGCTGGCCCGCGCCAGCCCGCCAGTCAAGCCCGGGACGGGCCTGGATCCGGGCACTGCCAGCCTGGTCAGCAGCGGCGCGACCCACGAACGCCTCCCTCTGCCGTGATGATCGCCGCCTGGCAGCTTTGCTGCCGGTCACAGCCAGTCCGGCTGCTCCTGGCGGGAATAACGGGCAGTTCATCTGCGCGCCGCCGCCCGGCTGACTGCCCCCGCCGAGCCACATGTGGTGGCGGCGCGCCTTGGCCCGGTTGCCGCAGGTGCGCATCTCGCGCCACTGCCGCGTGGCGTTCTTGCTGTGGTCGAGGAACAGCCAGCCGCAGGTCCCGTCGCCCGGGCATTCCCGGATCCGCCCGAGCGGTACCGCGGCGGCGGGCAGCAGGGCTGTGTAGGCGCGGCGTGGCGGATCTGCCTTTACAGAAGGGGCGGGGTCGGCCCGGCCCCTCTCACGCCGCCGGACATGCGGCCCGCATCCGGCGGCATGGCGAAAGGAGTTGCGTCCCGCGCGTAGCGGCGACTCTTTGCGCCTGTCGGGGGCGCCGACCACGTTCAGTGATTGGCGCCGGGTTGGCGCACTTCGCGCGGTAGGCCTGCCGACCGGTGGGCGGGAGCCCGAACAAGTCGAATGTCCCGGTGTTGGTGCCGGTTATGGTCCAGCGCCCCGGCCACGAAGCCCGTAGACGCGAGTCGGAGCAAGCGCTGACGGTGCTTGCTTCAACCAGGTTGGAGGGTGCACCGGCCTGTCCCGCTGGTGATCGCGAGGAGCGGCGGCGGCCCGATCGGGCACATGAACGAGTACGGGAGACGCCCGCCCCCGCGTGATCCAGAGACCGTCCCCGCGACGTACCAGGATCAGGCAGGCAGTCTGCCCCGCGGATCAGTGAGTCAGGAGGAATTCATGGCAATCGGCGTGATCTTCAACTTTCCCGGCGGAACGACTGAGCAGTATGACGAGGTCTGCCGAGGATTGAACAACGGCCAGCCGCTGCGCTCGCTGGCGGACTGGCCGGGTGGCGGCTGCCTTTCCCACGTCGTCGGGGCGGCACCCGGCGGTCTCTGTGTTCTCGACGTCTGGGAGTCACCCGAGAAATTCCAGGCATTCGGCGAGAAGCTGATGCCGCTCATCCAGCAGACGGGCCTCAAGCCGGACGAGCCGATCGTCTTTCCAGCCCACAACTTCGTCAACCAGTAAACGACGCGGGGACCCTGCCGCGCAGGCCACACCAGCCGGGTGAGGCCCGCGGCGATCCTGGAAGCGGGCCAAGGGCCGCCGGAGTAGCCGCCTGCGCCGCCTGCCCAGCTGGGGCGGCAGGAGGCGCCAGCTGGAATCAAGGGAGCGGTCATGCCGACACCGCAAGGAGCCCTGTCGCCGCGCCCAAGCGCTGGAACGCCGGTGATCTAGACGGGTACCTGTCGTTGTACGACGAGGGAATCCGCCTGCACGGCTATTCCCCCGAGCCCATGGACAAGGTCCAGGTCCGGGGCTTCTACGAAGGAATCTTCCGCGGCTCGGGCGTCGGCAGCGCGGGAAAGAGGCCGGCCTCACTCAGTCCAGCGCGAGCGCTGATGCTGCCGCTAGCACCATGGCGGCGCGGCCCGGGTCCCCGGTGATGTGCAGGCCGAGGCTGTCGGGGGTGGCCCGGTTGGCGACCAGCCGGCAGAACCCGACCGCGTCGGTGACGATCCCGACCGGGGCAGGGGCGTGCGGGCTGTGGGCGATCGGGATGTCCCAGGTGCCGCCGCCGGGCCCGGTCAGTACCAGGTGCACGCTGGTGGGCTCGCTCAGGCCGCCCCGGGCCGCGGCGTGCGGGAGCAGCTGGGCCGCGGCCTGGGTCATCAGGCTCAGCGTGGACGGGTCGGGGACCGCCGGGGGCAGGCCGGCGGCCTGGCGGATGTCGTTGTCGTGGACCCACAGCTCAAACGCCCGGACCACCAGCAGCATGCTCAGCGGCAGCCGCATGCCGTGCATCGCGACCCTGGCGCCGGGATCGCCGGCGGCGCGGACGAGATCGAGGGTGCGGTCGGCCGCGCGCCGCCACTCGGCCCGGGTCTCGGCCGGGGGGCGCCCGGCCTGGCGGTCTGCCGCGGGCTGAGTCGATCCGACGTGGCTGGCCTGGGCCACCTGCGGGTCCCCGGCCATGCAGCGGTGCACGTCTTCCTCCACCCCGGTCAGGTGCCCGACCAGGCCCTGGACGTCCAGGCCGCGCAGCGCCGGCCTGCGCCAGTCCTCCGCCTGCAGGACGCCGAGCATCCCGTACAATGCGTCCGCAGCCCGGCTGAACGCCTCCTCAGGAGTGATCTCCGGAGCCGCGGGTTCGGGACGGCCGGCGGCGCGCACCCGCAGCGACACGGCCAGGACACGATCGCGCAGGCCATCCGGCAGCACCGGGCGCTCGGCGGCGGTCATGATGACTCCAGCAGCTGACGGTCCAGCACGGTTTCCAGCTTGGCCAGCGCCAGCCGGAGCCGCGACTTGGCCGTGCCTTCCGGGATCCCGGCCGCCTTCGCGGCCTCCCGGCAGGTCAGCCCCCCGAAATAGGCCAGCTCAACTATCCGGCGCTGGCTGGCGGGCAGCGTCTCGATGGCCGCGCGCACCGCAGCGGCGGCTTCGGCCGCCACCACCTGCTCGCAGGGAGAAGGATCCGGCTGACCGGGTTCCAGCCGGCTACTGCGCTCCTGCCGCGCCACCCGGCGCAGCTCGCTGCGGACCAGGTCCACCGCCCGGTGCCGGGCCTGCATGGTCAGGTAGGCGCGCAACGACCCGGCATCCGGGTCATACCGGCCGGGATGGCTCCACAGCTCGACGAACACATCCTGCGCAACGTCCTGCGCGGCCGCATGGCGCCCGAGGACACGCAGCGCGCCACTGTAGACCGCCGGTGCCAGGCGGTCGAACACCTCCGCCAGGGCAATATGATCTCCGGCAGCCAGGCGCGCCGCCAGCAAGGCGTCCGTTTCCCCCACGTCCCGGACGCTAGCCCGGCTCCCGGCCGCCGGGCAAGACCCCGCCCCGGCCTGGCCCGAGACCAGGCCATCCACCCAGGAGCATGTGGCGAGCACCGGCCTCCTTCGCGACGCAGCCTCAATCACAGATACGTCACCGCACCACTCAGCGGATCAGTCCCCTTGCCCACGCCACCGGGCGCGCCATCCGGCGGCGCGCAGGTCGGCCGCAGGAAGCTAGCCCGCCAGCCCAGGCAGGATCGGCGCGCCTGCCTACCGGTCGTGGGCCGTGCCTGAGGCGGCGATTCCCGGTTGGCCTCACCCCGACCAGCGTTGCCCGGTGCACCTGGGCGATCGTCCCCGATGCCAGCGGATCCGGCTCGATGCTCGCGAACACGTCGTCCCACGGAACTGTCAGCTCCGTCTCCATCACCGCCACTACTTCGGCTTCGGTCAGCGGCGCGACATGATCCTGGAGGTCGGCGAGCTCTGCGATTACCGCCGCCGGGAGCAGGTCCGGACGGGTGGACAGGATCTGGCCGAGCTTGGCGAAGGTCGGCCCGAGTTCCTCCAGCGCGCTGCGGCGCCGGCGGGGACGTCCGGCGTCGTGGTCCCGGGTCCGGTGCCGGACGTCCCGCAGCCCGTATCTGGCAAAGTCCTGGGCCACCTGCGCCGCGCGGCCGAGCAGCTGACCTTCGGATGGCTCGGCCTCGGCCTGCCCGGTCTTCCGCGGCGCGGTCCCGTCCGGGGTCGGCCGTGCGCAGCCAGCTGGCCGCGCACGTTCAGGATGCAGCTGACTGGCGGGAATGGCCGGGAGCATCGCGAGCTGGCTGCCTGGGGTCCGACAGGCGCTGGTACGCCGCCTCCGCAGCAATTCACGGCGCGGCAATCCAGAGGCGGTGCCGGTGACGTATCCGGGATAGGCAGAGTGCCGAAGCTCGGGGCCGTCCCGGGTGATCCTGCTGCCGAGGAGGGGTGATGGCTGTAATCGCGCATGTGGTCCTGGCCGGCGTCACGAAGGAGGACTATGACCGGGTCCGCGAAGCGGCCGGCTGGCTCGAAAGACCTCCGGACGGAGGAATCGCCCACCTTACGTGGTGGGAGGACGGAGACTGCCACAACGTTGACGCCTGGGAAAGCGAACAGGCGTTCAATGAGTTCGGCCAGCATCGCCTGGCGCCAGGCATGGCCAAGGTGGGCGTCCAGGGCGAGCCGCAGGTCACCTTCCATCCAGCTCATGAGGTGTATGCGCCACGGTCTGCGACAATCACCGCCTAGCCCGGCAGCGGGAGCAGGCGCGCATCAGCTGCTGGCCCGTGACCGGGGCAGGGCGCCGGGACCGGGGCAGGGCGCTGGCTGGCCTGGCGGCCCTGGCTGAACCGCGAAGCGGGATCGGCAGACGGGCCGCTGGGCCTGCCAGCAGACGGCGGCCGATGCTGCCACCGGGTCACCGTGCTCGAGCGGCGCAATCCGTAAGGCGCTCCTTCGCTGAAGCCGGCGCCCCGGCCGAGGAGTTCAGGAGGGCACATGGCTGAGTATCACTTTGTCAGCAGGTGGCAGATCCAGGCGCCTATCGAGCGGGTGTGGGAGGAGATCTACCATGCCGAGCGCTGGCCGGACTGGTGGAAGTATGTGGTCGGCGTGGACGAGCTGGAGCCGGGTGCAGCCGACGGGGTCGGCAGGCGTGCGCGCCTGCTGTTCAGGACCCGGCTGCCGTATACGCTCGGCTTCGACTTCTGCCTGACCCGGGTGGAGCCGCCATCGAAGCTGGACGCCGAGGCCACCGGGGAGCTGGAGGGCACCGGCCGGTGGACGCTCACCCCGGCCAGGGGCGGCACGCTGGTCCGCTACGACTGGGATATCCGCACGACCAGGTGGTGGATGAACCTGCTGGCGCCGGTTGCCCGGCCGGCGTTCAAATGGAACCACGACGAGCTGATGCGCGAGGGGGGCGAGAGCCTGGCTCGCCGACTGGGCGCAGACCTTGTGCTGCCGGACTTGCCGTCGCGGCCGCATCGGCCGGTCCGGGCAGGGCGGTGGGTTGTCCTGGGCGGCGTGCTGCTGGCATTGGGCGTGCTGGGATTGCGCAGGCGCACCCCGCGATGATGAGCCTGGATATGCAGGCCGCACCGGACCGGACAGTCAGGTGCTGACTACCGTACGGAACCGGTTATGGCAACGGCAGGCCCGGTGCAGCCGTTGACGGCCCCGGCGGGCCTGGCCAGCCCCAGGCAGCCCAGGCCCCGGCGCCCGCCCGGCGAGAACAACCCGCCCGGACCGCCCGGCTCTCCCGGCGACCCCGGCGTTCCCGGTAACCCCCGGCCCGCCCCCGGCGCCCCCTAGCAGGTGACCGCGGCCAACGCCGCCCTGCTGGAAGCATCGGGCCTGTTCGGCTTGCCAATCGACCCCGGCCCAGGCTCCCCGGACGACGCCCGCCTGCTGGGCCTGCTCGGCCGCAGCGCCGAACCCCAGCAAATGAGCGTGACCACCCCCGGCAGGGATGGCCGGGCCGCCGCGATAAACGGTCCGTGACGAAGTGATGGCTCACCCGCGGTATCGCTGCTCCCCTTCTGCGGGCCGTCGGTGGCCTTTGCCGGCCGATCATGCGGAAGGCCGGGTACATGCGGCCGGGTCAGTCCCGCAGGGCAGCTTCGGTCTGGGCGGTGTCCTCGGTACCGCGGTAGTAGGCGATCTTGCCTTCACGGAATCTGAAGAAGTGGTGCAGGTCCATCGCCACAGTCTTGCCGGTGCTGCGTGCCCTGGCCCGGCACCGGACCACCGTGAGCACATCGGTGTCGTTGGCCGCGAGCGACACTGGCGTGAACTCCTCGACCTCCATGGCCGAGCCGTACGCCGCGAAGAACCCCGCGACGGCGTCCTTGCCGAGACACTCGCCGTACCAGGGGGCGGCCGTCGAGGTAGTCTCCGCGGCCCAGTCAACGTCGTCGGTGATGCCGTCGAGGATCGCGGCGACATCGCCGCGGCCGAACGCCTCATAAATCTGCGCGATGGTCTTGATGTTGATGTCAGCGCTCACTGCGAACTCCTACTCCGTGCCCGGAACCCGCCGGACACCTGATTGCCTTGCGGCCACATCTGCGATCCTGCGGCCCGTCCCCGCCGCCTGTTACGCGCACGATGCCGGCGTTGACCGCACGAGGTGCGTCGGCTCGGCCGGGCCTGGCTGGCCTGTCACCCGTAAGGCTGGCAGGCAGCGAGGCGCCAGCCCGGGCCCGGGCCTAATACTGGTCCGGTGAGGCAACTGCCTCCGTAATGGTGATCTCTGGCGGAGCCGGAACGGCACCGACTGACCCGATGAAGGCTTGCAGGTCGGGGTTTGAGAAGAACTGCTGGAACTGCCCGGCAGTCTCCCATTCGTCGACGATCACGACGAAGCCGTCGCCAACCCCGAAACGATGGTGAATCCCGCCTGCCGAACGGGCCATGTCGGCGATCTTCGCGAACTCGCCGGCCCGGTCAGCAAGAGCCTGGCGGAACGTAGCGGTGTCGCCCTGGAATTTCCCGATAACCAGCACGCTCACTGTCTGGCCCCCTCCGTGAATTCGGCACCCGAATACTCACAACTTCCTGGCAGGGATACGTCGCCGGGGGCAGTGGCGGATCACTGCGTCCACGGGAGCGGCTTCGGTCCAGTGCGAGTGCCGCAGCCGCGGCCAGCATCCCGGCGGCCCGGCTGGGGTCGCCGGTGATGTGCAGCTCAAGCTGGGCGGGAGTGATCCATATGGCGGCCGGGCGGCACAACCCGACGGCGTCAGTGACGATACCGACGGAGACAGGACCGGGTGGGCCCTGCCCGACTGCGACATCCGAGGTGCCGCCGCCGGGCCCGGTCAGCGCCAGGCGCACGGTGACGGGGTCGCGCAGGCCAGCGCGGGTCGCGGCAGTGCGGCCGCCCGCCGGATGGCGTTGTCGTGTGTCCACAGCCCGAACGCCCGGACAACCAGCAGTGCGCAGCCGCATGCCGTGCATCGCGACCTCGGCGCCGATCAGATGGCCGACCAGAACCTGCACGTCCAGCCCACGGAGGACCGTCCTCCGCCGGTCTTCGTCACCCAGCGCGCACAGCCCGTAAAGCGCACAGCCCGTAAAGCGCGTCGGCCGCCCGCCTGAACGCCTCGGCGGGAGAGATCTCCATGGCCTCGGGTGTGGGGCGGCCGGCGCATAACCAGCCGTGGACGAAGTCTTGCCGCAGCGTCTCCGGGCAGTTTCTCGTGGCCGCCGACAACCACCGGGGTGGTGCCGCGCCGGCCCCAGGTAACCCCCGCCATTGAAGATCTTTAGTGGGTTCAGGCGGCCTGGACAAGCCGTCTGAGAAGGAGGATGCTGCATCATCGCACGCGGAAGGAGAGCCGTAATGTGGCAGAGTGAAGCGGTCTGTGCCCGCGATGTGCTCACGGGAGCGGACTTCCAGGATATGCTTGATAACCGGGTGGGTATTCTGCAGGTATCCCGCTATCTTGGCGAAGACGTGACGAGCCACGGCGCGCGCGAAATTCGGGCCCGCTATGGCGACCTTACGCGCTATGGCGGCGAAGGTTACCAGGGCGGGAATCGTCGGGTACTCAAGCTCGGCGCGTCGCAATCCGAGTACACATACAAGGACCCTGCTGGGTACTTCAGTTCCGCCGTTAAGCACAACGAGCGACGGAGGTCTCTCTTCCCGCCCGGCGCCGACGCAGTCGATCTCGTGTTTGCCGCGCTCGCGAACATCTGGCCTCAAGGTGTGGATATCGCACGGACTCGCAATGGCATGCCCTACTGTCTCGGTCTCGCACGCATCAGTAGCGGCTCATTCCTGCACTTTGACTCGGCCGTCGCGTACGACGCACCCAAAGGCGCTGGTTGGAGCCCGATCGATCAGACCACTTCCCAAGTGGCGATCAACTTGATCCTAAACGTCCCTCCGCGGGGCGCCGGCGGAGAACTAATGGTCTGGGATCTCCAGTATGAAGCGGCCGCCGACCGATGGCGCAAGCCTCAGGCCCACCACGACTTCCTTCCCATGGTAGTTAATGGCCATAGGGCCGCGATTGCTGCTCCGGAGACCGGTGACCTCATCATCTTCAATTCCCGCAACTTTCATCAGGTTGCGCCTGTGACCCGGCGGGGCGGCGACCCGGAGCGGATTGCGCTGACATTTTTCGTGGGGCCCGTGCCGGAGGACGATGGTCGGCGGCTCGTTGCCTGGTCCTAATGGACCTACATCCAATCGGACTGCGCAGCGTCAGAACGGCGAGGAGACGGGCATCGCTTACCCCCATTTCCACTCAGGCAGCCCGACCGCAGGCACTTGACAGTTTAAGACCGGAAGCCCAGACTTGACGCGTCGCGAACGCGTGTCCGCGCTTTGGCGGATGGGAATCACTCGTGGTGACAGGGCGAAGCTCCACCAGCGATCCGCAAACGGCGATCGCTGGGGCACCACAGCCAGGGCACTGGTCGAGATCGTGCCCGAGGTCGTTTGCCGCAGGGAAACGCGGCCCGCGCACGGGGCGATCGGGCTGCCCGAAGAAGTGGTCGGGAAGCGTCACCGCGGCGGCGCCTTCCTGCTTGAGGCACTCGGGTGACCCCGGCTGAGCCCTTCCGGCCGCCGGGACTCGGGGCCTGCCAGGACCGGCACGTGGAGGCGCCGGCCTCCGCAGGCCGACAGTCGCCGGCGGAGCGGCCGGCCATCCGGATGCCAGCAACCGGCGACTGCACCGAGTTGCTCGTGCGGCTTGTGCCACCCTTCCGGCATTCAGCTGACCTGTCGGCTATCGCCGAGCGGCTGGCGCCGGCCTTGCTCCTCCTGCTCGGGCGCAGCTCTCGGCAGCTGTTCGGCCTGGACATACGGCACAGCAGCCTCCGCCTGACTATCCCCGGGCAGATCACCGGGCCTGAGACCAGGAAGGTGCTGCCTGTCGTCGCCGGCACGCTCGTGGCCTTGAGCCAGGACCCGGACCGGCGGGCCGACTCGTTGCTACCCGTTCCTGGCCTAGTGCGCTATGCGGCCCGCGGCCAGATGGCCGTGATCCCGCGGCTGCGCCCGGATGGCACGGCGGTCCTGGATCAGGGGCGTCGTACGCTGCTGGCCGTGCCAGGCTCCGACCATGTGGTGTGGGTATACGCTCAGGAGCTGCTGACCTGCCTCTACCTGTACGCCGAGGCGGAAATAGCGGCAATCGCCGCGCCGGGCACCTTGCCTGGGCTGCGATCGGCCGTACTCGGTCGCCGACCGCTTCCCGACACCATGGCTCCGGCTGGGAGAGCGGCAAGACGGACCCCCTCCGCTGCCTCCCGGCGCCAGCAGCCCCCAGCCGCTTCGCATCGGCTGGCGAACGCGCGGACCATCCATCGCGCGGACGACCGGCTGACCATGACCGTACTGCTCGCCGGCGACCTCAATGCTGTGACGAGGTGGGTGGCCAAGTGCGCGGCCCGGCACACCGCCCTCAATGTGCTGGTAAGCCGGTGGTCGCAGGTGCGCCTGAGCGACGACGGTGCCCGCGTTGACGGCAGGGTCTGGGCTGTCGACCCGGGTGACGGCGCTCTGGTACCAACTCGCATTCCGCCCACCGCCGTGCAATGCCTCTATTACGCCGGCGCAGGGGATGACCGGCCTCCCAGCAGTGACCCGGAGCTGGCCGCGCTGCGCCGCCTTGACCGGCTGACGCCCACGCCGCTGCCGCGCGGCCTGGGCCGCCGGCAAGTCATACACCAGCTGCTCCTCGAGGCATCGAGGCGCGGCGTGGTGACTAACACAAATGCCTCCCTCTATCCGTTCTGGGATGCCAAGCACGGCCTGGAGTTCACGCTGAGGCGATATGGGCGCCTCACCGGCCGGGATGTGCGGCGACCCCAGACGGTATCCTGCGTCTTCGCCCAAGTGCCGCTGGTCCTGGGCGCTCTGGGCCGAGAGGGCGCGGACTGCATAGTCAAGCCGACAGACGGGGGCAGGGGGCGCGGCCTGCAGGTCGTGCCTCATGGCGGGTCTTGGTCTGCGGCATCGTCATCCTCTCGCTATGTCGTGCAGGAGCTGGTCAGGGATCCGCTGCTCCTCGACGGGCGCAAGCTCGACTTGCGCTGTCACGTGCTGATTGATGCTGACAGCCGGGCTCGCAGTGGCTGGGTACCTCCGATCCTGGCCCGCCACGGGCAGACGCCCTACCGACGGGGGACCCACGACAGCGAGAATCTCAACTTCTCGTATCGGCCCAGCCATGCCCCGCGCTCCCGGATAGCCCCGCTGGACGACTATGCGGAGTTCGCCCCATCGCTGCGCCAGGCGATCAGTGCCGAGGCGAAGCGCATCTCGGCGGAGCTGACCGCCTCCTACTTTGCCTGCCGCCGGCGACGTGCAGACGGCCGGCCGCTGGTGCGAAACCGGGTCTTCCTCTGGGGGCTCGACGTGGGCCTGACCAGCGCCCATGACGGGGTGCGGGCTCTGCTGCTGGAAAACAACGTGCGGCCGCAGTTGCTTCGCGGTGAGCCCGGATGCGACGCGGCGATGGCCGGCCTCATCACCAGCTTTCACGTTCCCGCAATGCTGAGCAGCTATGCGCACGCCAGATGCCGACGCTGAGATCGTCGCGCCTTTCTGTGCACCGGTCCGGAGATTCTTTCGCGGCTCCCCGGGTCTGGCCCAGCGCGGCTTGCGCGAGGGCATTCCCGCCAGCCAGCATGCTGAAACAGGGAGGATCGTCGTGACCGCAGCAAGGACGAGCAGCGGTGCCGCTGACGGCCCGCTGGCTTCCGGCGGCGACTCGGCCACCCGGCCGACCGGACTCGGTGCCGCGAGCGGAGTCAGGTGGAATACGACCGAGCCGGGCCTGATGCTGCGGCTCGCGTCACATTCTGACAGGCTCCGCTGCACCGCCGCTGCCAGCGACCTGGCCCGGCTTTCTGGCGGTCGCGTGATCATCGAGGATCCCGCCGTGGGCGGACTTCGCTTGATCATCGAGGCAAGCCACGACGGATCGACTCGCCTGACGACCGAACTTGGCGCCCGGACGCCCCTGCGCCGGCTGCCGCCGCCTGCCCTGAGCCTTCTTCAACCGGACGACGACTCGCTTGTCGCCACCCGCGCCGAGCGCGACATCGAGGTGGAATACGCCTGCGACTCCCTGGTCCCCCCGCGCATCACCGGCATGCCCGGTCAGGATCAGCCGTGGGGCTACCTGGCGAGAACGATAGCGCTGGACGCGACCGGCCACGACCCTATCGGCGACCGTTTCGTGGAGCCCGGCGTTGGGCGCAGCTACCTGCTGGACTACCTGCGGTTCGAGGGTCGGCCAGAATTCCTCGACTTCTCTGCCACGGGCGTTGGCCGGACCCCGTATTCGGCAGGCGGTCTGGTAGTCGGATTGAACCGGGATGACGGCTACATGCCGTTGGTGCGGGCCCGCCACCGCCACCGACTGTCGCTGCTCATCGAGCAGGGCGGCGGCCGGGTGCCGCGGACAGCAGCCATCGTGCGCCTGCGAAGCCACTACCGGCGCGAGCCGAACGGAGCGGAGACTCCTGTCGCCCTGTTCATCCGCGGCTTCCGGAGCGTGCTCCGGGTGAAACAGCTCGATCCCATCGGCAGCCTGATGCTGAGCAGGCGGCACTGGAACGCTGTCCAGCGGCAGCTGCGATCAGCGTCAGCCCAAGCTGCGCCTGCCCTGATGCCGGGCCCGTGCCGGTGCCTGACACCGACCTTTCTGTACACGCGATGCTCCCAGCGGCGCACCTGCAACGTGCTGCGGCGCCTGCACATCGCAACCGCCGCCCCGGCCATCTTCTGGGCCGCCTGCGACCGCCTGGCGTTCGAGCTGTGGGGCGAGGCGATAGCCGATGCCATCCCGGCGGCCGAGTTCGCCTTCTGGTTCTCCAGGACGCTGGGCGAGCAGGTCGGCGTGCTCGCCAACCTGCGCATGCTGCACGAATATCGCGCGGCCCTGCCCGCGAAAGCCGACATGGCAGAGGGCCCCAATTCGCTGAGCGATACGAATGTCACCCTGGCCGCCGAGCTCCCCGATCTGGACACCGCCATCCTGGTCGACGACGACGACGCCTACAACTATGAGGTATTCGGACTAGGCCGCGCACAGCAGCAGGAGCTGCGCAACCGCTTCTGGGTGTTGCACGCCAGGGAAGTCGCTCTGGCCCGCGACATTGCCCGCACTCTGACGATCATGGCGGTACCCGGCGCCCCGGCAGCAGCGGCAGAACATTCTCCTCGCGCCTTCGATCAGGGCTACCGCATGGCAGCCGGGCGGCTGGCACCGTGACTTCGACCTGGAGCCCGCCGGGCACGGCCGTCTTGGTGCGCGAGGTGGAAGCGCTCGACATCACGCAGTTCCACGGACTGGGCTCGGATAGCGGCCTGCACAGCCTGCGGAACCCGGCCCGGCGGGCCGAGCTGCTGAGGTCAGGCCGGATCCTCGGAGCCTTCCGGGGACGGGAGCTCGTGGGGTGCGCCTGTTTGCAGGTCGACGTGAAGTGCCAGTACATCGGCCTCGATCAGCTGCTCCGCGAGGCGCCCGCGGCGAACGTCTATCTCTGCTCGGCCTTCGTCCGTGCCGACTACCGGGGTCTTGGCATTGGCGGCGAGCTGTACTCTGAGCGCTTGCGCATGTCCCTGGGCTACCGAAAGCCGTGTCTCATAGTGGAAATACTGGGGACAGCCAGCCCGCTGGTGCCGCACCCAGGGGCGGTCGCTGGGTACATCTTCCATGCGGCTAGGGGATTCCGCGTTGTCGGCTACAGCCCTGACGATGACCAAGGCCCGGTTCTGGTCAGGTACGAGCCGCACCGCGGCGCCGCCGTTGCAAGGATAGCTTCGCCATCGCCTGGCCAGGGAGCCGTCGATCATGACCAGGACACCGGGCGCTCACCAGCATCGCCGTGATGAGCTGATGCAGGGCGACGGGCCGCAGGCAGGCGAGGTTCTGCCTGCGCTGCGGCTGGCCGCGCGGGCCGGGGCGGCGTACGTCTCGGGCCTGGCGGCCCGCCCGGTCAGGGAGCAGGGCGCCGAGCTGGCTGCTGCATCGATGAGCGCAGACCTGCCGGAGACCGGGACCGGAGCACTCACTGCCCTGCTGGAGCTGGCAGGCAAGGCCGAGGTGGCGGCGCTTGCTTCGTCGGGCCCGCGATGTTTCCACTGGGCGACTGGAGGCGTGACTCCGGCTGCTCTCGGCGCTGACGTGCTGACGTCACTGTATGACCAGAGCGCAAGGTTCTCCGCCAGTTCGCCGTTGGCCATCCGGGCCGAGGAACTGTCACTGTCCTGGCTCAAGACGCTCTGCGGGCTGCCGGAACATTGGACCGGGACGCTGACTACGGGCGCGACGATGGCCAACTTTGCCGGGCTGGCCGCAGCCCGGCACTGGTGGGGCCAGCGCTGCGGACGGAACATCGAGGACACCGGGCTGGCCGGCCTTCCGCCTCTTGCGGTCTTCGCCAGCGACCGGCTGCACCCGACTACGCGCAAGGCGCTGGGAATGCTGGGCCTGGGCCGGCAATCGGTGACTGTGCTGCCGTTTGCCGCCTCGGGCCAGCCGGACCTCAGCGCCCTCGACCTGGCGCTGGCGGAGCTGCAAGCCTCCGGCGGGACCGCCTTCGTCATCGCCACCGCCGGTGATGTCGACACGGGCCAGTTCGACCCCGTGGCGGACATGGCTGCCATCTGTGCTCGCCGCTGCGCCTGGCTCCATGTAGACGCCGCCTTCGGTCTGATGGCCCGCGTCACCCCGCGCGCCGCCTCGCTGCTGAGCGGCATCGAGGGCGCGCAGTCGGTTGCCTCTGATGCACACAAATGGCTTAATGTCCCCTACGATTCCGGCTTCGTGTTCGTTGATTCGCGCCAGCATCTCGAAGGTGCTTTTTCCGCTGATCACGCCTTCCTCGGCGAGACGGGCACCGATCTTTCCGGGCGGTCGCCGGAGAACTCGCGCCGGGCGCGGGGGCTTGCTATCTGGGCCACGCTCATGGCTTACGGCCGGAGCGGTTACCGTGCCATGGTCGAGCGATACATCGACCTTGCCCGTGAGCTGGCAGCGATGATCGAGAATGCGCCAGACCTAGAGCTCCTGGCACCCGTTCCGCTTAACGTCGTCCTTTTCCGGCACCGGCCTGCCGACCTGGCCGGGAGGGATCTGGACGACTGGAATGAGGCGCTCGGCCGCCGGCTGGCGGGACAAGGCCGGATATACATTGGTTCCACCACCCGGTACCGCGGCGTTGTGGGCTTCCGGCCCGTCATAATGAACTGGATGACCACGCCGGACGACCTGCAACTGCTGATCGACAGCGTGCGGCAAGCGGCCGATGGACGCCGATGAGAATTCCCCGGCCGATCTGTGTTCCCTGGGGCGTGCCGCTTGGCTGAGCCCGCATGCGCCTACATTGACCTGACCGCGCGCCTGCGGACCTGGGCGGACTCCTGCAGCATGGACATGAGCGCCGCGCGCCTGCGAGTGGTCTATGAGCGGCTGCTGGCGCGGATGGATTCCGCCGCGCCGCTGCGGTGGGTCGTGCGCGGCGGCCGGGCCATTGACCTGCGCTTCGGCGGGCATGCGCGCCGAAGCGCCGACCTGGACGTCAGCCTGGCCGACACCGCGCTGGCCGGCCTGGCGCAGCTTCGGCAGCCGCTCAGTGAGGTATGCCATACGGACCTCGGTGACGGCTGGACAATGACGCTCACCCGGCTGCAGCGGTCGCTGGTCGCGGGGATTGGGGTGGTCGGTTACCAGGCATGGCTGGCTGCGGCCTATGACGCGCGGCCGTTCGGGGAAGTCTCGCTTGACGTATCCAGCGCGCGCACATCGGCCATCAGCCCGGAGATACTGATCGTGCCCGAGATGCTGGCCGATGCGCGCCTGCGTGTGGCGGCGGTGCGTCCCGAGGTCCAGATTGCGGAGAAGGTGCACGCCTTTACCCGGCCCTACAGATCGCCGGGGCCCCGACCGCGTTCGTATGACCTGGTGGACGCGGTGGCCCTCGTCCTGTTCACCGAACCTTCCCGCTACGCCGGAGCCGCTGTTGCTGGAGCCGAGGACACCCGTGACATCGCTGGCGTCTCCCCACACCCCGCACGACACGTCGTTGGCCGATGGACTGAACTGCTGCACAGAGCCGTACACCCCGATGGTGCCGCCAGCGGCGAACGTAATGTTGTGCCCGGACCGTAGACTTTCGGCCGTGCGTGAACTGGTGGGGGTGGGCGGCGTGGTCGCGTCGCTGTCCGTGACGAGCGACCTCACTCGCGGTCATCCGCCCGGCGAGGCGATGCGCGCGTGCCTG
>JBKQSL010000273.1:0-2800 GCA_052143655.1 Streptosporangiaceae bacterium | reverse complement strand
CGACCCGCTCGATGATCTCCTCGCGGTCCAGTGTCTCCTGCAGCACCCGGCACCTCCCATGCTGTCGGGGGTGAACAGCAGGCGGCTGCCCGCGGGAACCGCCAGGGACCGCAGAATCTAATCCGCGGTCGGGTAAGGGCGGCGCATTGCTGCGCCGCCCTCCCCTAAGAACCGCACGCGCCACTTATCGCGGCATACGGCTCAAGCAAGCCGCTGGGGCGACTCGGGTTGGCTGTGCTGTGCTCCTGCGCTGGCGGGCGAAATGCCCGCGCTGGCAGGAGGCGTGTACCAGGCGGGTTTGGTCATCGTCCGGATGCGGGCCGGGTCGTCCGTGGTGGACGAGGTAGTCCGCGGAGATCGCCTTGCGGGCGAGTTGCAGCCACCATCGTTCCCATTGCCCGGGCGACTCGGGGGGCTGGTCGGCGATCAGGAGGTGGTCCCCGCAGAGCGGACAGCGGGCATCCTGCCTGGTGAGCAGGCGCATCGTGTAGCTGTCCAGCGGGGGCTTGACCTTCCGTCGCCGCTCGGCCCAGTACCCGGCCAGGTCCGGGTCGTCGGGTGACGCCCCGCCCTTGACCATGACGTGCCGGACGATGCCGGTCCAGGCGAACTTCACGACGTAGGCGCTGGTGCCGGGGGCTCCGAACACCCGGTGGTCGTTCCTGAACTTGTTGCGCTTGCCGAAATACCGGTCGACGATCCAGCGTTTCGGCTTGTCGGAGTGGCTCCACGTGGACCACTTGTAAAGCAGCTTCCACAGGTAGTGGTCCAGCGAGGCGAATATCCTCTTGGATACCGCGCCCCGGTAATAGGCCGCCCACCCTCTGATGATGGGGCTGAGCCTGGCGATGACCGCCAGCGCATTCGATCCGCGTAGCGCACGCATCTCGGCCGCGAGCCTTGCGCGGAGCCGCGCCACCGCCGCCGTGCTTGGTTTGACCAGCAGTTTGCGGCCGTAGCGGCGGACGTTGAAGCCCAGAAAATCGAACCCCTGTGACAGGTGCACGATCTGCGTCTTGTCCTCATTGAAGGCAAGACCCCTGGGCGCAAGCCACTCCGCCAGCTTCGCCTTGACCTGACCGGCCTGCTCCTGGCTGTGGCAGAGCACGACCAGATCGTCAGCATAGCGGATCAGAGTAGGCGAGCCGGGCTTGATATCACTGGCACGGACACCGGCAGCGATATAGTGAACCCCGGCAGCTTCCTCCAGCCCGTGCAATGCGACATTCATGAGCAAAGGTGAAATCACCCCGCCCTGCGGAGTTCCCGCCTCGGTCGGGGCAAACCCTTTTCCCGGCTCAGACACCCCCGCTTTAAGCCATCCGGCAATCATCCCCCGGCCGGGGAAATCGCCGATGGCACCCAGCAGGCGGGTGTGGTCAATCCGGTCGAATGCCGCGGCCAGATCCGCGTCCAGCGCCCACACCCTCTTAGCGTAAGAGCCCTTGCATGAGGTGTGGATCGCCCTGACCGCGTCCTGGCAGCTACGACCCGGCCGGAAACCATAGGATCTCGGCTCGAACCGGGCTTCCCACTCGGGCTCCAGTGCATTTCGTACCCGTGCTTGATGGCAGCGATCCGCGATAACCGGAATTCCGAGCGGGCGTAGTTTCTTGCTATTTCCGCCTTTCGGTATGTACACGCGCCTGACCGCAAGGGGATGCCAGGAACGGATAGACTGATGCACACGCACCGCCATATCCGCCCTCGCAGCGGAGGTCAAAGCGACCTCCCCGTCGATCCCCGCCGTCCTGCGCCCAGCATTGCGCTGCGTCACCTGCTGCACGCTGATAAGCGTGTTCGACCGGGAACGCAGCATCAGCTTCTGCAGATTCCTGACTTTCGGCCAGTTCTCTTCCTTTGCCGCCTTGAATATTCGCTGCCGCAGCCGCTCTACCTCCCGTGCCGGCCCGGCCCAGACGATCGAATCCCAATCGACGGCATCCAGATCCGCACGCGGAAAGTCTTCAGGTCCGTTCACCATCAGGTGCCTAACTTGTCCCTCGGCTCGGGCGGTTCCCGCAACTCGTCTTCACAGGCTCACCAGCCACACGTCAGCACGCTTTCGCGTCCCGGCACAAAGGCCAGGTATCCGGCCAGTTATACGAGACGGCCAGCGGAGGAGCCAGCCACACTGTCCCGTTTTCCTGCCGCCTTTCGGCCACCGGCATTCGCTTCCTGGGCATCCTGTCCCGCCAGGGAATTCCGCCCCACTTACGATCGGCCTACCAGCCCGCCGTTCCTGCACGAACCGGACCCTGGCGAGGTTTCCATGTTCCACACGCCTGAGATACGACTGGGGCTGGGTGTCCTCTCTACCCCGGGGACGGCGGTGTCCGCGCGGCCAAGGAGCATCCTTGACCGCCGCCTGCCGCCTCTCAACGGCCGGTCCCTGCCACCCTGTGCAGCGTTCCGCCACAGAGCGTTCGCCTGACGAGGCATCAGCAAGGATTCACTGACATTCACCCCATGCCCAGTCTTCCCCTGGCCTGTGATCCCCGGACGGAGCAGGGACCCTTGGGCTTTCCCCTGAGCTCCGCACCCAGCTGAGCAGGACCCAGCCACGCACGTCAGGGTAGGGACGGGCCTTGGACACCAGCCCGGACTACGTTCTCGATCTCAGTCGATCCTCCTTCGACGTACTCACTCACAACGTGCGACCTCATGTCGCACTGCTCGAAGCGACAGTACCCAGCCCGCAGGAACGCCCCCAGCGCCAGACTTATCTCCGGGCACGAGGCACCAAGAAGTGAACGGCGTCACAGGCAGCACACCGCGATCATGCCCGGCAGCGGGCCCG
>JBKQSL010000272.1:0-4749 GCA_052143655.1 Streptosporangiaceae bacterium | reverse complement strand
TCTTGAGCGGTCCCGGGAGCTGGCGGCGCAGGCTGGCGACAAGCCGACGATGTCGGATGCGCTTCGCCACCTGGGCATCGCCGAGCATGCGGCCGGCCGACTGGACGCGGCGCGGGAGCGGCTGGAGAAGTCGGTGCGGATTCGCCGGGAGATCGGGCTCATGCCTCGCGTCGCGAATCTGGTCGGGCTGGCCTGGATCGCCGCCGGACAGGGCCGCCGGGATGAGGCACTGGCGCTGGCCGGGGAGGCGGCCGCGATTGCTGGGGCCAGCGGCGCTCACGCCATACTGCGCCAGGCCGAGGAGCTACGCGCACACGTAGCTGCAGGCAGTCGGCTGCCCCCACCGTGAAAGCGCCTGCAGGCCGTCAATTCGGCAAGATCGCCTGTCAAGCCGCTTCCGTCGCGGCTACTTATGTCTTCCAGGACAGCCTGGGCCCGCGACGCCGCCTCGGCCGCCCGCCTCGGCGGGCAGTCCGCGCTGGACCTCGCGGTGCTGGAGGACCTGGTCACCCGCTACCGGAAACTCGCCATCGCAGGGCTGGCCGGCAGCCTTTACCGCCGGACAGCGACCGCGAAGGACGCCCGCCGCATCGCCCGCCGGTTCCTCAGCTTCGAAGACCTCATCCTCCGCTTTGCCACCCGCCCTGACCTGGACATCTTCTCCAATTATCCCGATGGCGCGGTTATGCCGATGTTCACGGTTCGCGGCGGTTCCGCCGCTGGCCGGGGCGGTGCCCTCGCCGCATAGTGCGGCATAGTCTCACAGGCTTTCGAGGAAGGCGAGGAGCTTGTCCGGGGGCGTGTAGCGGCCCGGCCTGGTGTTCGGCGGTGCGGTCCGGTCGAGGGCCTTCTGCTTGAGCGCGAGGTCGGCATGCAGGTAGGGGCGTGTCGAGGCCAGGGATTCGTGGCCGAGGATGAGAGCGATGAAGGGGCCGCCGGCTCTTGCGGATTGGAGCCGCATCGCCAGGGTGTGCCGAAGGACGTGGGGGGTGACGTTCTTGGCGGCGATGCCGGGACATGCCGCGGCTGCCTCACCGGCGTGGATCTTGATGCGCCCGGCGACGGCGTCGGTGCTCATCTTCCTGGTGGTGCCGCGGGCGGTGAACACGAAAGCGCCGGGCTTGGCGGGGTTCTCGCGCTGCCACTGCCGGAGCCCGGCGATGGCGGGTGCCTGGAGCGGGGTGATCCGTTCCTTGCGGCCTTTGCCGTGCCAGAGCACGTGGGCACCGGGCCGGGCCAGGAGGATATCGTCCCAGGTGAGGGCGGTGACCTCGGAGACGCGGGGTCCGCTGGTGAGCATGAGGAGCATCAGGAGACGGTCGCGGCGGCCGGTCCAGGTCGCGGGGTCCGGGGCGGCCAGGAGGGCGCCAGCTTCGTCTTCAGTCAGCCAGGAGACCGTCTTGCGGGACGGCTTGCGGGGCCGGATGGCCAGGACGCGGGCGATGAGCGCGGCGTGCTCGGGATGGCCGAGGGCCGCGTGGCGGAACAGGGAGCGGATGGCGGCGAGCCGCTGGCTGCGGGTCCGCCCGGTGTTGTGCCGTTCGTCCTCGAGCATGGCCAGGAACCCGGTCACGGTCGCGGCGTCGACGTCCGCGAAGTCGAGGTCGGACGGGCGGGTGCCGGCCTGCTCGCGGATCCAGGCGAACAGGAGCCGGAACGTGTCGCGGTAGGACGCGATGGTGTGCGGGCTGGCGCCGCGCTGGGCGATGAGGTAATCGGTGAAGAACGACTCGACGGCGGGGGCGAGAGCGGTCATCGGAAGTGTCCTCCCTGGTAATACAGGGCCGCGCGGTCGGAGACGGCGTCGGCGAGCGCGGGCGTGACCGTCAGGTACCAGTACGTATGGGATGGCGTAACGTGCCCGAGATGGGTGGACAGGATCGCGGTGCAGGCGTCCACGTCGCGGCCCTGGCGGTGCGCGTCGATAAGCGTGCTGACCGCGAAGGAATGCCGGAAATCGTGCAGTCTCGGGGACCTGCAGCCAGGCCGGGGTTCCAGGCCGCATCCGGTGGCCAGCGACCGGAAGGCCGGGTTGGCCATGCTGCGGCCGAGGCGCCGGCCTGCCTGGCCGATGAACAGGGCGGCGGTGCCGTCCGCGGCGTGCTGTTCCCGGAACCGCAGGTAGCCCGAGAGAGCGGCGGCGGCCGACGGGCCAGGCCGCGCTCGCGGGACAGCCATCCCCCGAACCGCGCCAGCAGCACGTCCACGGGCTCATGCGGGACGACGGCCGCGGCCGTCGGGACGGCACCGAGCTCCCGCAGGTAGCTCAGCACCGGCCGGAGCGCTCGTTCCGACCGCAGCTGCACCCGCCCGCGGCGGACCGCGGCGTACTCGCCGGCGACCTCGCTGCTCAGCCCGGACAGCGGCACTCTCTGCTGCGCGAGCCAGCGTCCCAGGTGCCGCAGCAGCGCGACCTGCGCCTGGCAGGTTTTCGGCGAGTACCCGAGCCGACCGAGCCAGGCGACGAACCCGTCGGCGTACTGTCCCAGTTCCGAAGACTCCATGATCTTCTCCTCTCCACCTCGGATGGGATGAGAAGATCGTCACTCAAACTGTAGTTATGCCGCACTATGCGGCGAGGGCACCGCCCCGGCCAGCGGCGGAACCGCCGCGAACCGTGAACATCGGCATAACCGCGCCATCGGGATAATTATCGTTATTCCGACATCTGGATAACTCCAATAACGAAGCCGAGCGGACAATCCGGCCCGTCAAGGTCCAGCAGCGCAGCTCCGGAGGCTCCTGGCGCACCCTCGACGGGCTCGCCGACTTCGCTCTCGTCCAGTCTTACCTGTCCACCGCCGCCAAATGGGCATCAGCGAACTCGACGCCCTCCGCGACCTGTTCAACGGCCACGCCTGGCTCCCGCCCGGCCTCGAACCCGCCGGATAAGCCAGTACCACCCGGACCTGTCACATCAAGCCGCCGACACTTGCTGAATAGCTACGAACCACTGGCTATATCTGTAGGAGACGGTATTAAACGCATTGGCTCCGATTAACCTATGGCCGATCAGAATCGTTAAGGAATTTCACCCTCACCTGGCCACGGGCGTGGCGCGGCGGTCCAACTCGAAGTGATGGTAACTTTCGCACAGTTCACGTTCCCGGCCCGGCGATGGCTTCAGGTTGGCGATGGGATGCTGCGCGCCGAGCCCGGACCCGCCGATCGGCATGCGCGTTATGGGCGGCTTGGAGGCAGGACCGGGCGGAAGACTTGCGCCAGTCGAGCGAAGTGGACATCCGCCGACCCATCAGGATTTATACCTGCCCGCGACGGCGCGTGCGGCAGTACGGGTGGACATGTCGGCTGCGCCACCGTCGGCAGAACCAAAGCACATCTTCGGTCGTGCAGGGCCGGTTCGCGAAACACATACTTCTGCTGGTGGTCTGCGACCCACCTGCATGGCTATGCACTACAGACCGACTGACCGGAACGCCCGCATCTGCCGCTGCGAGGTATGCCTCTCCACCGGACGTCTGCAAGGATCTGGCCGCTGTCGATCTGCTGCCGGCCGCCGCGGGTAGCTGAGCTGCGCACAAATCTGCAGGTCGTATGCGACCTGAGCTTCAGCTTCCGGCCGACCGGAGGCGAACAGATCCAGGACCTTCCGAACTTTGCCGGGTAACGCTTCGGCGCACCGTCCCCCGCTCCGGTCAACCGGTGCACATCATCTCCGCCGAGCCCGGGGGTAATTCTGGCGGGAGCGCTGCCTGCACGCTGCTCGAGCTATTATTTGGGCGTTGACGTGCGATGATGGGACAGTGGAGGGGCAGGCTGGAGGCATCGCGTTCGTGCTGGGCCCGGCTCAGGTTGTGACCACTTCGGGGCGGTCGCTCGATCTTCCCGGTGCGAGCCAGCGGCGGCTGCCGTGCTGGGCACGGAGTTCACGGAGGACGCGGTGATCGACATGGCCGAGATCCCCGAAGCGCGGATTCGCTGGCGAGCCGCAGGAGCATACCGCCGACGTGACCCACCACGACACGATCTGACGCCCGCGGCTATGACGATCACTGCACGCCAGCGAAACGCGCAGGCGACGCTGGCCGGCTTCGCGACAAACTCAGCGACCTAACCATCTACCAGGAGGCAATATGGCCACGTATCTAGCTTTTCATGAGGTTGACGACGTCGAGCACTGGCTCAAGTCCGGGAAGCGGGAAGAGTTTTTCGGACCGCATGGCATTACGGCGCGCACCTTCCGGGACCCGAACGGATCCAACCGGGTCGGGCTGATCATCGAGATACCCGACTTCGCCGCCTTCGAGCGGCTCATGCAGACCGAGGGGGCCGCGGAAGCGATGAAGCACGATGGCGTACATCCCGATACGCTGCTGATTCTGATCGAGGGGTAGGTCCTGCTGCGAGGCCTCGGGCCAGGTTCGGCCAGAGGCCTCGCAGGACCGCGACTCAAGTAAACCGGACCGTCCGGGCACCGAGCGGACCTGGGGTCGATGAAGCGGCTGGGACCAAGTCCCTGCCCAGGACGCGGCTCGCAGAGGAGAATTTCGCGATGGCATTGAGCAACTACAGGGTCGGCGCGGTCGTCGCCGTGTCAGACATGAAGCTCGCCAGGGACTTTTACGAGAAAAAGCTCGGCCTCACGGCGCAAGACGATGACCCTGACGGCGGGCGCACCTATCAGTGCGGCGAGCAGACAATGCTCCATATCTTTCCCTCCCCTCCAGACGCGGGAAAGTCGCACGCGACCGTGGCCGGCTGGTACGTGAACGACATCGAGGCAGTCGT
>JBKQSL010000271.1:0-6523 GCA_052143655.1 Streptosporangiaceae bacterium | reverse complement strand
GGTCCACTGACGGGACTCCTCATGATCGGCTCTTGGTCGAACCAGATCATCGAGGGGTCCCGTTGCCACTTAAAGCACCGACACGCCCTTGACACACCAGAACCGGACGTTAACTACACGGCCTTGCGGCTAGCGCTGGCAGGCGCTGTCCTCCCAGGCGGTCATCGACCAGGCGATCGGCATCATCATGGCGCAGTCGCGCTGCGACCCGGACCAGGCCTTCGCGATCTTGCGGGCGTCCAACAACCGCAACGTCAAGCTGCGACCTGGCCCAGGAGATGGTGACGCGGGCAGGCCGCCCGCCCGCATCCTCCGGCCCGCTGACCGGCCGGGCTGTGAGGCCCGCGCCTGGCCGCCCCGCGCCTGGCCGCGGACATGCGCGCGCCCGGCCAGCCGGGGGGAGGAGAGCTGGCCGGGCGCACACCGGGGAGGGAGATTAGTGGACCGTGAGCGCTGCCTCCGCACTGGCGCTGCCGCCGGAGTTACTGGCTACCACCAGGACGGGATAGCGGCCGGCTGCCAGTCGGTGTCCCTTGCCGTTGTAGCCGTAGTACCGGACGGTCACCCGGGCGGCCGCGCGGCTCGGCCGCGACAGCTGCCGGACGATAGCGCCGTTGCTGTTCAGGATGCAGATCGTGACGTCGCCCGGCTTGGACAGCAGGAACGAGATCCGGGTGCTGCCGTTACCCGGGGTGAGCTGCGCCGGGCTGGCCGACAGGCCGGTAATCCAGCCATCGGTGGAAATCGGCACGGTGGCGGATGGCCGGGGCGACGGCGACGCGGTCGGCGGCGGCGGCGGGACGTTAGTGCCGGAGCGGGCCACGAAGCTGCGCCAGACCGCGACCGACGCGGAGTCGGTGAGCCGCAGCGTCGGGTACTCCGAGTTCCCGTTGAACAGGCTGCCGAACAGCGCGCCGCTGTGCATCAGGTAGTCGCCGACCTGGCTCATCCAGGCCGACCGCCCGGCAGCCCTGGACATCCCGAACTCGGCGAAGCCGTAGGGCAGGCCCACGGACCGGGAGGCGGCGATCGCCGGGCCCATGAACTGCGCGGGCGGCGTGGCCTGCGGGTGCTCGTTGGTGGCGCAGCCGTTGCAGTACGCGTCCCAGCCGAGGGTGGAGATGATGCCGCCGCCGGGCAGGTAGCTCTTCCAGTCCCGGTGCGAGGCCTTCTGCAGGTCCCACTCCATCAGGATGAGGGTCGAGCGCAGGTCCGGGTTGTGCGCCTCGTCGGCGAGCTTGACCACCCGGGCCCATGCGGCCTTGTAGTCGGGCAGCGTGAACTGGCCGGCCGCGATGTTGTCCTCGGGCTCGTGGTAGTAGGAGTAGTAGATCGGGTGCCCGGTCGGCGCGGTGTCGAAGAAATGCCGCAGTGCCGCGTCATCCGCGCCGGACAGGATCGTCTTGGGCTGCGCCTTGAAGCTGACGATGACCGCGGAATGGTTGGCGCCGGCCAGCCCGCTGCTCCAGGCGTTGCGATTGGGCAGGCCCGGGTAGTAGACCCGGACGATCGGCATGTGGCCGAATTCGGCGGTGTTCTCGCGCAGGTCGGACAGGCTCAGCACCGAGGAGCCGAGCAGCGGTCCGGCCGAGCTTCCGGATGCGTAGAACGCGGTCTGCTTGCCGTTGTGCACCAGGGCGGCACCGACGAGCGCGGAGACGATCCCGAGCACGGCCACCCAGAGCAGGGAGACCGGAACCCGGCGCCGCGACCTGGCCGCGGTGCGCGGCGGCCGGCCGGGATGGTGATGGGGAACGGGGCTGGCCTGGCCGGGTTTACCGGGGCCAGCGGTAGTGTCGCTGGCGGTGCTGTGGCTGGCAGAGTGCCTGCCGCGGGGCTGCTGCATGCCGAAATATCCTCTCCTAGGCCGCCTACCGGGTTAGCTGACGGGTTCGGGCCGGAGTGGGTAAGCCCTACGGCGGACCCGGGCCGCTTGCGCGGTCCCGGCCTGCCGATTCACCCCAGGGACGTGGGTCCCCGGCTCTCTGTCCGTGGCAGAGACTCGGCGGTTCTGCTGCCTGCCTTGCGGCTGGCCGCAACGGGTTAACAGCGATGGACACTAATGGAAACGTCATCAGCTGGTTGGCAAAACTCCAGAATCACCGGCAACGTGTCGTCACTTCTGTCCCTTAATCGACCCATAAATATATATCAAAGCATCTTCGTCCGATCTTTCCGCTGGTGCGCCGGGTATCCCCAGGCTGGCTGGCCGCGCCTAGCCCGGCTCTGATCGGCCGGGTGGCCTAAGATGCCGCTATGGGCTTTCCTTGACTGTGACCTGACCCTGCCCGGCGCGGGCATCGGCGTCAGCGCGCACGCTCAGCCGCGGGGCCGCTGCTGGCGGCTGCCCTGGCCGCTGAGCTGGTCGACGAGCTTGCCGACGGTGCCAAGAGCGCCGCGCTGCCGCTGATCCGGCACGGCTTCGCGCTCGGGTATGCCCGGGTCGGCCTGCTGGCCGCGGTCCCGCTCATCGCGGGCAGCCTGCTGGAAATGCCGGTGGGCCTCGCGGCCGGGCACGGTCGGCGCCGCGCCCGGGTCATGCTCGCAGGTGGCCTGCTGTTCACCGGAACGCTGCTCGGCGTGGCCGCGGCGCCGTCGTTCGGCTGGCTGCTGGCGGCACTCGTGCTGTTCTTCCCCGCGTCCGGCGCCTTCGTCGGCCTGGCACAGTCAACGCTGATGGACGCGGCACCGGGCCGGCAGGTGCAGAACATGGCCCGCTGGAACCTGGCTGGCTCGGCGGGAGCGGTGTCCGGGCCGCTGCTGCTGGCGGCAGTCCTCACCGCCGGCGGCACCTGGCGATCCTGTTACCTGCTGCTCGCCGGGTGCGCTGCGGGCGCCTGGCTGGGCTGGGCCGCGGTGGCCCGGCGCAGCCCATCCCGGCTAGCAGCAGCCCAGCCAGCAGCAGCCCAGCCGCCGGCAGCCGGGACTGCCGGCCGGCGCGCCGGGCTGACGGCCACCGCCCGGCAGGCCCTGGCGGCGCTACGCGGCAGCCCGCGGGCGGTGCGCTGGGTCCTGCTGGCCGAGGTCGCCAACCTGCTGCTGGACGTGCTCACCGGGTTCGTCGCGCTGTACTTCACCGACGTCGTGCATTCGTCCGCGGCGCAGGCTGCCCTGGCGATCGCCGTGCGGCTCGGGGCCGGGCTGGCCGGCGACGCACTCCTTGTCGCCGTCAGCGAGCGGGCGGGGTCCGCGCGGGTGCTGCGCGTGTCCTGCGCCGCTGCCGTCCTGCTGTACCCGGCGTTCCTGCTGGCGCCGGGCTTCGCGCTGAAGCTTGCCGCGCTGGGCGCGCTGAGCGTGGTCACGGCCGGGTGGTACCCGCTGCTGCAGGCCGGCCTGTATGAGAGCCTGCCCGGCCGCAGCGATCTCGCCGTGTCCCTGTCGAGCGCCGCGAGCCTCGTCGGCGGCCTGGGCCCGCTGGCCGTCGGGCTCGCGGCCCAGCGAGCGGGCCTGGGCTGGGCGCTGACCGGGCTGGCCGTCGTGCCGGTGGTCCTGCTCGGCGCACTGCCGCCGGCCGGGCGGCCGCGCCGCCGGAACCGCCGGGCAGGCCGGTCCCGCCGCCGGGACGGCCGCCGGGACGGCCGCCACTCGGCTGGCCGTTCCGGCGGCGCAGTCGGCCCGGCCTGACCAGGTCCGCACAGGGGTCAGGCATCCTGCTGCCATCTGTCAGCGACCGGAGCAGCGCAGCCGTCGGCGGGCCGGGCCAGCCGGATCGGGCTGATCGCCGTCCCGCTGTCCATGGCCGTCGCGCTCGGCGCGCTGGCCCTGACCGGCTCGGCCTGAGAGGTCAGGGCCAGCGCGCGGCGTTCTGGCTAGGAGCGCAGGAAGCAGAGGCCGGCGTAGCCGTACTGCGGCGTGGTGTACGAACTGCCGCACCAGCTCCCGTCCTTCTTGCTGGCGTCAAACGTGTCGCTGGCGATCCAGAGCCCGGCTTTGGTCAGCAGCATGTCGTCGGCACCGAGCCCGCGCGAACGAGTCGGGTCGAAGGTGACCGAGCCGCCGGATGCCGACAGGCCTACCATGCCAGGGGCATTAATGGCGTACCTGCCAGGGGAATTGCAGCTGCTCCGGTTATCGGCCCACCGCTCGTGGCCGCCGAAGTAGGCGATGCCGTTGCCCGCGGCGGTGGAGTACAGCGAGTCGCAGCCGGTGTAGTTGATCCACTTCAGGCTGACGGTCCGGCTGGCCGCCGGGAAGGCCGCGGCGGCGTCGCACAGGCCGCTGCGCCTGCCCTTGGTGCTGCCGCCATTGGGGTGGAAGCCGGTGTCGGCGGTGTAGACGGTGGAGCCGTCCGGCGACCATGAAGCCGCGCGGATGTAGAAGGGCTCGATGGTGGCGCAGTTCCGGTAGAAGCTCTTCGAGGTCCATGCGTTCAGGGTGGCGCGCCGGGTGCGGAGGGACAGCATGAAGATCTGCTGGCGGCGCCTGCCGCTCACCGAGGTGAAGTCGCCCTCGGCCAGCAGTCGGGTGCCGCCGGGGCTGACCTGCTGGTTGTAGACCCTGGTGGCGTTGGCCTCCACCCCCCGGAAGGAATAATGCCCGCTGATGTGCAGGTTGATGTACCGGTCGTTAACCCCGGTGGTGGGATTCAGGCCCACGTAGTAGGAGTGCGACGCGCCGTTGATCTGGGTGAACGTCCCGCCGACCAGCAGGTGCCCGCGGTGCAGGACGATAGTGTCGACTTCCTTGTTAGCGTCATGCCGGAACCGGGTGCGCAGCGCGCCGGTGGAGATGGACACGGCGGCGATGTTGTGCGCGCTCGCCCCGTGCACCCGGCCGAACGAGCCCCCCAGGTAGGCGGTCGAGCAGTTACCGCCGACCGCGATGGAGTTCACCTCGCCGTTGACGTCGGGCCGCCAGTTCGTGATCGTATACGGGGACGTCGCCGAGAAGCTGAACGCGTTGCTGCGGTGGATCGTCTGGCCATGCGACCTGAGCCTGGTGAACCTGCCGACCGCGTACATCTTCGAGCCGCACTGCACGATCTGCCGGATCTGCTGCACGGCGCCATTGACGGCCAGGGTGGGCGTGCGGGAGGCGGGGTGGCACGACACCGCGCCGGACGGTGGCGAGCATGGCAGGGTGATCGGGGTGCTCGCAGCCGACGCCCGCGCTGCCACGGCGGTTCCGGCGATGCCGAGCGCGCCGGCCGAGACGACGCTGGCCGCCACTCTGAGCGATATTCCTGTCACGACACGGCTCATGGGCCCGGCCGCCCCCTTCTAGGACACGCGCCGTTTTCCTGGCGTAAATGAGCACTGTATGTCGATCCTTGACTATTAGCTGGCAAACCGGCGACTTGCCGGGTACTGCGGCCAGGCGCCGTCCGCCAGGCCGGGCCAGGCCATGCAACGATCTGCCCCGAACCGGCGGTCTGTACCGGGTGACGGGAGATGGCCATGGACGCCCGCACGGATGCCGAGTTCAGCCAGTTCATGCATGGCCGCTGGAGTCGGCTGGTGCGCCTGGGTTACGGGCTCGCCGGCCACCAGGGCATGGCCGAGGACCTGGCTCAGACCGCAATGGCCAGGGCATATGCCTCCTGGGCGCGGGTCCGCCGGGCCGATAACCCGGACGCCTACCTGCATCGCATTCTGCTGAACGCGCACCGCAGCCGGCAGCGCAAGCACCGGGTCACCGAGCAGCTGACCGATTCCCCGGCCGAGCCCGCCGGCCTGGCCGATCCGGCCGCCAGCGCGCCGACCGGGCCGACCTGATCGCGGCCCTGCAGGCGCTGCCGGCCGGGCAGCGCGCGGTGGTGGTGCTGCGGTACTGGCTCGACATGTCCGAGACCGAGGCCGCCGCGCAGCTTGGCTGCTCGGTTGGCAACGTCAAGAGCCAGGCCGCCCGGGCCCTGGCCAAGCTGCGGCGCAGCGCGGAACTCGCGGACGGCGCCGAACTGGTGGACGGAGGTGCGCAATGAGCATCCGCGACGAGCAGGAACTGCGAGCCCGGCTGCACGGTGCGCTGGACCCGGTCACGCCGCCGCCTGCCCCAGTCGGCGCGGCTATCCGCCAGGGACGGGCAATCCGCAGGCGGCGCCAGGCCGCGGTGGCCATCGCCGCCGCCGTGCTGACCGCGGCCGCAGTGATCATCCCGCAGCTGGTGCACTTGCCCGCCCGGCAGCCGGCCAGCCCGCGGCCGCCGGTCGTGAAGGTCCATCCGCCGGGCCGGGGCGCGCCCGCCGGGCAGATCTCCTGGGGCACCATCAACGGCCGGCACTGGCAGGTCAGCGCGCAACAGCCGGCCGGCGGGTATCAGTGCTTCGACTTCAGCGGTAACCGCTGCCCCGAATACGTTCAGGCTTCGGTGCTCGGGCCTGCGGGCAGCCCGGCGAGCTTCCAGAATGACGGCCCCTTTGACGGCACCCAGTACGCGGTCGGCTCGGTGCGCCGGGACGTGGCCCGGCTTCGGGTGGTGCTCCAGGACGGCACCGTCCTCACCCTGCGGCCGGTGCCCCGTTACGGCCGGCGCTGGGTCGCCTTCGCCGTGCCCGGGCAGCTGGCCGTGGCGAAGATCATCGCCT
>JBKQSL010000270.1:0-5341 GCA_052143655.1 Streptosporangiaceae bacterium | reverse complement strand
GGTCACCGGAAGTGGAGGCGGCCGTGTGTCACGTACGTACGGCTGGGAGTCGGCCGGGCGGCCTGGTCGTCGGCGGCGGGATGCGGCGGCAGTGGACTACTAGCCGGCTGCCGGTCAGCTATCGGCGCAGTAGGGCTGCGCGGGAAGCTCTTTGCGGCGAGCTGCGCGGGGGTTCTGGCGGGCGGAGCCGGGTGGCTGCGGGGCTCTGCCAGGCCAGGCGGGCCGGGTTCGCGGGTGTCTTCTTTCGCTTCGGTGAGCAGCTTGCGCGCTGCCTTGTCGATCGCACGGGCGCGCAGCAGTGTGATGAGGTCAGCGGCGCCGAGGTCGCGTACCGCTTGCTCGACTGGGCCTGGCGCTGCGAGGCCCGGCCGGCTCACTGGTTCGCTGACTGGCTCGTTGCGCTGGCTGTGAGCCGTGGGGGGTGTGCAGGCGCGCGCGGTGCTGGTGGTGGCGGCTCTGGCTGTTGCCAGGATCTGGCTGGGTGCGTTCATAGTGACGGCGAGCGCGTCCAGGTCGGTGGCCGCGCGGCTGCTGGCGGCTGAGGCTGCCTGGTAGGCGTCCAGCAGGGCAGCGATCTCGGACGCGGGTGCTTTCCAGTGCCGGTACGGGACGTCGTAATACTCGGGGAGCTTGCGGGTCGGCATATATAGCCGGTCAGCGCGGCGGGCTGTCTGCACGGCGTGCAGGTCGGTGTCGGCCAGGGACGCGAGCGTGTCTGCCGCATAATGGATCGCCCCGGTAACGACGGCGGCCTGCGCCGGGTCGGGCGCGAGGTCGGCTGGGTCGCGAGGCGGGGCGCGGCGGGCGCGCACGGGTGTCCAGCGCGGTTCGGTGAACGCGAGTCGGCCGAGGCGGATGATGAGGTCGCGGGTGTCGGGGATGGCGGGAGCGGTGAGGCCGCGGGTGTCGGTGGTGATCTCCTGCCAGGCTGCCCTCACCGCACGCCATCGTGCGCAGGCGCTCGCCGCCGAGTCAGCTGCGGCGCGCAGCTGCGCGGTGACGGCGGGTGCGCTGGTGAACAGCTCGGCTCGCTCGGTGAGCGAGCCGAGCAGCAGCCGGCTGAGGTCGCAGATGATCGCCGCGCCGGTGGCTGTCCACCGCCACGACTCGGCGGTCAGTTCCGGAGCCCAGGCTGCCTGCCCCACGGTGCCCAGGGCGAGCGCCTGCACCCGGGCGGCGCTGACCGCTATGCCCGCAGCCAGGGCGGCGACTGTCTCGTTGTCGCTGGGCGGCGGTGGCTGCGGGACGTGGTTGACCGGGACGGCGTGCAGCAGTTCAGTATCGGCCGCGGTGGCGGGGTGCTCGTGTTGCGCTGTGGTGAGGGTGGTGCTGGCGTTCAGCAGTAACGGGGTCGCTGCGGCCAGTCCTTGCGTGATCGCCGCCGGGGTGGCCGCATCCGCCTGGGCGGCCGCTGACAGGCAGGCTGTCAGGTACGCGAGGGGCTTGGACCAGCGGGCTACCTCCGCTGCCAGCGCCCGGGTGACCGGCCCGGAGCCGGTCACCCCGGCCCAGCGGGAACGTGGTTCCCAATGGCCGTCGGTTCCGGTAGTGGCGTGGGTGCGTAGCAGGTCGCGCCCGGCGGCCAGCGCCGCCGCGGCTGCTGCCAGCTGTGCGGTCAGCGGGTCGGCTGGTCCCCGGCCGAGGGTGTCATAGCCGCGGTTGCTGGTGCGCAGGCCTTCAGCGGCTAGTTGCAGTGCTTCGCGTGCCTGGACGGCGGCCCGCATCAGCGAGTTGAGTTCGCTGCTGGTGATGGCCTCGGCCATGTCGTAGGGGGCGATGTCGGCGAGGTAACGCGACAGGGTCAGGGCCAGGCAGCCGGTCATCCCGGCAGCCGCGGTGATGGACACGCGGTCGGCGGCGTTGCCGGTCAGCTTGGTCGCGGCATCAAGATGCCGCTGGGCCGGGCCCCGGACGTCGCCGAACGTGGCCGCGGTCATCACTCGTCCAGGGCCAGCAGCTCGTAGATCTGCGTGGCCTGGGCGGCGGCGTCCTGGCAGGCTGCCCGGTCGCCGGGGCCCGGTGCGAGCCGGGCTTCGGCTGACAGGCGGGCGGCCAGTACGCCGGCGAGGCCAGCGAGGCCGTCTGCGGTCTTCTCCAGGTCAGCGTCAGCGCAGCCATAGCTGGCTGGGTTGCCCGGGCCTGCTGGCAGGGAGGGCGCGGATGCGATGATCAGCCGGCCCTGCGCCGCCACTGCGGAAGCGAACGCGAACGCCGCGGACAACTCAGCGGTCCGTTCCTCGCAATCACAGCACGCCGTCAGGAGCAGGCTGAACGCCTCCCCGGCGGCAGACAGCAGCCCGGTCAGCTCACCGGCCGTTTCCAGCCGTACCCGCATCCGGTCGATCTCCGGCACGAGGTTCACCTCACTCCCTGCCCTGGGTTACGACCATGACTTTGTCCGCGAGCGGGCGAGGGGAAAGCGCCCGCCCTGGGGAAGAGGTCCTGCTGCGCTAGGTGCGGTATCCACGCCCCGTTCGGCCCGGTTCCGCGATCCGCGGAACGAAGGAACTGAGTGCAGCGCAGCGCGAGTGAGTGGGTCATCGGATCGGGCGGCCTTGCGCGGGCTGAGGCCAGCGCTGGCCGCGATCGCGTGGAGATGCTGGTTGGAGAAACGGTGTCCGCTACCGCGGAGCTGACTGGCAAGCATCCGCTGGCTGACGCGTTCGCCCTGGGAAGCGGCAGCCTGGAAGATGAGCCTCGCGTCCCGCAGAAGTGCCTGGCGTTCCATGGTGCCTGCGCCCCAGTGCGGAGCCGAGGGGGATCTGCCATCCCCGCCCGGATCCGCGGGCTCCCATCCGACCGGGCCGTTGCGGACCGTGCCCGTCCGAATCGGCGATCGCGCGCTCGCTGAGCCCTGACCAGCCACCTCCTGCTGACCGTCCACGGTCATTATGCTGTCGGCGGCAAGGTGCGACAGCCATCCGCCGTCCGCCGCATGCGTCGCTGGCTCTACTGCTGCGTTTGCTATCGGCGGAAGGCTGGCGGGCTGCTGGCAGGTCATCTTCAAGACCAGCAGCCCGACGGTCAGGCCGGCGAACGCGGCAACCGGGCTGGCGGCGGCGGTCAGCCGGTCGGCCAGGATGACCGGGCGGCCTGGCAGCGGCTCGATGTGGCCGATGTTCCCGGCGATGCTGACCGCCAGGCCGACGAGCGCAGTCGTCCATGGCCAGATCCGCTGCCGCGCCGGCCAGCCATCCAGGTAGGCGACGTACAGGGCGAGCTCTCCGACCGCCAGGAAGACGTCGATCTCGGCGGGCCAAGACATGGCCTGCCAGCCGGTGAGCCGGTGATGAACCGCCCAGCCGTAAAGCCCCGCGTAGCTATGGGCCAGGGCGTTGGCGCTCGCCAGGATCGCGATGGCGCCGATCGCGTACAGCGCCGCGCGGCGCGTCCTCGGGTTCATGCCGATCGTCCCCGGGCGCGCGTCCGGATTCTCGTGAACGCATTCAGCGCGTCCTCGTCGGCGTCGGGAAGGGTGTGGAGGTATTTCTCCGTGGTGGAGATACTTCCGTGTCCGAGCCTGTCCTTGACCATCTGAAGGTCAGCGCCGCCGGCTAGCAGCCACGATGCATGTGCGTGGCGCAGATCATGGGCGCGCACGTGAAAAGTCATCCCTGCGCGCTTGAGGGCTGGTTTCCAGATGTTCTGCCTGAACCAGTCTCGTGAAATGTGGCCGTCGGTGTCGACGGTGCGCGGACGGCGTGGCTCATCTTTGCCGGCCGTGCGCCGGGCGGCGCGGTAGATGGCGGCGGCGTCCTTGCAGTACCTGCACCGGCATCTCCCTGCGTTGTAGCCGCTCATTGTTGCGTGCCGGTACTGACGCCCGGCGGCGTTCGTTTTGGTGAAACCCAGCGTGGCCGGGTCGGGTATCGCGCGGAGGCGAGCGGCGGGGGAGCCGCTGGGAGGCATCGCGAACAGAAGGTTATCGCCGCCTAGGTCGGCATCCGAGATATGCGCGCTGAGCTTGCTGGTGAGTTGCTGGCTGAGCTTCAGACGCCGGTACTCCTTGTCTTTCGGGTACTCCTTGACCAGGAACCGCTGACCGGAAGGGTGGAACTTCGGGTCGACCTGGATGACCGTCCTGCTGACAGTGAGGATCCGCGTCGCAGGCTCAAGATCCTTCACGCGAAGTTCTGTTAGCTCACCCCACCGGAGGCCGCTTTCGATGTCTGTCTCAATGAGCAACCGCATGGCATCGTCGGGGAGCGCCTCGTAGATCGCGTCGAACTGCTCGGGGGTGATGATCTTCAGGGGCTTCTTCGGGACGGTCGGCGTCTTGACTCCTTTGCAGGGGTGCAGGAACGTCACGTCGTCGAGCGCAGCGGTGAAGATCGCGCTCAGGATGAACCGCACCTTCTGGATCGTGGCCGGCGTCACGCCCTTGGCCTGCAGATCGGTTACCCACTCGCGCACGTTGGCGGGCATGATCTCGTTCATGCGCATAGGGCCGAACCACGGCATGATGTGCTTGCCCAGCTGATAGGTGTACGCCTCGCGAGTGGTCACTTCTATTACGTGATGCGGCAGCCATTCCTCAGTCACATAACGGCGGAACGTCTGCCTGCCGCGGCGAGGATCGCTGAGGCGCCCTTCAGCGATCTTCGCCTCCGCTCGCTGCCATGCGCGGTTGGCGTCCTTCTTGTTGGCGTAGGTACCGGCCGAGCGCAAGGCTCCCCGTGCATCGAGGTAGCACGCCGTGTAGCGCGGCTTGCCATTCCGGCCAACGCGCTCCTTCAAGTACCCCATGCAGATCACCAACCGGTTGTGATGGCTCGTCCGCGATTTGTACGCGGACTAAGCGTCAGCACGTGATATCTGACATCAGCTTCCGTCACTAAGATTAGCCTTCTGACCTGCATATTAGCGTGAATGCTCACAGGTTGTGGATTTCCATTTGAACAGAAAAACTGCACTCATAACCCAGAGGTCGCAGGTTCAAATCCTGCCCCCGCTACCAAGTAGTTGCAGGTCAGAGGCCTGATCGCCGGGAACGGCGGTCGGGCCTTTTGATCGTTTGTTGGCCGTTCGTTGGCGGGATGGGGCCTCGAAGTGCGGCACGTTGCGCCGAAGACTGGTATGGATCGGCATCTCGGTCGGCCATATGGCCAAGATCTGCCCATCGCGAGCAGCCAGCGGCGACATCGGGCGTGTCACTCTGTCCGCCACATAGCGTGAGCACTGTTGGGAGCACTGAACGCTCGTAAGCACGTATAACGCCGATTTTGCGTGGCTGACAGCTATGGAGGCAGCTCTGGTGGGCTCGCGCATATTCGCGGGTTCTGGACGCGTTGGGCTGCCTAGCGCAGCGGCGGGCGGCCTCGGGCGGGGGTACAGGTGGCCC
>JBKQSL010000269.1:0-17101 GCA_052143655.1 Streptosporangiaceae bacterium | reverse complement strand
CGAACTCGGCCAGGCCGGCGTCGAGCAGCTTGCGCACGGTCTTGCGGCCCTGCGCGCCCAGCGCGCGGCCCTGGGCCGGCGTGCCGCCGCCGAGCGAGGGCCGGTGCGGGTGGCCTGAGCCGCCGTGGGCATGCTGCTGTGCTCGTGCCCCGTCGGCACGCGCGGCCGTGGTCGGCCGGGCGGTGCTGGGACCGTCGCCTGCTTCCCGGGTCATGATGCGAGATTAGCGGCCCGCAGCGCCTTCTCACGGCGGCAGGGGGCCGGCACGCAGCCGCCGTCGCCCGGTCACGGCCACTGCGCAGGCGACGATGCCGCATCCGGCAGCGTAGCCGTAGCCCCAGAGTGCGCCACCCGCGTCCACGACGCGCCCGGCGACGGCGGAACCGCCAGCCACGCCAACCGAGATCGCCGACGACAGCCAGGACAGCGCCTCGGTGCGGCGCCTCTCCGTGGCCTGCCGCTCGATCAGGCCGACTGATAGCACGCTATCGGCACTTGGCAACAGCTTTACCGTCCGGCCCCTCGGGCTTCACCCGGCGGATCTTCCGGGCAGTCGGGCAGGCCGGTTAGGCTGGTCGGCATCATGGGACGTCTTTCCTGGCGCGCCGCGCCCCGCGTTTGGCGGGGTGGCGCTCTCCCGGGGCGCGCTGCGGGACGCGTCCCGGCCCGCAGTGCTGCCGCCCGGCAGCCGCCGCATGCCCGCCTGCCGCGCCAGGGCCGCCCGCGTCAGCGCTTTCCGCGTCAGGGCCTGGCGGCCATCGGCGCGGTGGCTATCTTCGGCGCCCTTGCGTCCCCGCAGGCCCACGTGCTGGCCGCAGGGCCCCGCCAGGCCGGCGCCGCGGCCGCGCGGGACGCCGCCGCGCGGGGCATGGTCGTGCCGGCTTCTGGCGGTGGCCGGCCGGCCGTGCCCGCGGGCCGCGCTGCGGCCCGTGCGGCAGCAGCCATCCGGGCCGCCCGGCAGGGCTCCGCGTTCCGCCGCATTACCCTGCCCGACCTGCTGGTCGTCGCGCCCCGCGGGCTCACGAGCACGCAGATCCGGGCGCTGCGCAAGATTCCCGGCTTCCGCAGCATGATCGCCTTCGACGGCGCTCGGATCCAGGCGGCCGGGCGCCCGGTCAACGTCATCGGCGTCGACCCAGGGCAGTTCCGCTCCTGGGTGCCGCTGCGGACCGCCTCGGACCAGGCGTTCTGGACCGCCCTGCGGGCAGGCAAGTTCGCCGCGGCGTCGTCGGCCGGCCACCGGCTGGCGCTGCGCCGCGGCCGCCGGTACCTGCTGCGCGGCGCGACCCGCCGGGAGGTTGCGTTCGGCGGTGCCGCGCAGCTGGGCGTGGCCGACGTGGACCTGCTGGTCAACCAGCGCCTGTCCGCGGAACTGGGCCTGGTGCACAAGGTAGCGGCGCTGATCAGCGCCCCCGGGGCCGGGCTGGCCGCGCTGACGAAGGACGTCAAGGCGGTCCTCGGGCCGTCCGGCCGGATCGTCAGCTTGCGCGCCAGCCACCTGCCGGTCACCAAGGCCAGCTCGGGCGGGCTGCCGACGACCTACCTGCAGCTGTTCCAGGAGTCGGCCGCCCGCTACTGTCCCGGGCTGTCGTGGACCGTGCTCGCCGCGATCGGCCAGATCGAGAGCGCCGACGGCACGAACGTGGGCCCGTCCACCGCCGGCGCGCTCGGGCCGATGCAGTTCCTGCCCTCCACCTGGGCGGTCTGGGGTGTCGACGGCTTCGGCCAGACCGGCAGGCCGGACATCATGAACCCTTACGATGCGGTGCCGTCCGCCGCACGGATGCTGTGCGCTGACGGGGCTGCTGCCGGCAGTTCCGGCCTGCGCTCGGCGATCTTCGACTACAACCACGCGCAGTGGTACGTCAGCGAGGTGCTGGCCCTGGCGGCCGAGTACGCCGCCGACTACCGCTGACTGACGCGAGGCACGCCCGCTGCCCTGATTGGATAGGACCGTGCCTGATACGCCCTACGACGCATTCCTGCTGCTGTCCTTCGGCGGTCCCGAGGGCCGCGACGACGTGCTGCCGTTCCTGCGCAACGTGACGGCCGGCCGGAACATCCCGGACCAGCGACTCGAGGCGGTAGCCGAGCACTATTACCACTTCGGCGGCGTCAGCCCGATCAACCAGCAATGCCGGGACCTGCTGGCCGCAGTCGAGAAGGACTTCGCCGGCCACGGCATCGACCTGCCGGTGTACTGGGGAAACCGGAACTGGCAGCCGTACCTGGCCGACACGCTCGCGCAGATGGCCGCCGCCGGGGTGCGCCGCGCGCTGGCGCTCGCCACCTCCGCCTACAGCTCGTTCTCCAGCTGCCGGCAGTACCTCGGGGACATCGAGCGGGCCCGGGCGCAGGCCGGCCCGGGCGCACCCCTGGTCGACAAGATCCGGCCATACTACAACCATCCCGGTTTCGTGGAATCGCTGGCCAGCGCCGCTGCGGCGCTGCTCGGCGCCCGCCGGGCAGGCCCGGGGGAGGGGCCCGCCCCGGCCCCCGGCGAATTCGACCTCGTCTGCACCGCGCACAGCATCCCCGGCGCGATGGCCGCGGCGAGCGGGCCCGGCGGCGGCGCCTATCCGGCGCAGCTGGCCGAGGTCGCCGGGCTGATCGGCGAGCGGGTGCCTGCCAGGTCGGTCCGGCTCGCCTACTCCAGCCGCAGCGGGCCGCCGTCCCAGCCCTGGCTGGAGCCCGACATCAGTGACTGCCTGGCCGAGCTGGCACAGGCCGGCTCGCCCGGCGTGGTGGTGCTGCCGATCGGCTTCGTCTCCGATCACATGGAGGTGAAGTTCGACCTGGACGTGGAGGCGGCACAGACCGCCGAGCGGCTCGGGCTGCCGATGGCGCGGGCGGCCACGCCCGGCACTGATCCCCGGTTCGTCGCGACGATCAGCGAGCTGGTTGCCGAGCGGATGTCCGGCGCGCCGCGGCGGTGGCTGGGCAGCGCCGGGCCGCTGCCGGAGCCGTGCCTGGCCGGATGCTGCCCGCCGGCCCCCCGGGCGTGACCGGCACCGGGCCCGCGCCATCCGCCGGCCCGCCGGACGCCGCGGAGCTGCTCGCGCTGGCGTGCGCGGCGGCGGTTGCCGCGGGGGAGCTGCTGGCGGCCCAGCACGGCCGGCCGTCGGTCGTGCAGACCAAGTCCAGCCCGACCGACGTGGTCACCGAGATGGACCGCGCCGCGGAAGAGCAGATCCGCAGCCAGATCCTCGCCGCCCGGCCGCACGACGCGATCCTCGGCGAGGAGGGCGGCCAGCAGGGCGGGGACGGTCGGCCGGCCGCGGTCGGCGTCCGCTGGATCGTCGATCCGCTGGACGGCACCGTGAACTATCTCTACGGGCTGCCGGACTGGGCCGTCAGCATCGCCGCCGAGACCGGCGGCACCGTGGTGGCCGGCGCGGTGTTCGCGCCGCGGCGGGGAAGCCTGTTCAGCGCCCGGCTCGGCGGCGGCGCATGGGTGCGCGAGCGGGCGGCCGCCGCGCCGCCCGCCCGGCTGGCCTGCAACCGGGAAGTGCCGCTGGACCGGGCCCTGGTGGCCACCGGGTTCGGCTACGAGGCGCGCCGCCGCCAGGTCCAGGGCGAGGTGCTCAGCGCCGTGCTGCCGCGAGTGCGCGACATCCGCCGCGGCGGATCGGCCGCCGTCGACCTGTGCTCGCTGGCCGCCGGGCACGTCGACGCCTACTACGAACGCGGCGTGCAGGCCTGGGACATCGCGGCTGGCTCGCTGATCGCCCGGGAGGCGGGCGCGAGGGTAGGCGGCCTGGCGGGCAAGCCAGCCGGCCCGGAGCTGACCCTCGCCGCCGCGCCGGGCCTGTTCGAGGAGCTGCACGACCTGCTGCTGCCGCTGAACCCCGAGCGCGACGCGTAGCCCCGCCGGGGAGCTACTGCCGGGGAGCTACTGCCGGGCCAGTGTCCCGCGGGCGGCGGGCCCGGCGCTGCCGCGGAAGCTGAACGCGAGGCTGGCGCCGGTCCGCTGCATGGCCACCAGCCCGTCCGCGCACGAGCTCCGCCCTGCGGTGATGACCTGGTCCAGGATCAGCTTGCGGCCGGCGGCGTAGGCCGTGCGCAGCCGCCCGGCACAGGTGAACGAGGCCCCCGTGTAGCTGATCGCACCGCTCTTAGCGCCCGCCGTCAGAAAGACCCTGACGCTGAACACGTCCGCGGGCCTGTGCTGCCGCACCTGCCCGGTCCACACGCCGGCCAGCGAGCCGGCGATCCGCGGCCGCGATGCCGCCGGCCGCGCCCGGCTGCTGGGCTGGCGGTGCCCGGCCCCGTGCTGCGCGGGGGCTGTGCGCGAGCCGGATGCGGCCGGCTCGCCGCGGGTGCTGCCCATCAGGTGCACGGCCAGCACCACGATCAGGGCCAGCAGCACGACGGCGCCCGCGGTGACGGCCGCGGCGACGGCCCGCCCCCGCCGGGACCGTGGCCGGTGGTGCTGCGACTGTGATCCCGGCGGCTGCGTTCCTGGAAGCAGCGTTCCTGGAAGGAAGGCGCCCGGCTGGCTGGCGGCCCCGCGGAGCGCAGCCGCGCGGCGGGATGCTTCGGCCAGCAGCCCGGCAGGCGGGTCGGCGTCGCCGAGCAGGGCGCGCACCGTCTCCCGCGCGGTGGGCCGGACCGCCGGGTCGGGCCCGAGGCATGCCGCGGCGAGCTGGCGCAGCGGATCGGGCAGCACATCCAGGCCGGCGGCGCCAGCGTTGCCAGCTGCGGCGTAGCCGGCAGTCAGGGCCCAGGCCCGCATGTCCGCCGCCGGCGTCGCGGGACCGTAGGGCGGGGTGATGCCGTACCCGGTCACCCGGGGGCCCGCCGGGCCGAGTACCACGTGGCCGGGACCGAAATCGCCGTGCACCAGGCCCGCCTGGTGGATGGCAGCCAGCCCTGCCGCAGTCCCCAGGGCCAGGGCCTGCAGGTCGGCAGCGGGCAGCGGACCGCTGTCGGCTACCTGCTCCAGCAGGGACGGGCCCGGCACGTACACGCTGACGAGGAACGGTCTGCCTGCCTCCAGCCCGGCGTCCAGCAGCCCGGCCGCGCAGAACGGCGCGACCCGGCGGGCCGCCGCGGCCTCGGCCGCGAAGCGGTCGCGTGCGGCGGCGCTGTCGAGCTCCTGCGCGGCTGGCGGCTCGGTCACGGTCACCTGGCTGCCGTCCACCGCCGCGCCGAGGAAAACCGGGCCGGTCCCGGGCATCCCGGCGATGCGGCCCGAGATCCGGTACCGGCCGATCCGCCGCGGATCATCGTCGAGCAGCGGCGTGATATGAGGCATGCAGCCACTCCCGCGAAGTTGTGCCGGTGCATCCCTGTGCCGTTCGTACTGTACGCACGGCGCACGTCCGGGTTTGCGGTGATGAGGATGTTACTGGCGGCATGCCAGGATCGCCGCGGTCAGCGCGCCGGCATTCGGTTTGATAACGGAACAACTGCGCGTAGGATGCCCGCGCTGCCGGGCGCATCCGCGGCGACACGGGGCCGCAGGCTGGCGACCTGCGTGTGCCGCCCGGCTGAACGTGACAGAATTCCCCGCCGGAATCGGGCACAACGCGGGCCTCCCGAGCGTTACATCCCGCGCGACGGCTAGTGATATGGAGGGGCAAGAGCCAACATGGCTACCGACTACGACAGCCCGAGGAAGACGGACGACGAACTTACCGAAGACAGCCTGCAGGAACTGCAGGCGCGCAGGATGGACAAGTCGGCCACCGCGATCGACATTGACCCGGACGACGTCGCCGAGTCACTCGAACTGCCGGGTGCGGACCTGTCCAACGAGGAACTCTCGTTCCGCGTGATCCCGCGCCAGGCCGATGAGTTCACCTGCTCCAGTTGCTTCCTCGTGCACCACAGGAGCCAGCTCGCGGAGACCCGCGGCGGCCAGCTTGTCTGCCGGGAGTGCGCGGCCTGAGCCCTCGGTCCGGTGCCAGGGACCGCGCACGTACCCGCGGGCCGCGCCGACGGCGCGGCCCGCGGGGGCGTGAGCGTACCTGGGAACGTGTACGTGCGATGATGGCCGCCCGACCGCCCTGGCGGGTCAGGCCGCCGTCCAGACCTGGCGCTCGTCGGCGCGCGGGTCTAGTTCCACCGCCGAGCCATCGTCGCGGAACACCTGCACTGCGCCGGCCGCGTCGAAGGCACGCCAGCCCGGATTGCCGTTCCGGGCGAAGCTGATCCACCCGGCGTGCATCTCGCCGGCCAGCTCCTGCGGCGGCTCCGTGCCCGTCAGCCGGTCGACGTACCGGGCGGCCAGGTTGTCGAATACGAACGGGATCTCCATCGCATGGCAGGCGCCCAGCATGCTCGCCGGGCTGCGCCAGGCGAACTCGTAGAGGTAGGTCGCCGCCGGGTCGCGCTCCCGCTCCGCGGCGACGGCGAGAGCGGGAAGCCGGTAGTAACGGTCGGTCAGGATGGCGCCCAGCACGTCACCGGGGGTGGCGCCGGGCCGGTTCGACCGGTACACCGCCGCGATCTTCGGGGCGATGCCCATCGCCGCCAGCACCGCGTCGAGCGTGTCGCCGGTGACCTGGTCAGCCCGCCCGGACGGGACGAGGAACAGCCGGAACTCCTCCGCATTGGTCCCGGTCAGCAGCGGAATGTCAGCACTGGCGCCAGCAGCGATCGCAGCCATCGGGTGCTCGGGTATCAGCTCGCCGTCCACGACGGGGATCTGCGTCATCAGGCTGGCCACGATGCTGGCGCCGAACCGGGCCGGGTCCGGGCCCAGCGCCATCTCCCGGGCCACTCCGGCCTGCGCCTGCACCAGGTCCGGCAGCGGAACCTCCGCCAGGGCAGCCGCGGTGGCCGGCCGTCCGAGCGCCCGGCCGATCTCGCCGGCCACCTTCTGTGCGTCACCCGGCGCGGCGGCGGCCTGCACGCAGCCGCTCTGCGCGATGGCCTTGGCGAACAGGCCGCGGGCGCGGGGCACGGCCAGCAGCGTAGTCACGCTCATGGCGCCCGCCGACTCGCCGAAGATCGTGACGTTCCCCGGGTCGCCGCCGAACGCGGCGATGTTGTCGCGAACCCATTCCAGCGCTGCGATCTGGTCGAGGAGGCCGCGATTGGCGGGCGCGTCCGGCAGGCAGGCGAACCCGTCCACGCCGATCCGGTAGTTGAACGACACCAGCACCACGCCGTCGCGGGCGAAGCTCGCGCCGTCGTACATCGGCACCGCCGTGCTGCCGTGCGCGAAGCCGCCGCCGTAGATCCACACCATGACCGGCAGGCCGCCCTCGCCGCCGGGCGTCCAGACATTGACGGTAAGCCAGGTGTCATCACCGGGGATCGACGGCTCTTCGAGCAGGTAGTCCAGCGGCGCCGGGTAGGACGGCTTCGGTGGCGTCGGGCCGAACGCGTCAGCGTGCCGGACACCGTCCCAGGCCGGCGGCGGGGCGGGCGCGGCGAACCGCAGCGGTCCCGTCGGGCTGGCCGCGTACGGGATGCCCAGGTAGCGCGTGATCCCGTCCTGCTGCTGGCCGCTGACGTTGCCGGATGTCGTGGTAACGGGTGCCATGCGGGCACTGTGACACATCCCGCGGCTCGCCGGCTAACCGCGCGTTCGGGTCAGGCGCGCCACAGACCGTTCCGGAACTGCCAGCTGATGACCCGCTGTGTCATGTCCTGCGGGTAAGACCAGGTCATCCGCGACCAGTAGCGCACGCCGTCGTGGGTGCCCGGCCTGCTCACGGTGACCGTCGCGTGCGGGAAGCGCTGGTAGGCGCACTGATAGCTGGGTCCCGTGCAGCCTGGCTTCTGGACGTAGACGGTCCCGTGTGCCTGCGCGCCTGCCGCCGTCCACTGCGACCAGGCCAGGCCGCGGGCGAACGGGGCGCCGCCCTGGCCCAGGTAGATCTGCCCGGGCTTGACCTGCCCGCCGTGCCATCCTTCGGCCTGGGAGTACAGCACCGGTATCGGCGTCGAGCCGGTCGCGCTGCCGTCCAGGGCCGCGGGCGTCGGCAGGTGCCGGGATCCGGTTACGACCACCAGGACCGTCACGATCAGCGCGACGGCGACCGCCCCGGCGGCAGCGAGGATTACCGGGCGCCGCCGGCTTGCTTCGCGCCGCCCGTGCGCTCCATGCCGGGCGCGCCCGCTGGGCCCGGCGGGTTCCCGCTGCCTGGCTGCTTCCTGCTCCCGGGCCGGTTCGGGAGCCGGTTCGGGGGCCGGCTCGCCCTGGCCGGCTGCTCCTCGCTGCCCGGCCACCGCGGTTACGGCCTCTTTGCGGGGGGTCACTGTTCCCTCCCTGGTTCCCCGTGATCGCCGTGCTCTCCCGGCACGGCGTGACCGCGCGTGCCGGGGACAGCCGCCCCGTTGCTCCGGCGTTGCGGGCCACGTCTAGGGCGTGCCCCGATAGAACGGCGGCTACCCTTCTTATCGGCGAATTCCTGCCGTGCATTACACGTCTGGGTAATTGCGCGCGCCGGTGGCCGCGGCCGGCCTGCCGGGGCCCTGGCGTGCTGTCCCGCCCGAGCCGCGTCAGTCGTGGCGGGCGCGGCCGGAGGCCGCCTGCGGCGTACCTGCTGGCGGGATGGCGTAATCGAACGCGGCGGACGTGGTGTCGCGGCCGGACGTGCGGCCGCGCCCGGTCTTCAGCGTCCAGGCTGCTCGGCCGCTCCGGCAAGGGCCGGGCTGGCCGTTTCGCGGGCTGCCGACACAGCGGGCAGCCGCGGCGCGACAACCGGCACGGGACCGGCTGCGACCGCGATCTCGGCATGCTTTGCCTCGATCTCAGCGTGCCAGCGCGTGCACGTCAGCCACAGCGGGATGCCGGCCCAGCAGCAGACGAACAGCAGAGCGAGCGGGACGTTCAGCCAGAACCATGACCCCATAGAGCGACCCCCTGAAGATCGGCCACGGCGCCGCCGCTCCGGGGGTTCCTGGGCGCGGAGCTTGCAGCCTGGGTGCCGACTACGCACCGGCCTTCGTCGTCCGCAGCCCCTCCGTGCTGCCGCCGAAGACTCGCAGGTGATCGGCCCCGGTCACGGCTCGCCGGGCATGCCGTATAGCGGGGAGACTACGGACTCACGCTCCGGCCGGGCTTCCGGGGTTTCCCTGGTTTTCTCCCCAGGCTGCCGCCCAGGGTGGCTCGCGGCCGCCGATCCGGGCAGCCAGCTGGTGCCGGCTGCTGACCCCCAGCTTGGTGAAAACGCTGGCCAGGTGGTACTCGACGGTCTTTGGGCTCAGGTACAGCTGCGCGGCGGCCTCGCGGTTGGACAATCCCGATGCCACCAGTCGCGCCACCCGGAGTTCCCGGGGAGTCAAGCCGGGCAGGTCGGGGTCGCCGCCGGCCTTCCGCCGGACGCCCAGCGCGGCCAGCTCGGCCCTGGCCGCCTGCATGAAGGGGCGCGCTGCGAGGGCGGTGAAGACATCATCTGCCGCACGGATCGCGGCGATCGCGGCCTTACGGTGCTGCCGCCGGGACAAGCACCGGCCGTACTGGAGGTCCAGCACCGCGCGGTGGAACGGGAAGGGCTCGCAGGCGGCCGTGCGGCAGCCATCCCGGAGCGTCTGCTCAGCCAGCTCCAGCTGGCCCTGCGCGATCTTCAGCAAGCCGCCTGTCCAGGCCGCGTTGAGCAGTGCCAGAGTCTCGCGCCGCTCAGCCGCCCGGGTCGTGAAGGCAGCAAGGGCTGCCTCGGCGTCATCCAGCTGGCCGCTGCAGACCATCGCCCAGATCTGCAGCGGGCGCCACCAGAAGGCAGCCGGGTCGTCGTAGCAATCGATCTCCGGCACGGCCAGTGCCATGGCCGCGCCGCGCAGCGCCTCGGCCGGATCATTCCTGGCGAAGCCCAGGATGCTGCGGGCGGAGGCGGCGAAGATCGCAGCGATGCCGCCGAAGGCGCGGGCCGCATCCTCCGCAGCGCGCACGTGGCTGTCAGCAGCGGCCCAGTCGCCGCGGCAGGCCGGGACTCTCGCGGCCGCACTGTGCACCAACGGCAGGTCGTAATAGCGATCTGCATCACGGGCCAGCGACACGGCCAGCTCGGCGTGGCCCTGGCACTCATCCCAGTTCCCGCGCCTGAACTCGGCCTCGGCGAGATAGGCCAGCGGCTGGCCAGGGAAGCGCACCTGAAGCCCGGCCCTGATCCGGCGCGCTGCCAGCGAAAGGTCTTCGGCCGCTCCCTGCAGGTCACCGGTCCAGAGCCTGGCCAGGCCGCGGAAGGTGATGGCATCGGTTCTGGGCATCGGCGCCATCGCCGCCCGCTCCGGCAGGTCGCGGAACAGGCTCAGCGCCTTGTCAGCTTCGCCGTTCAGCGTGAACGGTATGGCCCGCATCCCGCGGGCGGCGTCGTACCACGGCTCGGTGCCGCCCGCTTTGCTCAGCGCGCGGTCCAGCCACCGCGTCGACTCGGTCAGCCGTCCGGAGATGCCCAGCAGCATGCCCAGTCCGAGCGCTGCCTCCGCACCAGCCGCTGCCTCGGTCACGGGATCGTGCGCATCCCAGGCCGCCGTCAGCAAGTCCTGTGCGTCCAGCGGCCGGGCGGCCAGCACGGCGAGCTGGCCCAGGGCCGCATCCCTGCGGGCGCTGGCGGCCAGCATCTCAACCTCAGGCCGGACGGCCTCGGCCTGGGCCACGTCGGCGGCCCGGAGCAGCAGCTCAAAGGCCGACAGCAGGCGCTCGTCGCGCTCGGGCCCCCGGGCGGTGACCGCAGCGGCCTGGCTCAGGTACCGCGCGGCGAGGCGTGGCCTTCCGGCGCCGGCTGCCTCGCCCGCGGCCTGATCGAGGTCGGCGGCGAGATTCGGGTCCGGGCCGGCCGCCGCGGCGGCCCGGTGCGCCAGCGCCTCCTCGCCCCCGGCGATCGCTGCCGCCCGAAGGTGCAGGTCACGGCGCCGCTGCGCGCCGAGGCCGCCGTACACGGCCCGGCGGACCAGCGGATGCGCGAACGAGATTCGCCAGCCTGCCGGAGTCTCCTGCTCGAGCAGGAAGCCTGCTCGCTCGGCGTCGCCGAGCACCGCCGCCGGGGCCGTCGTGCCGGCCAGCTCGGCCGCATCGGCAAGTGTGCAGTGATCCCCGAGCACTGACGCCGCCGCCACCAGGTCGCGGGCAGCAGCCGGGAGCGCGGCCAGCTGCGGCTGGATCAGTTCCGCCAGGGACCTGGGTGCGCGCAGGGCGCCCCCTGCGGCCGTCAGCGATTCGTCGGTCAGCTCAGCGAGCAGCGCACGGGCCAGCAGCGGACTGCCGCCGGTCTGCTCTCGCACCCGCCGCAGCACACGCTGCGGCAGCCCGGCCCGCCCGAGCATCCCGCACAGGGCGCCGAGCTCGCTGATGCTCAGCCCGCTCAGCGTCAGCCGGGCGGCGCGCCGATCGCTGCTGACGAACCGTTCCCACCCCTCGCCCAGCAGCGACGTCCCGCCCGGCCGGCCGGTGAGGATCACCAGCACGCGGTCGGCGTACAGGCGCCTGCAGGCGAACAGCAGAGCGCGGGCGGAGGCCAGGTCGGCCCACTGCAAGTCCTCGATCAGCACGACAACCGCACCGCCCGCCTGCAGGCAGGAGATCACCGCCAGCAGCTCGACGCCGACGGCCAGCGGGTCCGCATCCTCGCGGGGGCCGTCAGCCAGCAGCTCCACTCCGGCCAGCGCATGGGAGCAGACAGCAGCCGCCCCGGCCGCGAGCTGCCGCACCAGACCGTAAGGGAGGAAGGCCTCGGACTCCTCGCCGCTTACTGTGACGACCGGCACGCCGGGCCGGCTGCCGAGGAACTCCGATACCAGCGAGGACTTGCCGAAGCCCGCTTCCCCCTGGAGCAGCACAACCTTCGGCTCGCCGGCGGATGCTGCGGCCAGCGCCGCGGACAGTGCGGCCAGCTCGGGCACGCGGCCGACGAACACGTGCGCCGGGCGTGCAGACAGCTCTGCACCATCCATACCGGAGTCCCCACCCCTGAGCCGCCAGCTGCGCTTAACGCGGTAATGGCGTGCTCGCATCCCTACTGTAAGGCGATTTGCGCCGAGGACGGCCGGGCCATCCCCATTTCTGCGGACGATTCCTGGTGGCCGCCGCCTGCGCAGCCCGGGTCGCCAGGCGGACCAGGCCGCCGGAACGTCTCAGCGGCCGTCGCGGACCCCTCGCTGGCTCGCCTGGCGAAGCTGGTGCAGGGTCCAGCCGCGGCCCGCCGGGTCCAGCGGCCGGGTGTGCTCGGCGAAGATCTCCGCCGTGCGACGGTACGACAGCCGGGCCCGGCCGGTCAGCGGGCAGACGTCAGCCCGCGGCGTGCCAGCCGGGGCGCGGCGGCTGGTCAGGAACACCGGGCCCGCCTGGCGGCCGGCCAGCAGCCATCGCAGCAAGGCGGAGGTCGGCTCGCACCAGGTCAGCAGGCGGCCTGGCCAGGAGCGGCCGGCCCGAGCGCGACATGCCTCGACGTCCACCTGGCCTGCGTCGAGGGCCAGCATCTCCTCCGCCGGCGCCCCTGTGTCGTACAGCAGGTGCCAGAGCGCCTGCTCGCGCAGGGCGGCCCGGGATCGCAGCAGCGCTGCCACCTCATCCGGCGACAACGGGGGCCGCAGCTGACCCAGCCGGTCCGGCTCGGCCGTCCCGGGCCCGTCCTGCGGGCAGCGCTGGCTTCCAGGCTCGGCCAGCCGGGCGGTCGGGTCGCTGCAGATCCAGTCCTGGTCCTGCCACCAGCCGACCGCGCTGCGCAGCGCGGACAGTTCCCGGTTCACGGTGCGGGCGTCGGCGTGCCGAGCCCGCTCAGCCAGCGCCGCGGCCAGCCGCGGGCCGGTCCGCTCGTCGTCGAGCAGCGCCAGCGGCACCACCGGCGGCAGCGCGCCGCGGCGCGCCCGGCCGGGCGGCGGCAGCTTGCCGACCAGCGGCCAGGCCCAGCTGGTCAGCGAGATCCGGTAGACCCGGCGCGAGGCGGCCCGCAGCGGCGCCCGGGCGAGGTAGCGGTCGACCGCTACCGCGTACTCCACCGGAGCCGGGTCCGCCCCGGACCGGCCCCCGGCGATCCGGCTGACGGGCATGCGCTGCTCTACCTCACCGGCCATCGCGCCCCTTGTGGCAAATCACGGCAGTTACCGGCCGGGCCGGCGCCGGATCGCGGCCCTGGGGAAACAGCCTAGCCAGGCTGCGCACGGGCGTTTACTGCGGAACCCGGCGCAGGAAGGTGACGCACCAGGGCTGCGGGGCAGGGGCGCCACCCCTTGCCGAGCGCAGGGCAGCACGCCGGCGCCGGGGCAGCGGCCGCGCCGCGGGCAACGGGCGCGCCGGCCGGGCCGGTGCTGCGGCCGGGCGCCAGCGAGCCCGGGGCGGCAGTGAGTAGGTTGAACACGGCAACCAGAGGAGCTCGATGAAACTGACCACGCTCGGAACCGGGGGCCCGCAGGTATCGGCGGCGGGCCTGGGCCTGATGGGCATGTCCGGAATCTACGGCCCGGCGGACGAGGCCGAGTCGATTGCCACGATCCACGCGGCCATGGACGCCGGGATCACGCTGCTGGATACCGGCGACTTCTACGGCATGGGCCACAACGAGATGCTGCTGCGAGACGCGCTGCGCGGCCGGAACCGGGATCGCGTGTTCATCCAGGTCAAGTTCGGCGGCCAGCGTGACCCGCGCGGCGCGTTCATCGGGCATGACGCCAGCCCGGCCGCGGTGAAGAACTTCCTCGCCTACAGCCTGACCCGCCTCGGCACCGACTACATCGACCTGTACCAGCCGGCCCGGCTGGACCCGCGGGTGCCGATCGAGGACACCGTCGGCGCGATCGCCGAGATGATCCAGGCCGGCTACGTCCGTCACCTCGGCCTGTCCGAGGTCGGCCCGGACACGGTCCGCCGGGCGCACGTAGTGCACCCGGTCCGCGAGCTGCAGATCGAGTACTCGCTGATGAGCCGGGGGATCGAGGCCGAGATCCTGCCGACGGTGCGGGAGCTGAGGATCAGCGTGACCGCCTACGGCATCTTGTCCCGCGGCCTGCTGTCGGCGGCCAGCGCCCGGGAGATCGGGCCGGGTGACCCGCGCACCCGGTTCCCCCGGTTCCGCCCCGAGAACCTGCGGCGCAACCTGGACCTGCTGGGCACGCTGGAGAAGATCGCGCAGGACAAGGGCGCCACCACCGCGCAGCTGGCGATCGCCTGGGTGATCTCGCGCGGCAGCGACATCATCCCGCTGATCGGCACGAAGCGGCGGGACCGGCTGGCCGAGGCGCTCGGCGCGCTGGAGATCGAGCTCACCGTCGGCGAGCTGGCCGCGATCGAGGCGGCCGTCCCGGCCGGGGCAGTGGCCGGCGAGCGATACGACCCGGCTCAGATGTCCGCGCTGGACAGCGAGAAGACCTCCGCATAACGATGGGCCCGCTGCCCGGCTCCCCGGATGCCGTCATGGCGCAGCGGTTCGCGGCGCAACTGCTGACCGGCGAGCCGGCCCGGACCCCGGTCGAGGTGGTCACCCGGCTGCTGGCCGTCCAGGGCCAGGACCCGCGCGGGGCCCGGCTGGCGATCCGGCCGCGGTCGGCCGGGCTCACCGCAGCCGACGTGGACCGGGCGCTGACCACCGACCGGACGCTGCTCATCACCTGGCTGAACCGGGGCACCCTGCACCTGGTCACCCCCGAGGACTACTGGTGGCTGCACCCGCTGACCGCGCCGCGGCTGCTGACCGGAGTTCGTCGCCGGCTGGCCCAGGAGCAGGTTTCGCCGGCCGACGCCGACCGGGCCGTCGGCGTGATCGAGTCGGCCCTCGCGGCCGACGGGCCGCTGACCCGGCGGCAGCTCGGCGACCGGATCGCCGCGGCCGGGATCCGGACGGCGGGCCAGGCCCTGGTGCACGAGCTGGTGCTGGCCAGCCTGCGCGGGCTGACCGTGCGCGGGCCGGTGGCCGGCGGCGAGCACGCCTACGTGCTTGTCCGGGACTGGCTGGGCCGACCGCCCGCGGCGGCGGACACCGACGCGGCCCTGGCCGAGCTGGCCCGCCGCTACCTGGCCGGGCACGGCCCGGCCAGTGACCGGGACCTGGCCAAGTGGGCCGGGATCCCGGTGGGCCAGGCCCGGCGCGGGCTGACCGCGATTTCCGGCCAGCTGGCCGACCGGGACGACGGCCTGGCCGCGCTGCGCGGCCGGGCGCCGGGGGGTGCCGCCCCGGCCCCGCGGCTGCTCGGGGCGTTCGACCCGCTGCTGCACGGCTGGGTTTCCCGCGAGCCGGTGCTCGGCCCGCACCGGCGGATCATCACCGTCAACGGCCTGTTCCGGCCGTTCGCGCTGGTCGGCGGGCGGGCCGCGGCGACATGGGCACTGCCCGGCGGCACGGTCGAGGTCGCCGCGCTGCGGCCGCTGACGGCCGCCGAACGGGCGGCCCTGCAGGCTGACGCCACCGACGTGCAGCGATTCCTCGCAGGGACCCCGGCGCTCGGCTGACCCGCCATCCAAGCCGCCGGCCAGGCCGGTGGCTGGCCCCGGCCGGCGTTCCTGCGTATCGTCGCCGCCATGGATTCCCTGCCCGAGGACTTAGTGCTGCTGTCGCTCCGGCACGGGCACGGCCGGATCCCGCATCCGGCCCGGCTCGGCCACGCGCTGACCGGCGCTGAGCTGGTGCAGCTGGCGGAACGCGGGCACGTGGACATCCGCGGCGAGCGGGTACTGGTCACCGACCCGACCGCTACCGGCGATCCCGGCCTGGACGAAGCGCTCGGCGAGCTGGTCCGGCTCGGCCTCCCGCCGCTCACCCGGTGGTGGATCGAGCACCCCCGGCCGGAGATCACCGACGGGTACCTGGGCCGGCTGGCCCGCGGCAGGGTGCTGCGGCACGACGGCTCGGCGTCCCGGTGGCGGGTCGCCGACACGATGCGGCTGGCCAGCGCCCAGGCCCTGCTGGACGCGATCGCGGAATCCGCCGGGCCGATCACGCCCGGCGAGGCGGCCTTCGCGGGCCTGGCGCATGCGGCCGGCCTGGGCAAGCTCGCGTATCCCGGCTGGGGCAACCGGGGCCGGCGGCGCCGGCTGGCCGAGATCGCGCGGGGCCACTGGACGGCGCGCACCGTCGGCCGCGTCGTCGGCGTGCAGGCGGCCGCTGACGCGGCCGGCGAGGCCGTCGCCGGCTCGGTCAACGAGGCCGCGGTCAACGCGGCGGTCTCAGCGGCTAACGCCGCTGCCCGCGCCGCCGAGGCCGGGATGCACGCGGCCGGTCACGATGCCGGCGGCAGCCACATGGGCGGCGCCGTCCATCATTAGATGACATGCATCGGCTGTTCGGCTGTGGCGGCGGATGGGCTGGTGGTCCCCGGCGGTTGCTGGTACACGTCTACGCCCAGCCGCGTGAGGACGGCACCTGGTGGTACTGGTGGCCCTGGGCAGAACCCATCGCGCCCACCCCGGCCGCCGCCGCCACGGTGATCGTCCGGGTGCTGCGCCCGGCGGGCGTGCCGTGACCAGCCCCCGGCCGGTCCTGGCCGTGACGGCGGGCGCCGATGCCGACGGCTGGCTGGCCGACCTGGCAGCCGCGCTGACCCGGACCGAGGCCAGCGCCCGTGTTATCACCGGACGGGACGGGCGCACATTGCGGCCACGATCACCCGGCCGCAATGGCGGGAGACTGAGATCATCATCGACGCCGATGGCTATGCCGAGATCCGCTGGTGTTGCGCGTCATTCGTCGCGAGCACGGAACGTCACTCTCGGTGAATTTGGTCATCGGGTTGGGTCGGCCGCAATCCCCTGGTGACGTTCACGATGACGCGCATATGGTACGTAAGCCCGGCTGCCCCGCCCCTCATGAACTGGGCGCCTGTCCCGATAGGCAAGATAAATGTAGTCACCGTGGATGAGAGCACTGGCAGCACCTATCCAGTTGCCGGTTCCGGGCACAGCGTGCAGCACCAGCTGACTGTTCTCCCACCGAGGCAGCATGACCAGCCTCCTCTCAAGGCCCTCCTCCCGTAATGCCCCATCACTGGGGTAACACCCTCATGCCCCTAATGGGAAGTAGCAGGTCCGCCCATGACAGGTGAGATTCCTGGTGCGGGAGACTTGCTACTGGTAGCAGTCGGCAGGTGAGCACTTGTTAGCGGCCACGATGTTTGCACATGAGTCGGCAGCGTTCGATGTGCATGTTGTGGCAGGTCTGGGTGGTGACTTCCTGCCGGGGGCTGCTGGGCCCTGGCCGGGTGGTTGCCGGCGGGTCAGCGG
>JBKQSL010000268.1:0-29795 GCA_052143655.1 Streptosporangiaceae bacterium | reverse complement strand
CCCAGGCGATTGCGACGCCGACCACCGCCAGCCCGAGCGCGGCCAGCCCCCAGGGGGTGACGATCCCGTGCGAGGTCGGCGGCACCCCGGTGACGGGGGCCAGGAAGTTCAGCAGCCGGTTGTTGAGTATCAGGAAGCCGCCGGCCCCGACGGAGCCGATGGCCAGCACGATCATCGGCGAGGTCATGATCGGCGGTACCTCGTGCGGGTGCACGGTGTCGTCCCAGCGCCGCTTGCCGGTGAAGGTCATGAGCATGACCCGGGTCATGTAGAACCCGGTGATGCCGGCCCCGACCAGCGCGGCGGTGCCGAGCAGCGCCCCGGAGGTGCCGCCCTGGGCGTACGCCGCGTCGATGATCGGGTCCTTGGTGAAGAAGCCGGAGAACGGCGGGATGCCGATGATCGCCAGGTAGGCCAGGCCGAACGTCACGGCGGTGATCGGCATGACGGCGGCCAGGCCGCCGAACCGGCGCATGTCCACTTCGTCGTTCATCTCGTGCTTGACCGAGCCGGCCCCGAGGAACAGGCCCGCCTTGAAGAAGCCGTGCGCGATCAGGTGGGCGATCGCGAACACGTACCCGGCCGGGCCGAGGCCGGCCGCCAGCATCATGTAGCCGATCTGGCTCATCGTGGAGCCGGCCAGCGCCTTCTTGATGTCGTCCTTCGCGCAGCCGATGATCGCACCGAACAGCAGCGTGGCCGCGCCGACGATCGCCACCGCCAGCCGGGCCCCCGCCGAAAGGTCGTAGATGGGGTTGGACCGGACGATGAGGTAGACCCCGGCGGTGACCATCGTGGCCGCGTGGATCAGCGCCGACACCGGGGTCGGGCCCTCCATCGCGTCCAGCAGCCACGACTGCAGCGGCAGCTGCGCGGACTTGCCGCAGGCGGCGAGCAGCATCAGCAGCCCGAGCGAGAGGTCGGTGCCGGAGCTGGCCGAGCCGACAGCGTGGAAGACGCCGGTGAAGTTCACGGTGCCGAACGTGGCGAACATCAGCATGATCGCCAGCGACAGGCCGACGTCGCCGACCCGGTTGGCGATGAACGCCTTCTTCGCCGCGACAGCCGCGGCCGGCTTGTACTGCCAGAATCCGATCAGCAGGTAGGACGCCAGGCCGACGCCCTCCCAGCCGGCGTACAGGACGAAGTAGTTACTGCCCAGCACCAGCAGCAGCATGGCGGCCAGGAACAGGTTCATGTACCCGAAGAACCGCCGCCGCTCCGGGTCGTGCGACATGTACCCGACTGCGAAGATGTGGATGAGCGAGCCCACGCCGGTGATGAGCAGCACGAAGCAGATCGACAGCGGGTCCAGCAGCAGGCCGATGTTGACCCGGAAACCGCCCACTGACACCCAGGTGAACAGGTTCAGCTCGCGGCTGCGCTGCGCGGACGGGTAGGACAACATCGCGAAGAACGCGATAGCGGCGTAGACGAACGCGGCGACCGGCATGAGCACGCCCAGCCAGTGTCCCCACGAGTTGGTGCGCTTCCCGCCGAGCAGCAGCACGATCGCGCCGAACAGCGGGAAGGCCAGCAGCAGCCAGGCCGCGTGCTGCACGCCGACAGCACCGGTGCTGGTCATGACCGTCGCCGACGGCGGAAGCGCGCCGGCCAGTGAGCCTGTCACCTGCTACCTCTCTGCGGTATCGGGCCGGCGCGGCGGACGGCCGCGCCAGCCTCGGGCGCACTGTCCCGGCCAGGCGGCCGGGACAGTGCGCCCGTCAGTATTTCAGCAAGCTAGCGTCGTCCACCGACGCCGACCTGCGGGACCGGTAGATGGCGGTGATGATCGCCAGGCCCACCACCACCTCCGACGCGGCCACCACCATCACGAAGAATGCGATGACCTGGCCGTCCAGCTGGCCGTGCATCCGGCCGAACGCCACGAATGCCAGGTTCACCGCGTTGAGCATCAGCTCCACGCACATGAAGATCACGAGCGCGTTGCGGCGGACCAGCACCCCGACCCCGCCGATGACGAACAGGATCACCGCCAGCGCGATGTAGTGCGCGGGGCTTATCACCGTGCCTCCCCGTGGTCGCCGCGGCCGGGCGCCCAGGCGGCCCCGGGATCGGTCTCATCGGCGCCCCGGCTCTCGCGGGGCGCCGGCTCGCCGGGCGCGGTCCCGGGGCTGACGGGCCCGTCCTGGTCGCCGGCCGGGGCGTCCCCGGCGGGGGCTGTGATCACTCCCCCGGCCGGCTGGCCGGCGGCCGTGCCGCCCGCCGCCCGCCGCACGATGGACTGGCTGACCGACAGCGGCGCGACCGAGCCGTCGGGCAGCAGGGCGGGCATGTCCACGGCATTGTGCCGGGCGTAAGTGCCCGGGCCGGGCAGCGGCGTGGGACGGCCTGAGGCGACTCGCTGCCGGGCCAGGTCCCGCTGGGTCAGCTTCGGGCTGGTGCGCTCCCGGTGCGCGAGCACCATCGCGCCGAGCGCCGCCGTGATCAGCAGCGCGCTGGTCAACTCGAACGGGAACACGTACGTGGTGAAGATCAGCGTCGCAAGGCTGCTGACGTTGGTCGCGCCGAACGCCGGGCGGGCCGGGCCGGCCGGGCCGATGGCCGCGTGGCCGACGGCCAGGCTGAGCAGGACCAGCAGCGCGATCCCGGCCAGCCCGGCGGCCAGCCGCTGGCCCTTGATCGTCTCCACGATCGAGTCGGCCGAGGTGACGCCCACGATCATCATCACGAACAGGAAGAGCATCAGCACCGCGCCGGTGTAGACGATCACCTGGACGAACGCCAGGAACGGCGCGCCGAGCATGGCGTAGAGCACCGCCAGCGAGAGCATCACGACCGCCAGCAGCACGGCGCAGTGCACCGCGCGCCGGGCCAGCACCATGCCCAGGCCCGCGGCCACAGAGACGACGGCCAGCAGCCAGAACGCGACACTGCGGGTGTTGTCTGCGGCACTGGCCGCGAGCACGATGTGGTGGCTCACTGCTCCGCTCCGGATTCTGCCTCGTGCTCGACCGGATGATCAGCCGCCGCGCGGCCCGCGGCCGGGTGGTCGGGGGCGCCGAGCAGGTAGTAGTCCTTCTCGGTGTCGCCCAGGCGCATCGGGTGCGGCGGCGCTTCCATGCCAGCCTGGAGCGGCGCGACGAGCTGCTCCTTGGTCCAGATCAGGCTCTCCCGGCTGTCGTCGGCGAGCTCGTACTCGTTGGTCATCGTCAGCGCGCGGGTCGGGCACGCCTCGACGCACAGCCCGCACAGGATGCAGCGCAGGTAGTTGATCTGGTAGACCCGCCCGTACCGCTCGCCCGGGGAAAACCGCTCTTCCTCGGTGTTGTCGCCGCCCTCGACGTAGATCGCGTCCGCCGGGCAGGCCCACGCGCACAGCTCGCAGCCGATGCACTTCTCCAGTCCGTCTGGCCAGCGATTGAGCTGGTGGCGGCCGTGGAACCGGGGAGCCGTCGGCTGTTTCTGCTCCGGGTACTGGACGGTGTCGACCTTCTTGAACATCTGCTTGAAGGTGACACCGAACCCCTTGACCGGGGCCAGGAAATCAGGCACCGGTAACCTCCTTGACGCTGCCGTCGAGGTCGACGGCAGCTGGTTGCTCGGCGCGGGCGCCGCGGTAGTGGGGCAGGTCCAGCGGCGGAACCGGGAAGGGCGTCTCTCCCGGCTCGCGGGCGGCCTGGTCGATCTCCTCGGCCAGTTCCGCCCGGCGCTGCACTGCGGCGTCCCACCGCCAGGCGAGCAGCATCAGCACGACGACAATGGCACCGGCCACCAGGTAGACGGCCACTCCGCCGCCCTCGCGCCGGTAGACCCGGAACGTGGCGATGATCAGCGTCCAGGCCAGGGCAGCGGGGATGAGCACCTTCCAGCCCAGCGTCATCAGCTGGTCGTAGCGGATGCGGGGCAGCGAGCCGCGCAGCCAGATGAAGCAGAACATCAGGATGCTGACCTTGACCAGGAACCAGATCAGCGGATACCAGCCGGCGTTGGCGCCAGACCAGACGCTGATCGGCCACGGGACCCGCCAGCCGCCCAGGAACAGCGTGGTGGCCAGGCCGCTGACCGTGAACATGTTGACGTACTCGGCCAGGTAGAACAGCGTGAACTTCAGCGACGAGTACTCGGTGTGGAAGCCGGCGACCAGCTCGCCCTCGCCCTCGGGCAGGTCGAACGGCAGCCGGTTGGTCTCGCCCACCATCGTGATCAGGTAGATGACGAACGACGGCAGCAGCAGGATCGCGAACCACGACGGCCAGTGCCAGATGATGCCGAACAGGTGGAACTCGTTGCCGTTGGCCTGGGCCGCGACGATCTGGGTGGTGGACAGCGAGCCCGCGTACAGGAACACCGGCACGAACGACAGGCCCATCGCGATCTCGTAGCTGATCACCTGGGCCGACGACCGGAGCGAGCCGAGCAGCGAGTACGGCGAGTTCGACGCCCAGCCGGCCAGCACGATGCCGTAGACGCCCATCGAGCTCATCGCCAGCACCAGCAGCACCGCGACCGGCAGGTCAGTCAGCTGCAGCGGAGTGCGGTAGCCGAACATCGACACGACCGGCCCGAACGGGATGATCGAGTAGCTGATGAAGGCGGGAATCGCGGCGATGGCCGGGGCCATCACGAACAGCAGCTTGTCCACCCCGCGCGGGATGATGTCCTCTTTCAGCGGCAGCTTGATGCCGTCCATCAGCGACTGCAGCAGGCCGAACTTGCCAGCCCGGTTGGGCCCGGGCCGCTGCTGCATGCGGCCGATGACCCGCCGCTCGGCCCAGATCATCAGCAGCGTGCCCAGCATCAGGAAGGCGAAGATCGCCACTACCTTGATGAGGACCAGCCACCACGGGATGTGGCCGAAGCTGGCCAGCGTGGGATCGCCGGCGGCCAGGCCGGTCATTGCGCGCTCCTCACCGTGACAAGGCTGCCGTGGCCCGCGCCCAGTTCGGCCCGGACCGCGCAGCCCGCCGCGTTCGTCGGCAGCCAGACCACCCGGTCGGGCATGTCGGTGATCTCGACGGGGACGGTCACGGCACCGCGCTCGGTGGTCACGGTGACCTTGCCGCCGTCGGCGGTCCCGGCGTGCGCCGCGGTCGCCGCGGACATCCGCGCGACCGCCGGCGGGGCCGTGCCAGCCAGATTCGGCTCGCCGTCCTGCATCCGGCCGGCGTCGAGGAGATTATGCCAGGTAGCCAGAGTGGCAGTGCTGGCGGTGCTGGCCCGGGGGGACGACCCCCCAATACCCCCCGTGCTGGTGGCTGGGGTCAGACGGGCCTGGGTGGCCGGGGTCAGGCCGGCCTGGGCGGCCGGGGCACCGCTGGTGGCCGGGGTCAGCCCGGCCGGCGGGGGCACAGTGCCAGCTGCCTGCTGGTCTCGGCGGTCGGCGGCCATCGCGGCCAGGGCGGACAGTTCGCGGCGGGCGGTGGCGTCGTCGGGCAGGCCCAGGTGGACGTCCATCGCGTCGGCGATCGAGGCCAGCACGTTCAGGTCGGAGCGGGCGGCGGGCACCCGCAGCGCCGGGCCGAAGGTGCCAGTGCGGCCCTCCCAGGTCACGAACGTGCCGGACTTCTCGGCCACCGCGGCGACCGGGAACACCACGTCAGCCCGGTCGGTGACCGCGCCGGCCCGCAGTTCCAGGCTGACCACGAACTCCGCGGCCTCCAGCGCGGCCAGCGCCCCGGCCGGATCCGGCAGGTCGGCCGGGTCCAGGCCGGCGACCACCAGCGCGCCGATCTCGCCAGCCGCCGCGGCGGCCAGGATCTGGCCGGTGTCCCGGCCGGGCTCGGCCGGCAGGCTGGCCGCGCCCCACGCCCGGGCTACTCCGGCCCGCGCCTGCTCGTCGGTGACCAGGCTGCCGCCGGGCAGCAGCACGGGCAGCGCCCCGGCCTCCACCGCGCCGCGCTCGCCGGCCCGGCGCGGAATCCACGCCAGCCGGGCTCCGGTGCGCCGCGCCAGTGCCGCGGCCGCGGTCAGCGCGCCGGGAACCTCGGCCAGCCGCTCGCCGGCCAGGATCACCGCGCCGGGACGGCTCAGCGCCTCGACGGCCGCGCTGGCCGACTCCAGCGTGCCCGCGGCCATCGCCTCGAGCATCTGCGCCTCAGTGCCCGGCACGGCCGGCAGCAGAACTCCCGACAGCCGGTCCAGGCCCGGGCTGGCCAGGGCGGCCAGCGAGTACACCGTCAGCGTGCCGGCCCGCGCCGCCTTGCGCAGCCGCAGGAACATGATCGGGGACTCATCCTGCGGCTCGAACCCGGCCAGCAGCACCGCCGGGGCCTGCTGCAGGTCGGCGTAGCTGACCTCGATACCGTGCGCGGCCACCCGGGTGGCAAGGAACTGAGCCTCCTCAGCCGAGTGCGGGCGGGCCCGCATGTCGATGTCGTTGGTCGACAGGGCCAGCCGGGCGAACTTGGCGTACGCGTAGGCGTCCTCCAGGGTGAGCCGACCGCCGGCCAGCACCCCGGCCCGGCCTCGTGCTGCCGCCAGCCCGGCAGCGGCGCGGGCCAGCGCCTCGGGCCAGGACGCCGGGCCCAGCACGCCGGCCTCGTCGCGCACCAGCGGCACCGCCAGGCGGTCCGGCTGCGTGGCGTAGGTGAACGCCCAGCGGCCCTTGTCGCAGTTCCACTCCTCGTTGACGTCCGGCTCGTTGCCGGCCAGCCGCCGGGTGACCGCGCCGCGGCGGTGGTCGGTCCGCTGCCGGCAGCCCGACGCGCAGTGCTCGCAGATGCTCGGCGTGGACACCAGGTCGAACGGCCGGGCCCGGAACCGGTAGGAGGCTCCGGTCAGCGCGCCGACCGGGCAGATCTGCACCGTGTTGCCGGAGAAGTAGGAGTCGAACGGCACGCCGTCGGCTACTCCCACCTGCTCGGCCGGGCCCCGGTCGAGCAGCGCGATCAGCGGGTCGCCGGCGATCTGCTCGGCGAACCGGGTGCAGCGGGCGCACTGGATGCAGCGCTCGCGGTCCAGCAGCACCTGCGCCGACAGCGCGACCGGCTTGGCGAACGTGCGCTTGGTGCCGGCGAACCTGGTCTCGCCCTGGCCGGCGGACATGGCCTGGTTCTGCAGCGGGCACTCGCCGCCCTTGTCGCACATCGGGCAGTCGAGCGGGTGGTTGACCAGCAGCATCTCCATCACGCCACGCTGCGCCTTCGCGGCGACCTTCGAGGTCAGCTGGGTGTGCACGACCATCCCGTCGGTGCAGGTGGTGGTGCAGGAGGCGGGCGGCTTCGGCTGGCCCTCGACGTGCACCAGGCACTGCCGGCAGGCGCCGACGGGCGCCAGCAGCGGGTGGTCGCAGAACCGCGGGATCTGAATGCCGAGCTGCTCGGCAGCCCGGATGATCAGGGTGCCCTTGGGCACGGTGATCTCGAACCCGTCGATTGTGACGGCCACCCCGCCGGGCGGCCGGGCGGGCGGCGTGCTGTCGCTGGCTGGTCCAGTCGTGGCTGGCACCGTCATCGGGCTGGCTCCGTGGCGAAGAGTGCGGCGGCTGCGGGGTCGAGCGGGCAGCCGCCCCGCTTCTGGTGCTCGGTGTACTCGTCCCGGAAGTACTTGATGGACGAGACCACCGGGCTGATCGCGCCGTCGCCGAGCGGGCAGAAGACCCGGCCCAGCATGTTGTCGCAGATGTCGAGCAGCCTGTCGAGGTCAGCGTCGTTGCCCTTGCCCTGCTCCAGGTCTTCCAGGATCTGGGTCATCCAGTAGGTGCCTTCGCGGCACGGCGTGCACTTGCCGCACGACTCGTGCTCGTAGAACTCGTTCCAGCGCAGTGTGGCCCGCACGATGCAGGTCGTGTCGTCGAAGATCTGCAGGGCCCGGGTGCCCAGCATGGATCCGGCGCTGCCCACGTCCTCGAAGTCGAGCGGGACGCCGAGGTGCTCGGCGGTGAAGATCGGGGTGGACGACCCGCCGGGGGTCCAGAACTTCAGCTCGTGGCCGGCCCGCACGCCGCCGGCCAGGTCCAGCAGCTCGCGCAGCGTGACGCCGAGCGGCGCCTCGTACTGGCCCGGCGTGGTGACGTGCCCGGACAGCGAGAAGATGCCGAATCCCTTGGACTTCTCCGTGCCGAGCGCCGCGAACGTCTCCGCGCCCTGGGCGACGATGTAGGGGACGCTGGCGATCGACTCGACGTTGTTGACCACCGTCGGGCAGGCGTACAGGCCCGCGATCGCCGGGAACGGCGGCTTGAGCCGCGGCTGGCCGCGGAACCCCTCCAGCGAGTCGAGCAGCGCGGTCTCCTCGCCGCACTCGTAGGCGCCTGCGCCCGCGTGCACGACGAGGTCCAGGCTGAAGCCCGACCCGAGGATGTCCCGGCCGAGGTAGCCGGCGGCGTAGGCCTCGGCGACCGCGTGATGCAGCCGCCGGATAACGTGCAGCACCTCGCCGCGAATGTAGATGAAGGCCTTGTCCGCCCGGATCGCGTAGGCCGCGATGATCGCGCCCTCGATCAGCGCCTGCGGGTTGGCCAGCATCGTCGGGATGTCCTTGCAGGTGCCAGGCTCCGACTCGTCGGCGTTCACCACCAGGTAGTGCGGCTTGTCGTCGCCCTGCGGGATGAAGCCCCACTTCATCCCGGTGGGGAAGCCGGCCCCGCCGCGGCCGCGCAGTCCGGAGGCCTTCACCATGGCGATGATGTCGTCGGGGTCCATGCCCAGGGCCTTGGGCAGCGCCTGGTACCCGCCAGCCCGGCGGTAGGCCGCCAGGGTGAACGAGTCGGGCTCGTCCCACCGGGCGGTCAGCACCGGCAGCAGCACGGAACTCACGCCCGCCCCCCGGATGTCGTCGTCGCGCCGGGAGCGTCCGGCTCCCAGCCGTGTTCCTTGGCAATGCGCAGGCCCGCGATCGTGGCCGGGCCTGCGGTGTGACCGAGCGCGGCCTGGTCGTCGGGGAACCCGGCGAGGATCCGGGCGGCTTCCTTCCAGCTGCACAGCCGCGGCGCGCCGCGGGCGGGCGCGACGCTCTCGCCCGCCCGCAGGGCATCCACCAGCTCGCGGGCGGCCCGCGGGGTCATGTTGTCGAAGAACTCCCAGTTCACCATGACCACCGGTGCGTAGTCGCAGGCCGCGTTGCACTCCAGGTGCTCCAGCGTGACCTTGCCGTCCGGCGTGGTCTCATCGTTGCCGATGTCCAGGTGCTCCTTCAGGTCGGCGAAGATCGCGTCGCCGCCCATCACGGCGCACAGCGTGTTCGTGCACACGCCGACGTGGTACTCGCCCACCGGCCGCCGCTTGTACATGGTGTAGAAGGAGACCACCGCGGTGATCTCGGCCTCGGACAGGCCGAGCTGCTCGGCGCAGAACGCGATCCCGTCCTGCGACACGTAGCCTTCCTCGGCCTGCACCAGGTGCAGCAGCGGCAGCAGCGCGGAGCGCGGCCGCGGGTAGCGGCCGATGATCTCGGCGGCGTCTGGCTCCAGCCGAGCGCGCGCTTCGTTGCTCAGCGCCATTACCTGTCGACTCCTCCCATCACCGGGTCGATGGACGCGACCGCGGCGATTATGTCGGCCACCATGCCGCCTTCGCTCATCGCCGACACCGCCTGCAGGTTGGTGAACGACGGGTCGCGGAAGTGCACCCGGTACGGCCGGGTGCCGCCGTCGCTGACGGCGTGGCAGCCAAGCTCGCCGCGCGGCGACTCGACCGCCGCGTACACCTGCCCGGCCGGCACCCGGAAACCCTCGGTCACCAGCTTGAAGTGGTGGATCAGCGCCTCCATGGACTGGCCCATGATGTGCGCGATGTGATCGGGCGAGTTACCCAGGCCGTCTGGCCCGAGCGCCAGCCGGGCCGGCCAGCCGATCTTCTTGTCCTCGATCATCACCGGGTCGTGCGCCGGGCGGGACCCCGACAGCCGGTCGACGCACTGCCCGACGATGCGCAGTGACTGGTCCATCTCGTCCATCCGGACCAGGTAGCGGCCGAATGCGTCGCAGCTGGTCTGCACCGGCACGTCGAACTCATAGGTCTCGTAACCGCAGTACGGCTGGCTCTTGCGCAGGTCCCAGGGCAGCCCGGTCGAGCGCAGCATCGGCCCGGTGACCCCCAGCGACATGCAGCCGGCCAGGTCGAGGAAGGCGATGTTCTTAGTCCGGGCCAGGTACACCGGGCTGGCGTCGAGCAGTGCGCGGATCTCGCCGAGCAGGCCCGGCATCACCGCCAGGTACTCGCGGATCCGCTCCAGCGCCCCGGCCGGCAGGTCCTGGGACACCCCGCCGGGCCGGATGTAGGCGTGGTTCATTCGCAGCCCGGTGATCAGCTCGAACAGGTCGAGCGTCTTCTCCCGCTCGCGCATCCCGTACAGGAACACGGTGGTGGCGCCGAGCTCCATGCCGAACGTGCCGATCGCCGTCAGGTGCGAGGAGATCCGGTTCAGCTCCATCATCAGCACCCGGATCACCGACGCCCGGTCGGGGATCGCGTCGGTGATGCCGAGCAGCTTCTCGGTGGCCAGGCAGTAGGCGGTCTCGTTGAACAGCGGCGAGAGGTAGTCCATCCGGGTGCAGAACGCGACGCCCTGCGTCCACGTCCGGAACTCGATGTTCTTCTCGATGCCGGTGTGCAGGTAGCCGATCACCGGCCGCAGCTCAGTCACCGTCTCGCCGTCGAGCGTCAGGATCAGCCGCAGCACGCCGTGCGTGGACGGGTGCTGCGGTCCCATGTTCACGACCAGCCTGGCCTCGCCGGATTCCTCCGCGGCCTCGGCCGCGGCGACGACCTCGTCCCAGTCCTGGCCGCCGACGGTGTAGACGCGGCCCTCCTCCGCCGTGGCGCCGACGGAGGTATCCTGAGCGGTCATTGGTAGTGCCTCCGCTCGTCCGGGGGCGGTACCGTGGCGCCGCGGTACTCCACCGGGATGCCGCCCAGCGGGTAGTCCTTGCGCTGCGGGTGGCCCTTCCAGTCGTCGGGCATCTCGATCCTGGTCAGCGCCGGGTGCCCGGTGAAGATGATGCCGAAGAAGTCCCACGTCTCCCGCTCGTGCCAGTCGCAGGTCGGGTACACCCCGACCAGGGACGGGATCTGCGGGTCGGCGTCCGGCGCGGCGGCCTCCAGCCGCAGCCGCCGGTTGTGCGTCAGCGAGACCAGATGGTAGACCGCGTGCAGCTCCCGGCCGGCATCAGCCGGGTAGTGCACGCCGGATACCCCGGTGCACAGCTCGAAGGCCAGCGCCGGCTCGTCGCGCAGCCGCTGCGCCAGCGCGGGCAGGTGCTGCCTGCGCACATGGAAGGTCAGCTCGCCGTTCGCGACCACAACCCGCTCGACCGTGTCGCCGAAGCTGAGCGCGGACGCCTCCAGCGCGCCGGACAGCCCGTCGGCGATCTCGTCGAAATAGGAGCCGTACGGCCGCGGGCTGGACAGCGGCGGCGCCCGGCGGACCTTCAGGCCGCCGTAGCCCGAGGTGTCCCCGGTCGTGGTGACTCCGAACATGCCCGTCCGGGCCACCTGCTCGGACAGCCGCTCCCGGCCGGCCAGCGCCGCCGGATCCGGCGCTGCCCCATCGGGGCCGTCATCGGCGGTCCCCGGCTGGCTGGTCATTGTCCTGCTCCGGCCGTTTCCTGCGCGGCGCCCGAGACCGCGCCCGGCTGGCCGTCGCCACTGGCCCCCGGCACGCCGGTGCCGGCCACCAGCGGCAGCCGCCGCAGCCGGGCCTGCTCCAGCTCGGTGATCTGCTGATCGCGGTTGACGCCGAGCTTCATGTTCTGGATCTTGTCGTGCAGCTTGACGATCGCGTCCAGCAGCATCTCCGGCCGCGGCGGGCAGCCGGGCAGGTAGATGTCCACCGGCACCACGTGGTCCACGCCCTGCACGATCGCGTAGTTGTTGAACATCCCGCCGCTGGAGGCGCATACCCCCATCGAGATGACCCACTTGGGCTCGGCCATCTGGTCGTAGATCTGCCGCAGTACCGGCGCCATCTTCTGGCTGACCCGCCCGGCCACGATCATCAGGTCCGCCTGGCGCGGGGTATTGGAGGCCCGCTCCATCCCGAACCGGGCCAGGTCGTGCCGCGGGCCGCCGGTGGACATCAGCTCGATCGCGCAGCAGGCCAGCCCGAAGGTCGCGGGCCAGACCGAGCTTTTGCGCGCGTACCCTGCCAGTTTCTCGACCGACGTCAGCAGCACGCCGGCCGGCAGCTTCTCTTCCAGGCCCATCGGGTTAATCCCATTCCAGACCGCCGCGCCGCCAGACGTAGGCGTACGCGACGAGCACCGTGGCAATGAACGTCACCATCTCGACCAGCCCGAAGACGCCGAGCCTGTCGAAGGCTACCGCCCACGGGTAGAGGAAGATGATCTCGATGTCGAACACGATGAAGAGCATCGCGGTCAGGTAGTACTTCACCGGGAACCGGATGCCCGCTGGCTTGGGTGTCGGCTCGATCCCGCACTCGTACGCCTCGAGCTTGGCCCGGTTCCACCGCTTGGGGCCGACCATGGCCCCCATGACCAGCGACAAAATGGCGAACACCGCCGCGAGTGCGCCGAGGATCAGGATCGGCACATAGAGGCTCATGCCCAGTCACCCCCTTGGAGTCAGGCTGCCCGCGTCCTTGCCGGGCGGCGATATCGGTGTTATGGCTATGCCGCCGGCGTCATCTTAGACACCGCGTTGATGAGGCGGTCCATCGCATCGCCACCGCGGGTCTCGGTCAGGTTGGCCAGCAGCTTCATGACGAAGCGCATCACCGCCGGGCGCCTGATGCTGTGCCGGGTGGCGAACCGCATGAACGACGGCTGGCCGATGAGCTCGACGAAGGCGCGGCCCAGCGTGTAGTAGCCGCCGTAGGCGTCCTTGAGGATCCCCGGGTAGGCCGCCAGCGCCCGCTCGGCGCCCGCGGCGGTGGGCCGGGCGAGTGCCTGCGCCACGACCTGGGCGGCCATCTCGCCGGACTCGAGGGCGTAGGCGATGCCCTCGCCGTTGAACGGGTTGACCATCCCGCCCGCATCACCGACCAGCAGCAGGCCCCGGGTGTAGTGCGGGGTGCGGTTGAAGCCCATCGGCAGCGCCGCGCCGCGGACCGGCTGGGTACGGTTCTCCTCCGTCAGCCCCCACTCGGCGGGCATCGCGTCCAGCCAGCGGCGCAGCAGGTCACGGTAGTCGATGTGGCCGAACGACGCGGAAGTGTTCAGCAGGCCGAGGCCTACGTTGGAGGTCCCGTCTCCCATGCCGAAGATCCAGCCGTACCCGGGCAGCAGCTGGCTGCCGTCCCACAGGTCGAGCCAGGCCTCCAGGTAGTCGTCGTCGTGCCGCGGGGTCGCGTAGTAGGTGCGCACCGCCACGCCAAGCGGCCGGTCGTCCCGCTTGCGCAGGCCCATCGCCACCGACAGCCGGGAGGAGTTCCCGTCGGCGGCGATGACCAGGCGGCTGGTGAACTTCCGGCCCTGTGAGTGGACCCCGGTGATGCGGCCGGTGCGGTCGTCTAGCAGCGGGCCGGTGACGTTGACGCCCTCCAGCAGCCGCGCCCCGGACTTCGCCGCGTGCCCGGCCAGGATCTGGTCGAAGTCCAGCCGGGTCCGGACCATCCCGTAACCCGGATATGCCGACAGCTCGGGCCACGGCAGCTCCATCCGCCCGCCGCCGCCGATGATGCGCAGCCCCTTGTTCCGCAGCCACCCCTCGCTTTCCGGGGTGGCTACGCCCATCGCGGTCAGCGCCTTGACCGCACGCGGGGTCAGCCCGTCGCCGCACACTTTCTCGCGCGGGAACCGGGTCTTCTCCAGCACCAGCACGTCCAGCCCGGCGCTGGCCAGGTAGTAGGCAGCTGCCGACCCAGCCGGGCCGGCGCCCACGATGATGACGTCAGCGCTGTCCCCGGCGGGAGCTACGTCAGGCAGGCCGACGGGAGCGGCGTCCGGCAGGCCGCTCATCGCCTCGGAGCGGGAATCCGCCCGGGGGCCTCGCGGCGGCGCGGCGGCATGCTCGGCAGGCGCGCTGCGGCTGGCCGTGGCGGGATCGCTCGGGGCCAAGTCCGGCGCGCCCGAAGCAGGATCTTGCTCGGTCACGGACCCGTCCTGACTGTCTTGTGAACAGCTTCACAAGTACTCACCGGCAGTCTAGACCGTAGCCGCAGGCGCCGTCGCGACACCCTGCCACGGCTGGCGGCCGCGGGATGCCGAGGGCCGGTCACCGTCGCGGCCCCCCGGGGCGGACCGCGGTGTGCACGGCCACGATGCCGCCGCTGAGATTCCGCCAGCGCGCCGCTGACCAGCCGGCCGCGCCGATCCGCCGGGCCAGCTCGGGCTGGCCGGGCCAGTCCCGGATCGACTCGGCGAGGTAGTCATAGGCCTCGGCGTTGCCCGATAGCCGCCGGGCGACCGCCGGCAGCGCCGCCGCCAGGTACCGGCTGTACAGCGCGTCCAGCGAGCGCACGGGCAGATGGCTGAACTCGCACACCACCAGCCGCCCGCCGGGCCTGGTCACCCGCAGCAGCTCGGCCAGCGCCTGGTCCGTGTCCGCCACGTTGCGCAGGCCGAAGGAGATCGTGGCCGCGTCGAAGAAACCACTGCGGAACGGCAGCGCCAGCGCGTCGCCGGCCACGAACCGCACCCGCGGGGCCGGGCGCCGTGCGCCCACGGTCAGCATCCCCAGCGAGAAATCGCACGCAATCGCGTGCGCCCCGGCGGCGGTGCAGGTACGGGCCGAGGTGCCGGTGCCGGCGGCCAGGTCCAGCACCACTTCACCCGGGCCGGCCCCGACCGCCCGGGCCACTGCCCTGCGCCAGAGCCGGTCCTGGCCCAGGGACAGCGTGTCGTTCAGCAGGTCATAGCGGTCAGCAACCAGATCGAACATGGCCGAGACATCGGCGGGCCGCTTATCGAGCCGGGCACGGGTCATGCCGCCAGCCTAGGCATATCCGGGCGCCCGGGCCGAACTCGGCGGCTCCGGCCGCCCGCGGGCGCGACGGCTGCCCGGGGAAGGGCGACCGCGATGTCCGGACCGGCCGGGGAGCCGGACGAAATCATCTTATTAAGTCATAGAGCCAGCTCAAGTGGCCTGCGCCGCCCATAGTGCGCAGTAATAGCCAGTTATTGGCCATTATTTGCTCTACCGGAATTACGGTACATCAGGAAAAGCCTGTAAACCGGCTTCGGAGATGCCGCGTCTTGCGATACATAAAGACATCGCCAGGTGTAACGTGACAACGCATTGTCGGGGAGGAGTAGCGCCGCTAAAGCAGTCTGGTGACCTTCTGGGCCAGCTTCAGCGAGAACAGGCGATTTATCCGTGAAGTTATTTCCGCTGGAATTCCGCGCAGTGGCGCGGATGGCCTGCCGAACCGCCAGGGACAGCCCTGGCTCAAGTCAAGGAGAGAAATGCGCAAGTACCTCATCGCGATGAGCGCGGCCGCGGGCCTGCTGATGCTCGGCGCCACCGGCGCCCAGGCGGCCGTGCACCCGCACCACGCCATCCGGAACGCCACGCCTGCCTGCGGCGTCAACTGCTCGGACGTCTCCTCGCTGCTGCTGGGCACCGGCACGATCGTCAACGCCTACATCAGCGGCGACACCGGGTCGGTGCCGGCGCACCCGGGCCAGCTCGTCAACCTGAAGCTCGCCAGCAACAGCCACCCGAACGAGGACTTCCAGTTCGAGGCCGTGGGCACGGTCAGCCAGTTCTGCGGCACGCTGCTGAGCCCCGTCTCGGTGGCCTGCCTGGACTACGCCTCGAACACGGCGTACGAGCTGGACTGGTCCCCGTTCGGCAACGACTCGGGGTACTGCGCCGGCACGGTGGGCACGCCCGGCCCGGACATGCCAGTCCGGCTGGTCGACTGCGGGCGCAGCGAGGGCTCGCTGCTGATCAGCGAGGGGAACGACTACACGGCCGCCAACAGCGACGTGTATGACTCCTTCATCTCCGGCGCGACCACGCAATTCAGCCACCCGTACGTGCTGTCGGTGAACGCCGGCACCAGCAGGCCGGACAACCAGCTGCAGCTGGTCCGGCAGAACACGCTGACCGGCGGGGTGGCCAAGGACTCGGAGATGTTCACCTCCGTGGCCGGCCCGGCCGCCTGAGCACGGGTCCGCGCTGCTTGCTGCGCCGGTGACGGCGGCCCAGGGAGCCGGGACGCGGCCAGGTCACAGCAGCCCGGGCCGCTGCCACGGCTGGCCGAGCACGTGCTCGGCCAGGAACGCCAGCACCGTCTCGTACCACACCCGGATATCACCGGGCCGCGGTATCCAGTGACTCTCATCGGGGAAGTACAGGAACTTCAGCTCTTGCCGCGCTGCGTCAGCTCCCAGTACTGGCGCAGGGCCGCGCCGACCGGCACCCGGTAATCCCGGTCAGGTACTTCTTCTGGTCGGCATCGAGGGTCTTGACCTCGACCGCCAGCCAGCTGCCGTCCGGTGCCAGCGTCAGCCCGGTCACCGCCGGGATCGCCACATATCCGGCCAGGTCCGCAACCGGCGTCAACGGTCCCTCCGTGGTCCCCCGCCAGGTGCCCGGCCCGGCCTGCCGCCGGGCCGCCGGCCCGCGCGGCTGGGCACGAACATAGCAATCAGGGGCGAAGCGTCATCCAACGGCAGCCCTGGCGCGTCCACTATCAGAAGGTTTGGTGAACAACGCCGGGCGTGACCGCGAAGTACCGCCAAGGCTGCTACGAGGAGCCCGTGCATGCGCCGCAGTACCCGCATCGCCGCGGCGGGCCCGGCGCCGCCGCTACCGCCCTGGCCGTGCCCCCGCCAGGCGGCCGCCGCGGCCGGCCCGCTGCCGTGCGGCTGCGGCCAGCCCGTCGCACCCGGGTGTGCGGCTCGCGGAATAGCGGCCAGCGATGCCTGAATTCCGGTGCCGCGGAGAAATCCGGGCTGCGGCCGCCCGGGGCGGCCCGCCTGCGGCGGCCGGGCTGCCGGAGCCGAGCTAGGAAGACAAGTGGTTATGAATTGGTAAAGACGACCGACGTTCCCGTTGTCCCTGATTATCACCTATGCTGCTGTCTTGGTTACCCGACGTGAACCATGCTGCGATATCCGCCGTATAGCCCGGCGGACCGGGGACGCAGCGTTAGGAGTGCCGCCGCATGACCATCTCCTCACGACCAGCCTCGTTCGAGCTGGGCGACTATCTCAGCGCGCTGCGCCGCCACCTGCCGCTCATACTGGTCCTGACCATCGCGGGGGCGCTCGCCGGTGTCGGCTATGCGAAGGCCGCGCCGAAGACCTACACCGCGAATGCGCTGGTCCAGGTGGCGCCGCTGCCGAACAACGCCAACCAGGTCGGCGGCCGCACGGCCGGCAACGTGAACATGGACAACGAGGCGCAGGCCCTCCAGTCCGGTGCGGTCGCCTCGCTGGCGGCCAGGCAACTGCACAGCCCGCTCACCCCGCGGCAACTGGTGAAGACCGTCACCGCGACAGTCCCGCCGAACTCCACTTTCCTGCAGGTCGGCTGCAGCGCGTCATCGGCGGCCGGAGCCGCGCGCTGCGCGAACGCGTTTGCCAGTGCCTATCTCCTGCACCGGCGCACGTCGGCTGCCTCGGTGCTGCAGGCCACCCTGACCTCCGTGCAAGCGCGGATCGCCTACCAGCAGGGAGCGATCCAGCGCCTCAAGGTCGCGCTGAAGCACCTGCACGGGCCCGCGCAGCGGCTCCCGGTGCAGCTGCGGCTCAGCTCCGCCAGCCTGTCGATTAAGGCCCTGCAGGCCACCGTGGCGTCAGCGCAGCCGCTGCTGCAGAGCCTGTCGCACAACAACGCGGCAGCCGGCTCCATCGTCACCACGGCGACCCCGCCGACCTCGCCGAGCAGCCCGCGGCTGCTGCTGCTGGGGCCCAGCGGGCTGCTCATCGGCCTGCTCATCGGCCTGGTGCTGGCGTTCTGGCTGGACCGGCGGGACAAGCGGGTGCATTCTGTCCGGGACGTCGAGCGCTACCTGGACGTCCCGGTCCTGCTGGACGCCGCGCCGCGCAAGTCCGGCCAGCGGTTCGGGCTGGCGTCGCCGCGCTCGCGCACTGGCCAGGCCTTCACCGAACTGGCTCAGTACATCGCCACCTCGCTGGGCGAGGGCAGCCACGTGCTGCTGGTGGCCGGCACGGCGGCAGGCGCCGGCGGCAGCGTGGCGGCAGCCAACCTGGCCGCGACGCTGGCCCGTACCCGCGGCGATGTGATCCTGCTCTGCTCCGACCTGACCGGGACCATGACCCCGGCCCTGTTCGGCGTCAGCGAGGGCCGTGGGCTGGCCGAGGTGCTCGCCGGGACCGCCACGGTCACCGAGGTCATGCGCAGGCCCGCCGAGGTGCCCCGGCTGCGGATCATCCCGCCGGGCGCGGACACTTCCAGCACCCTGCTGAACATGCAGCACGACTCCTGCCGGCGCATGCTTGCCGAGCTTCGGCACGAGGCGGACTTCGTGATCATCGAAGCGCAGTCCGTGGGATACGACGCGGAGACGTTCACGCTGGCGGAGTTCGCCGACGTCGCGCTGCTCGCCATCGAGGCCGGGCGCACCCTGCGGCCCGACGCGGCCGACTGCCTGCGCCGCCTGGACCGGCTGCGCGCCCCGGTGCTCGGGGCGGTCGTCCTGCCGCGGGCCGCCGCGGCACCGAAGGCGCGCCGGGCGGCCGAGCCAGCCCCGGCCGGCAGCCGGCGTCCCGAGCGCACGGAGCGGCCGGCGTCCTGGCCGGAGAGCCCGGCGAGCCCCCGTCCGGCGGACACGCCAGCCCGGGCGCCGTGGCGCGGCAGCGAGGACCCGCCGGCCCCCTCGGCGGCCGCGGCGTCGGTCGCCGACTCGCGGCCGCTCGGCAAGCCGGCCGGGAAGACATCCGGCCTGCCCGGCCAGGCGGAGGCCGGCCGCGGCATGCGGAACCACGGCGAGACGAGGCCGCTGCCGCGGATGGACGCGGCAGCGCCGCCCAAGCTGCCGCGTGACCGCACTGAGTTCGACGATCCGCCCAACAGGGTCGCGGGCGGCTAGCAGTGCGGGACGCTTCCCGGCCGCCGCTGCCCCGGCGGACGGCCCTGCATTGCCGCCCGCGCCCTAGCCACCCGGATCCCAGCCAGCCCGGATGAGGTGAACGACCAGCCGTGACCACGACAGTGCGCCCCACGCCGGGCCTGCCGCCGCCCAGCGGCCCGGCGCCGTCGCGCCGCAGCGGCGCGGCAGGACCGCAGCGAACCGGCGGCTGGCTTGCCCGTCACCCGGCCTGGCCGGTTACCGGCCTGCTGCTGCTGTACCCGCTGTGGTGGGCTCTCGGCCTGGCCGACTTCCTGTGGATCCTGCTGGCCATCCCGATGACGGCGCGCATGGTCGCCTGGCGCCGGTTCGGCAACCGCCGGATCCGGGTCCCGCCGGGCTTCGGGCTCTGGCTGCTGTTCCTGGTATGCGCCGTAGCCGGGGTGGCCGCGCTGACGCTGACCGCGCCCGACACCGTGCCGAGCGCCATGTCGCACCGCGTCTTGTCGTGGGCCGACCGCACGATGAACTACGCCGGCGTGACCGTCATGCTGCTGTTCGCCGGGAACCTTACCGAGAAGGAACTGCCGCGCCGCCGGTTCGCCTGGCTGCTCGGCCTGGTGGCAATCTTCACCACCATCGGGGGGCTGGCCGGGATGGCGGCGCCGCACCTGCAGTTCAACTCGCCGCTGCTGCTGGTGCTGCCCAAGAGCGTGCAGTCCAACACGTTCATCCAGGCCTCCATGCAGCCCGGGCTGGCGCAGGTGCAGAACGTGCTGGGCACGGCCGGCGGCCGCCCGAAGGCGCCGTTCGACTACACCAACCTGTGGGGCGACTGCCTGACCATCCTGGTGCCGTTCCTGATCGTGGGCTGGTGGCAGGGCGGGACCCGGCGGCAGCGCTGGATAGCCGCCACGACGATCACGCTCGCGATCGTGCCGCTGCTGTACTCGCTGAACCGAGGCGCCTGGATAGGGGTCGGTTTCGCCATCGGCTACCTGGCCGTGCGGCTGGCCGCCCGCGGCCGGGTCGGCCTGCTCGGCGGGCTCATCGCGCTGATCGCGCTAGCCGGCGTCCTGGTCCTGGCCACTCCGCTGCAGTCGATCGTGACCGGCCGATTGCACCACGGCAAGAGCGACAACCTGCGCTCGGAACTGGGGTCGCTGTCAGTCAAGGCTGCCCTGGCCTCGCCGATCATCGGGTACGGAGACACCCGGCAGGAGAAGGGGAGCCCCGAGTCCATCGCGGTCGGCCCGGGGCCGAAGTGCCCGAGCTGCGGTCATCTCGCGGTCGGCAGCACCGGCCAGCTCTGGCTGCTGCTGGTCTGCAGCGGATTCGTCGGAGCCGGCCTGTACCTGGCCTTCTTCCTGTTTGGCATATGGCGGTACCGGCATGAGCGATCGCCGTACGCAGTCGCCGGAGTGCTCGTGCTACTGCTGTCGTTCGTCTACATGTTCACTTATGACGCCGTCGGCGCGCCGCTCGGCTTCACCATCCTGATCTATGCGCTGATGTGGAAGGACTCCATGTTCCGGCAGGCGGCCGAGCCGCCAGCGGCACCCCGGGCGCTGCGGCCCGGGGCTGCGGCGCGGCTCGGGTCACCGGCGTGAGCGCGGGCACGGCGCGGCTGCGGCGAGTGCGGTCCGCACCCCGGTCATGAAGTCATCCGAGCAGATGAGCCCCGCGCCGCCCGGCCTGCCCGGAACCTCCCACGATCTCGGCGGACGGCCGGGCCAGCACCGGGCGGGCTCACACCGGTCCGGCTCGCGGGCGGGCGGGCCGCCGCCGCCCCGTCGCCCGGCCGAGCCTGCCGCCCGCAGCCGGGCGGCCGCGCAGGCCGACCGGGCCAGCCTTGCCGAGGTCGCCCGCGGCAGCACGCTGAACCTGGCCGGCGCTGGCATCTCCGCGGCCGCCACGCTCGGCCTGACGGTGCTGGTGACCCGGGAGTTCAGCACCTCAGTCGCGGGCGCGTTCTTCGCGGCGACCTCGCTGTTCCTGATCCTCGAGGCGATCACCAATCTCGGTGCCTACAACGGCACGGTGTACTTCATCACCCGGCTCCGGTCGCTGCACGCCGAGCACAAGATCCCGCGCATCCTGCGGGCGGCGGTCATCCCGGTGGTCCTGGTCTCGACCGCCGGGGCGGTCGCAATGGCCGTGTTCGCCGATCCGCTGGCCCGCGTGCTGCTGCACGGCGACCTGGGCGGCGGAGCCGGGCACGCGGCGGTCGCCGGGGCACTGCGGGCGCTGGCGGTGGCGCTTCCGTTCGCCGCCCTCACCGACACGTTCCTCGGCGCCAGCCGCGGCTACCGGAACATGCGGCCCACCGTGGTCATCGACCGGATCGGCCGCTCCGGCCTGCAGCTGGCTGCCGTGCTGATCGCGGCCATGCTGGGCAGCGCTGCCCTGCTCGCGCCGCTGTGGGCCGTGCCGTACGTGCCCGCCGCCATCATCGGCTGGCTGTGGCTGCGCCGGATCGACCGGCGGACCCGGCCACGGCGGCGGCAGCTGGTCGCGGTGCGCGGCGTGTCCCAGGCCGGCCCCTACGCCGACCTGCGTTACGTGGACGTCGAGCCGGAGACCCGGCCGTTCCCGGTGACCCGCCGCGACCAGCAGATCGAAGACAGCGTGCTGACCAGCGCGACCCCGCGCGGGTTCTGGAAGTTCAACGCCCCGCGTGCGCTCGCGGCCACTGCGCAGATCGTCATCCAGCGGCTGGACATCGTGCTGGTGGGCATCATCAAGGGCCCGGTGGACGCGGCCATCTACACCGCCGCCACCCGGTTCCTGGTGGTCGGCCAGCTGGGCAATATCGCGATCAGCATGGCCGCGCAGCCGCAGTTCACGCACCTGTTCGCGGTGCGGGACCGGCGCGGCGCGAACATGGTCTACCAGGCGACCACCGCCTGGCTGGTGGTCCTGGCCTGGCCGCTGTACCTGCTGGCCGCGACCTACGGGCCGCAGGTCCTGGGCATCTTCGGGCACTCCTACCAGGCCGGCGCGACCGTGATGGTGATCCTGAGCCTGGCCATGCTGGTGTCGGCTGGCTGCGGGCAGGTTGACATGGTGCTCACTACCGCCGGGCGATCCAGCTGGAGCCTGGCCAACGGCCTGCTGGCCATGGCCACGAACGTTGCAGCCGACCTGGTGCTGATCCCCCGGTACGGTATTACCGGCGCGGCTATCGGCTGGGCCGCGGCGATCGCCGTGTTCAACCTGATGCCGCTGATCCAGGTCGCTGTGGTGCTGCGGGTGCACCCGTTCGGCCGGGGAGCCGCGATCGCCTGCGGGCTGACCGCCGTGAGCTTCGGCCTCATTCCGCTCGCTGTGCGGCTGGCTGCCGGGCCCGGCCTGGTCAGCGCCGCCGTGGCGGTCGCCGCCGGGTGCGCGGTCATGGCGGCGGGGCTCTGGCGCTTCCGGGATGTCCTGCAGCTGGCCGTGATGCCGGGGGTGGCTCAGCTAGCCGGCCGGGTCCGGCGCCACACCGCAGCCAGGCCGGGGGGCGCGGGATGACAGCCGAGGAACGCGGGATGACAGCAGCCGGACAGGGAGAGGCAGGAAATGGTGCGCGTGCACTTAGCAGCGGGCATATGCCCGTTTACGGCTCTGGAGTCATTCATGAACGCTAGAGTCCTGCGAATGTCAGAAAGGCAAGCAGCGGATCACGCGGGGTGCCCGATTGCCCGGTGCGGGCTGGCGGTGCCGGCCGCTATGAACGGCCTCGCGATCGGAGCGGCCGGCGGCGGAGGGGGCCGATGAGCCACTATCACAGTCATCGTGCTGCCTCCGAACGGAGGCGTCGCCTGGCGCGGCGGCAGTACGACGGGCCCGTACTCGCCCGGCCTGTCCTCGCCTGGGCGGCTGTCGCGGTAGTGGCGGTGGTCGCGGTGATCGTGTCCATCGGGCTGCAGGGCAGCGGGACGGCCCAGTCCAGCGCCTCCGCGCAGTCCGCCGGGACAGGCCATGCCGCGGGCCGGGCGCACGGCCCCGCAGGCTGGCCGCAGGAAGCCGCGGTGGATCACGCCACGCTGGTCCCCGCGCACGGCGCCTACCTCGGCGCATACGTGCAGCCGGCTCAGTACACCCAGCAGGGCCAGATCGATGCGTTCCTGGCATTCGAGCACCGCCTCGGCCGGTCCCTGCAGATCGTCCACATCTACACGCCGTGGGGCACGCCGTTCCCCGCGCTGGAGGATTCCTACTTCGCCCAGCACCACAAGATCCTGCTGCTCACCTGGGGCGGGGACCCTAACACGCAGGCGATCATCGCCGGCCGGGACGACGCCATGATCGCGGCCACAGCCCGCGCGCTCAAGGCGCTGCACCGCCCGGTGATGCTGGAGTTCCGGCATGAGATGGACCGGCCGAACCTGCAGTGGGCCGTTCACAGCCCGGCCGACTACATCAAGGCGTGGGACCATATCCGGGCCATCTTCGCCGCCGTCGGCGCGACCAACGTGACCTGGGTCTGGTGCCCGACCGGTTATGGCTTCGCCATGGGCCGGGCGCAGGCGTTCTATCCGGGCAACAAGGAAGTCGACTGGGTCTGCGCCGACGTTTACTCGGCGGACCCGGCGCAGTCACTGGGCTCGATGGCCGCCCCGTTCCTGAGGTGGGCGGCGCAGCACCCCAAGCCCGTCATCATCGGCGAGTTTGCCACCAGCGGGAATGCGCGGGCCTGGGCGACATGGCTGACCGCCGTCGGCCGGCTCGCCGAAAGCCATCCGCAGATCAAGGCCATGGTCTATTTCGACGCTAACGGGACCGACAGCAACGGCATCCCGTTCAGCTACTGGCTGGGCAGCGAGCCGAGGGCACTGTCAGCGTTCGCCCGGCTGGTGGCGCAGCCGTATTTCCACCCGGCGGTGCCAGGTGCCGGGTTACGGCCGGGCCGCGGGTACCGGGCCAGGGGGCGGCCTGCCCGCCGCCGCTGACTCCGGTCCGGCCACGGTGATCAGCGGTGATGAGCGCGCCGGGTACCTGGCGCAGGTGTGCCGCGTGCTCTGGCCGCCGCCGGCCCGGGTATCGGCGTACGGGCGGGCCGGCGGCCGACCCGGGACGAGCGGTGACGCGGAGTTCATTGTGCTGCCGAACGCCCGCCGCCCGCGGCTCATCGTGCCGCCCGGCCGCCGGGCCGCCGCTGCCGCGGTGCGCCGCTACGGCGAGCCCGGCTCGGCCCGGGCTCAGCTGGCCACCCGGGCGCTGGCCCTGATGCTGGCCAGCGGGGCCGGGCGGGTGATGCTCCGGGACCGGCTGCGGATCGAGGTCCCGTCCGGCGCCCCGGCCATTGACGCGTACCTGCGCGCCCAGCTTGACGCCGACCTGGCGGTCAGCATGCACCTGGGGGCGGCGCGGGCTAACCGCAAGCCGGTCCTGCAGCTGGTCACGCCCCGCGGGCAGACGGCGGGCTTCGCCAAGGTCGGCACCACGCCACTGGCCGGCGAGCTGGTAGCTGCCGAGCGCGACGCCCTCCTGCGGCTGCGCCAGGCGAGCCTGAGCGAGCTGTGCGTGCCCGCCGTGCTGCACGCCGGGACCTGGCGGGAACTGCCGGTCCTGGTGCTCAGCCCGCTGCCGGTCTGGCAGCGGCGGGTCCCGCTGCCGCCCGGCCGGCTGGCCCGGGCCATGGCTGAGGTGGCCGCCGTGACCGGCCTGGAACAGGCCGGGCTGGCCGGCAGCGCCTACTGGTACCGGCTCGGCCAGCGGCTGGCCGGCGCGGACGACACTGCGGACGCGGCCGAGCTGGCGGCCTCGCTGCGCGAGCTCGGCCGCCGCGCGGGGCAGGCCACGCTGACGTTCGGCGCCTGGCATGGTGACTGGACGCCCTGGAACATGGCCAGCACCCCGGGCGGCCTGCTGGTGTGGGACTGGGAGCGGTTCACAGCCGGGGTCCCGCTCGGCTTCGACGCGCTGCACTGCTGGCTGCAGAGCCAGGTCGTCTCCGGGCAGCGCGAGCCGCGCGCTGCCGCCGCGGAGCTGGCCAGCCGTGCGGCGCACCTGCTGGAGCCGTTCGGGGTGACCGCGGACTCGGCCCGGCTCACCGCGCTGCTCTACCTCGCTGACCTGGCCGTGCGGTACCTGGCCGACCGTCAGGAAGCCGCCGGCGCCCGGCTGGGGGCACCCGGCCAGTGGCTGATTCCTGCCGTCGCCGCCGGCGCGGGACAGCTATGACGACAGCGCGCGGACGCAGCTCGCGCCGCCGATCTGAAAGGCACGACACCATGGTGAAGTCCGTTTCCGTCGCCCCGCCCAGCAGGCGGGCGGCCCATGCCGTCACGGTTACCGCCGGCCGGCTGACCAGCCGGTACCGGATGCTGCCGGGGTTCCTGATCGTCGGCGCGCAGCGGTGCGGGACCACCTCGATGTACCGCACGCTCAGCCAGCACCCGGCGATACTCAAGGCCGTGCTGCACAAGGGCGTGCACTACTTCGACCTCAACTATGCCCAGCCGCTGAGCTGGTACAAGGCGCATTTCCCGCTGCTGGCCCAGGCCCGGCGGGTGCAGCGGGCGACCGGGGCCACCCCGCTGACGTTCGAGTCCAGCCCGTTCTACATGTGGCATCCGCTGGCGGCCAGCCGGATCGCCAGCGACCTGCCGGACGCCCGGCTGCTGGTTTTGGTGCGCGACCCGGCCGAGCGGGCCTACTCCGCGCACGCCCATGAGATTGCCCGCGGATTCGAGACCGAGCCCTTCGAGGGCGCACTGGAACTGGAGGCCGAGCGCATCAGCGGCGAGGCCGAGCGGATGATCGCCGACCCGACCTACGTCAGCCATGCGCTGCAGCATCAGGCCTACCGGGCCCGCGGCCAGTACGCCGATCAGATCGAGGCGCTGGAGAAGATCTTCGGGACCGACCGCATCCACGTCGTGGACAGCAACGAGTTCTTCACCCGGCCCGAGCCGGTATACGACCGGATACTGGACTTCCTCGGGCTGCCGAACCTCGGCTACCCGGTCTTCGAGCGGCACAACGCACGGCCCCGCTCGGCGCTGCCGCAGTCAGTGCGGCAGGAACTGCGCGATCATTTCGAGCCTTACGACGAGCGGCTGGAGCGCTGGCTCGGCGCCGTCCCCAGCTGGCGGCGCTGACCGCTCGCCGCCGGGATCGGCTGCGTGACCCACATCGCCGGCGACCTGTGCACAGACTCGGGCTGTATGCTCGGCTACCCGCTGTCGCGGCACCGGTTCCGCCTGCTGCCCGAGCCGCTTGCGTTCACCACCGGCACGCGGCCGGAGCTGTGGCTCGTCGACCCGCTCCTGCTGGCCCTGCTGGCGGTGCTGGCCGGGTGGACTGCCGACCCGGCGCTGGCCGCCGCGGCCTGGCAGCACGCGGCGGCGCTGGTCCGGTAGCGGGCCCGCTCAGCGGCTGGCCCGGCGCCCCGACCGGCCCTGCCGGCGGGCCGTGACAAGCAGCCGCAGCGCGAACGGCAGGTCCTGGATCAGGTACCGGCGGAACAGCCGCCGCGGCTCGCTGGCGAGCCGGTACAGCCATTCCAGCCCCGACCGCTGCATCCACTCCGGCGCGCGCGGCAGCGCGCCGGCCGCGAAGGGGATCGCCGCCCCGCATGCGATGAACCAGGCCCCTGGCAGTTCCCCGGCCAGTTCGGTGATCAGCTTCTCCTGCCTGGGAAAGCCGAGGCCGACGAAGACGATGTCCGGTGCCGCCAGCGTCAGCTTCTCCCGCACCTCGGCGACCCCGGCCGGGCTGGCGTCGAAACCCACCGGCGGTGCGTCGGTGCCGGCCACCTTCAGGTCACCGTAACGGGCGATCAGCGCGCTGGCCGCCTGCCCGGGAACGCCAGGCTCACCGCCGAGCAGGTAGACCGACCGGGACTCGCGCGCTGCCGCCTGCGACACCGAGAAGATCAGCGCCGCCCCGGTGACCCGCTCGGGCAGCGGCTGGCCGAGCATCCGGGAGGCCCAGACCAGCGGCATTCCGTCCGCGACGGCCAGCGAGGCGCTGGCGATCAGCGCGGCCAGGGCCGGATCACGCCGTGCGGCCTGGCACTGGTCGACGTTCGGGGTGACCACCCAGCCACCCTGGCCCTGGGCCGCGGCATCCATGATCACCTGGACGACCTGGGCCTCGGTCAGCGGGTCGAGGTCGATTTCGCCGAGCCGGATCCGGCCGGCCGGAGCGGAGGGAGCCGTGGCGGCGGCGGCCATGTCAGATCCCGTGCCCGCGGGCATGCAGGACGCGGAGCACGCGGTCCCCGGAAACTAGCCCGGCGGCAACGGCGAGGGCGAACGGGACGCGCCGCTCATGCCAGTTGCGCCGCAGCGCGCGGGCCGCCCACCGGGCCGCCTCGGTGCGCTGCCCCAGGCAGGCGTAGGCGAAGGCCAGCTGGCCGTAGACCCGGGCCGCTCCCGTCCGGCACTGCTCGATGTCCGGGTGCCGCGCTAGCATCCACTGCAGCGCCTCGGCCTTCGACTCCCACTGCCGGGCGAAGTAAGAGGTCGCGCCCCACGCCACCCGCACCAGCGGCCGGTCCACGTGCACGATCGGGGCGCGCCGGGCGGCCCGCAGGGCCAGGTCCCAGTCCTCGTTCTGGCTGCCGGGTATCTGCTCGTCCAGCAGCCCGATCTTGTCCACCAGGGCGGCGCGGCTGGCCAGGTAGGTAGACGAGTGCACCATCACCATCCGGGACCGCAGCAGGTCCCCGTAGGTGACCTGAACCTGGCCGGCCAGCCGGGGGGTCGGCCGGCCGGCGAAATCCACCAGGATCCCGCAGCTGGCGAACTCACCGCTGGGCGCGGCCGCCAGCGCGGCCACCTGGGCGCTCAGCTTGCCCGGGAGCCATTCGTCGTCGTCATCGCAGAACGCGACCAGGTCGGTGTCCAGGGCCAGGATGCCGGTGTTCCGCGCGCCGGCCAGGCCGCCGGTGCGGGTATTGGCCAGCACCGTGACCCGGTCACCGTCGGCGAGGCTCTCGTCAGGCTCGCTGCGGTCGTACACCACGACTGCGCGGATGTCCCCGGGATAGTCCTGCCCGAGCACGGCCGCGAGCGCGGTGCGCAGCTGCGCAGGACGGTTCATGGTCGGCAGCACCACGCCGACGGACGGCGATCCGGTCATGCCGCCCGCCCGGTGTAGCCGTACCGGGCCAGCAGCGGCAGCGTCAGCGCAGTGACCGCGCGGCGCTGACCGGCTGGCATCGCCGTGCGCCACCGCTCGTCCCGCTTGATCGGCACCCGGCCGGTGGCAAAGCGCATGGGGTTGCCGGATGCGGTGTGCACGGCGGCCAGGTCCGCCCAGTGGCCGTCGGCGTCGCCGGCCAGGAAGCTCAGGTCCGCCGCGGCGGCCGGGATCCCGGCGAAGGCGGCGATCGCGCGCATCGTGGCGGCGGGCTCGGCGACCAGGTCCTCGTACCGGACCCGGAGCGTGGGCACTCCCTCGGCGGCGAGCAGCGCCAGCGCGCCGTTCTGCGCATTCCACAGGCCCGCCGCCGTGCTCGGGGAGTACCGGGTCATGTAGCTGTCAGCCGCCGAATCGGGGCGGCTGACCTGCCGGGTCCATGAGTACGCCACCGCCCGGCTGTCGCGCACCACGTGCACGACCCGCAGGTCCAGGTCGCGCCGCCAGCGCAGGCAGAAGGCGAGCGAGGCGTGCTTGCTGGAGTCCACGACGTACGGGCAGTCGCTGACCTCGGCGATGGCCGAGTAGACCCGCTGGTAGTAGCCGAGGTACTCGTCCAGGCTGCGCCGCACCGAGGCCGGCAACGCGGGCGCGGCCAGCAGCGGGATGTGCCTGCTGCGGTCGACCGCGTTGCGCAGCGCCAGCACCCGGCCGACGTCAACCTGCTGCCAGCCACCGAAGGCCACCTCACCGACCTTCGCCCAGAACGGGCAGCTGGCGAACGGCTCGCCGCAGCCGCACAGCTCCCCGTCCGCGATGCCGCGCTGCCACATATGCACGACCTCGCCGGCCGAGCACACCCCGGGGAGCTCGGCCAGCAGCCGTTCCAGCAGAGTGGTTCCGCTGCGGCCGAGCCCGCCCAGGTAGATGACACGCGGCAGGGTGCTCACTCGGGGTGCGTCCTTCCGGTTAGCTGCCGTAGGGCAGGAAGCAGATGCCGGCCAGGCCCTTGACGCCGCCGCACATCTCGCTGCCGTCCTGGTTGTCGCTGGCGGCGCCGTTGACCGCGGTGAACTTGCCGCCGATGTGGGCGTCAGCGCAGTTGCCGCCGCCGCAGGCGATCGAGTCGACGGTGCCATTCACGTTCGGCGCCCATGCGGTCACCGCGTACGGCGCGGTCGCGCTGAAGCTGAAGACGTTGTTGCGGGGGCAGCCGGTGCTGCCTTTCATGATGGTGGTGAAGGTGCCGGCCGGGTACATGGTGCCGCCGCACTGCACCAGCTGCCGGGCCTGCTCCACTGAGCTTCCCGCTCCTGGCACCGAATCCCTCCCCCATGTCGGCGCGGTGACCGCTTGCCCGCCCCGGCGTCCCCGCATCATGTCCGCTTTGACCGTGATGCACCGCAGGCCGCGATCACCCCGAGTAACTCACATTCGATTAGTATGCCACGCGAACCAGGAGCAATGTGCTATAGCATACGAAATAACTAAAAGTTAGACATGCTTACGCAGAGTTAAACTCGCAGGCAGGGCGGGTGTTACGAGAGTCATTGGCGGACCAGGAGCGGCCCTGATGAGGGAAAAGATCAGGCCCGGGCGAAACACGGGCGGTCACCGCACGAGCCCGGGCCGAATTAGCCGGCAATCAGCGCCGCCTGGAAACTAAATCGCTCCCGGGCCGAATCCGAGAGCGATTTAGCGAAAAGCGCGCCAGGGCGCTGTGATAGGGACGGCCAGTGCTCAGCCCGGATCGGTGATCATGGCGGCGCCGACCGTGGCGCCAGTGGCCTCGTCGATGAGGATGAGGCCGCCCGTCATCCGGTTACGCGAGTACGGGTCGCAGAACAGCGGCTGGGTCAGCCGCAGCGTGACCC